>NZ_JBWBQS010000026.1:0-43522 GCF_056279125.1 Novosphingobium sp. Sphag1I | reverse complement strand
GCCAAGGCAGGCTATATAATGGTGACCCCTACGAGAATCGAACTCGTGTTTCAGCCGTGAAAGGGCCGCGTCCTAACCGCTAGACGAAGGGGCCACGTTGGCTTGCGCCGTTGTGAGGCCGCGCATTTATGAAGAGGGGGGCGATTGGTCAAGCCTCAAATCGCGTTACTATCGGAAAAAACGAAAAAAATATCAAAAACCGTTAAATACCAATGTTTTGCGTTCAATCGGCCCATGCCGCATCATCGACATGCAATTCGGCCGCGCGGCGTGAACCCCAATCATCGATTCGCGCACGACCCGCCAACCACAGCTTTCGCCCGCCATCGCCATGCAGCAAGGTCTGGCCCATGTCGGTTTGCGCGGCGCGGAAAGCCATCGCTTTGAAACTGGCGCCATCTTCGCCCCGCACGATCAGCCGCAGGTGATCGGCGCCCACGACATCGGCCTTGACCACGCGCACCGGCCCGACGGCCACACGCGGTCCCGGCCAACCCATGCCATAGGGGCCGGCGCTCTCCAGCAATTCGACCAGATCGGGATGCAGCCCGCGCGGCGCCACGGCCAGATCGAGCAAAAGCGATTGCGCCCCCTGCGCCCGGGCCACATCACCGGCCAGCCTGTCGTCCAGCCACTGGGCAAAATCATCCAGTTTGTCGGGCGATACGGTCAAACCTGCGGCCATCGCATGACCGCCACCTGCCACCAGATAGCCCAATTCACGCGCGCCAATAATGGCCGCACCAAGATCGACGCCCGAAATCGAACGCCCCGACCCCTTGCCGTAACCCCCTTCTTCATCGTCCAGCGCGATAACCAGCGTGGGCTTGCCGGTCTTTTCCTTGAGGCGCCCCGCCACAATGCCGATGACGCCGGGATGCCAACCCTTGCCGGCCAGCACCATGACGCTGCGATTGCCTTGGCGTTCGACCTGCGCTTCTGCGGCCTCCTGAACGGCCATTTCGATCGAACGGCGTTCTTCATTCAGGCGGGATAGCTGTGCGGCGATTTCACGCGCCTCCTCGGCGTCTTGTGTGGTCAGCAGCCGTACGCCCAGCGTCGCCTCGCCAACGCGCCCACCGGCGTTCACACGCGGCCCCAAGGCAAAGCCAAGGTCGGTGGCTGTCGGTGCGCGGTTCAGGCGACTGGCATCAATCAGCGCGGCCATGCCTATATTCTCGCGCCGGCCCATGACTTTAAGCCCTTGCGCCACCAGTGCGCGGTTAAGCCCATGCAGCGCCGCCACGTCCGCCACCGTGCCCAGAGCCACCAGATCGAGCAGCGCAAAGAGGTCCGGCTCCGCACGATCCTTGAACCATCCACGCCCGCGCAGCACCCGCACCAAGGCGACGCTGAGCAGAAAGGCCACGCCCACCGCTGCAAGATGCCCATGGGCCGCGCCAATATCGCTCTCGTCCAATCGATTTGGGTTAACCAGAGCGACCGCCTGCGGCAATTCGGCGCTGCATTTGTGGTGATCAACGACAATGACATCGACACCGGCCTGAGCCGCCATGGCCAACGCCTCATGCGCCATGGCCCCACAATCAACCGTGACGATCAATTGTGCCCCTTCGGTCCCCAGTCGCACCAGCGCCTCTCCGGTCGGGCCATAGCCTTCGAGCAGGCGGTCGGGGATATAGTGCCGGGCGTCATGGCCCAGCATACGGATCAGGCGGATCATCAAGGCCGCGCTGGTTGCCCCGTCAACGTCATAATCGCCGTATATGGTAATGGCTTCACGGCGCGTGATGGCGTCGGCGATTCTTTCTGCCGCTTTTTCCATGTCCTGAAATTCGGACGGATCGGGCAGGAACGCGCGCAAGGTGGGCGCGCGATGCCGGGGCAGATCATCACGCGCAACGCCGCGGGCCAGCAGCAATTGCGTGACGATATCGTCATTCAATCCGCCAGCAGCGCCTTGCGCCATATCCATATTGCCGCCGCGCCAGCGCCAGGCCTTGCCGGAAAGAGATGCTTCGGGGCGGATCCATTGGGTCAATTCTGGGTGCATGACGGATGCGATTAGAGCATGTTTGCCTCGACAGAAAGGGTAGGGTTTTCGTTAAGAACATCAGATCATAAATCGTAAAGTATGATTCGGCCTGTCCGTGCCATTCCGGTTAACGAATGTGCAAGACTCGACGCTGCACAAGGTAAAATGCCATAGCAGATGTTCGAATGTGATTTCTTTGGGGGGCCAACGCGCGATTGAGTTCATGACAGTACCTGCTGCCGCCACGTCCGCTTTTTATATTCAGTTTCCGTTGGAAAACATTCCCAACGGGGCGGCGGTTTTTGCTCTTTTGGCCCAAGGTGGCCATGCCGCCAGCATTTTTACAGTTACTCATCAACCGTTTGATGATGGCGACTGGCTTGAATTGCTTTCAAGTGGATTGACGTTCGACTTGTCCGGCCTGTCCGGGAATGGCAGCGTTCCTGATGTATCCGTTCGGTATGGCGTCGATGCGAATGTCGATCTGGCGCAATCTGGATGGTTGCGATTGACGCCGGGGGAGCATCTTGGCGGCGGACGGACCCAAATCCCCGTAATTCGAGGTATGGCCGCTATCGCACTGGCTTTATTGGATTTACCCGGTGCAACCGGCGTGGCATGGGGCGCGGCCCAGACGTTGATGAGCGCAGAACATTTTCGGCGCATTATCCCATCGTGGTTAACGGGCGGGGCGTTCCCGGCGTTGGGGCTCACGGCCTTGTCGCGCGATGCCTCCGGGGCCGTTCGTAGTTCGGGGCTAAGTTTTTTTACTGGACTCGAACTATGTATCGATCCACTTCTGGCAAAACAGCCCGGCTTGGCTGGCAAGATCGCCGTTCGACTTATCCACAGTTTGGTGGGTGGGTGGAAGGTGGTCGAACCTGTCGAAGTTGAAGGGCCGGAAGGGGATATTCTCGGGGTGTTTCCCGAGGAAAATGGAAAATTATTAAGGGTATGTCGAAAACGTTGATTCGTCATGTCGCTAAATCGACGCCTCTGGCTGTGACAGGGGCTGCTCTTTCGGAAAGTCACGTCATCAACAGCCTACGTTATCGGGCCAGACATTTTCTCTCATTTCGATCGGTTAACCATACGGCCGGTCCAGACTATGATCCGGGTCTGCAACGCCATCATCTGTTGCCAAAACAATTGCTCAATCAGCGTTGCTTTGGGCCGATGCTGGACACAATCGGCCGCGATCGCTTTGGTTTTGACGATTTTCGCAGCAATGGCCTGCTTCTGCCTTCCAATCATTCCGCTGCGATCAGGATGGGATTGCCGATGCACCGCGGGCCGCATCGCGATTACAATGCCCTGGTGATGGAACGTGTGGGCCAGGTCGAAGCGCGGTGGTCTGTGTACCGTGCCAAGGCCTCGGAAATGGCCACGGTTGAAGCGGTACAGCGTCTGACGCTGCTGCAAAAGGCGTTGCGACGCCGACTGTTGAACCCGCATTCGCAGCCAATCATCCTGAACCGATTTGACCCCATGCAAAAGCAGGTCGATTTTACCGAACTGGACGCGATGGTCGATATGTTGTGGCCCGAAACGCAGGAAATGGCGGATCTGGGGCTGTAATCGTGGCGGGGTTGGGCTAAGTGGCCCCCGATGTCTCAGGATCTTCTTGATAGTTTGCCCGCGCCATGGCGCCTTGCTGTTGCCTATGCCCCGGCATCCACGCGTGATCGTTGGTTGACGCTGCTGGCTTTGGACATACGTCTGGCTGGCGTGGTGCGCAGCGCGCGTGAGCCAATTTTGGCGCAAATGCGTCTGGCATGGTGGCGTGATCGCCTGCGCGATTCGTCTGCGAACTGGCCCAAGGGCGAGCCGCTTCTGGCAGCCTTGAAGTGCTGGCAAGATGGGCATGGGGCCTTGATCGCGCTGGTCGATGGGTGGGAGGCGTTGTTGGGGGATGCGCCATTGCCCGTAGACGCGTTTGAAACATGGATACACGGCAGGGTCACCGCTTGCGCCGCTTTGGGCAAGGGCGGCGAGGAAATGGCGCGTGGCTGGGCGCTGTCCGATCTTGCCTCGCATATTGGCGATGCGCAGGAGCAACTTCTTCTGGCCGAATTGGTCGAGGCTCACCGTTGGAAGGGAGCGCGTCTGTCACGTGCGATGCGCCCTTTGGTTGTCCTTCACGGTCTGGCCGCACGCACCAAGGGGGGCGTGCAGGGCGCGGAAAACATTTCACTTTTCACCCTTTTGCGACTTGGCATCCTCGGTATCTAAGGTACTCTCCACCATAAATCGGAGGGGTGATGAGCAGGATTGTGATTGGTGCAGTGTCGGCGCTGACCTTGGTCGGGGCTGGTTTTTTCTGGTGGCAGGGGCGCGCCAACCTTGAACATGCCGCGCCTTTGCCGTTGGCGGCAGAGCCGCAGGCCGACAACACCATCGCTCTGCCAGAGGCCGATCCGCATGGTCGCGGGGCCGCTCTGCCCAACGCGGTCAAGAAAGAGGTATCGAAGGAAGATCGCCGCTTTAACCGTTATGACCGCAATCGGGACGGCACAATCAACCGCAATGAAATGCTGTCCACCCGCGTAAAGGCGTTTCAGAAACTGGACCTCAACCATGACAATTTGCTGAGTTTCGAGGAATGGGCGGTCAAAACCTCCAACCGGTTCAAGGAAATCGACCGGAACGGCGATGGCATCCTCAGCCGCGCGGAATTGAACGCCTATTACGCCGCGCAGGATGCCCAAAAAGCCGAAAGATCGCGCGCGAAATCCGCCCAATGCGCATGTGGAAAGCCGGGGCCGCAAAAGAATGGGGATGATGACGAGGATTAAATCCCCGACCATTCAAGGCCGGATGGCAGGTCGAATGCCGCGAAATCGACCTGTAGAACGCGGCGGCGCGTGGGATTAATGGCCCGATCCGAAGCATGAAGGATCAAGGTGCGATAGATCCAGACGTCGCCTGCTTTTGCCAGACAGGGATATGTCCCCAATTTTTGAACGAGGTTGGGAATGTCAGTTTCGGCTACGCTGCCTAAGACATGAGAGCGCGGCGCGATCAGAAGTGGGGCATTGTCCATGCCAATATCATCAAGATGAATGCGCATCGTCACCATTTGCGCCAGCGATTCAGCAGGCGGCGCGACATGATGCTGGCCTGATTTCATGGTCCATGGGCCAAACCCTGGCATTTCGTGACGCTCACGGACACAAATCGTACGATCCTGATGCCAACCGAGGGCCCAATTGGCCTTTGCCGATTTGTCGAACATCAGGGCGCGAAGCGGGCGTGCCAAAGGCCCTAAAACGCCTTGCGCCAATGACAAGATCGCTCCGGTCGGACCAAGGATTTTTTGCAGCGCTGGATTGTTATAAAGTCTGACACCGGCCTGATCCTGCGGCAGGCTGTCACTCAGCCGGAGCAATGTTGCAAGTGCGTCATGGGCGGCGCCGGAAAATAATTCGGCGCCATCCTGATCCAGCCTCATATGATGGTGGGAACCCAAGGCGCCAGATCGCCCTTGGCACGCTCGGTATAGACCAGTTTGCGGCCTGCTTTCTTGATCTTCTTTTCCGTGATGATCGGCGGGAAAAGCCCGAAATTGATGTTCATCGGTTGATAGGTGTCGGCTTCGGCATCGCCCGTAATATGGGCGAGCAGCGCGCCCAACGCCGTTGTGCGCGGCGGTTCGGTCCAAGCGCGACCGGCCAGTTCACACGCTGTCATGATACCGGCCAACATGCCGACACTCGCGCTTTCGACATAGCCTTCGCAGCCGGTGATTTGTCCGGCAAAGCGGATGTGCGGCGAGGATTTCAGGCGCAGTTGGCGGTCCAGCAAGGTCGGCGAATTGAGGAACGTGTTACGGTGCAAACCGCCCAGCCGCGCAAATTCGGCATTTTCAAGGCCCGGAATCATGCGGAACACGCGGGTCTGCTCGGCATATTTCAACTTGGTTTGAAAACCGACCATGTTGAACAAAGTGCCCAGCTTGTTATCCTGTCGCAACTGCACCACCGCATAGGGCCAGCGCCCGGTGCGTGGATCGTCCAGCCCCACCGGCTTCATCGGGCCAAAGCGCAAAGTATCCTCGCCACGCTCGGCCATGACCTCGATGGGCATACAGCCGTCGAAATAGGGGGTGTTGGCCTCCCATTCCTTGAACACGGTCTTTTCGCCGGTCAGCAATTCTTCGCGAAAGGCCAGATATTCGGCCTTGTTCATCGGGCAATTGATGTAATCCTTGCCGTCCGATCCCAGCGCGATGCTGGCTTCGGCCCCTTTGTCCCAACGGGCCGCGCGCCAGGCGATGTCCATGTTGATCGTTTCAGCATAGACGATGGGCGCGATGGCGTCGAAAAAGGCAAGGCTGTCCGCACCGGTCGCCGCGCCGATCTTTTCGGCCAACGATGCCGCCGTCAAAGGCCCGGTCGCCACAATCGTCAGGCCCGCATCGGGCAGCGTGTCGATCCGTTCCCGCGTAAGGGTCAGATTGGGCAGGGCGGTCAACTCTGCCTCAATCGTGTCGCTGAACACATCGCGGTCGACGGCCAGAGCGGACCCCGCCGGAACCCGCGCCTTATCCGCCGCACGCATGATCAGGCTGTCGAGTTGACGCATTTCGTAATGCAGCAGACCCACCGCATTGGCTGTATCATCATCGCTGCGCAGCGAATTGGAACACACCAGTTCGGCTAGACCGTCGCCCTGATGCGCGGGGCTGCGCTCTCCGGTTCCGCGCATTTCTGAAAGGCGTACCTTGAAACCGCGCTTGCCCAATTGCCAAGCCGCCTCGGTTCCCGCCAGACCGCCGCCGATGATGTGTACGTCATATGTCATGGGGCGGGGCTTTAGCTATTGTGGGGGGAAGGGGCAAGGTTGGGGAAAGAAAGGTGCCTCCGGCGGGCAAAGGGCGGGTGCCCTTTGCAATCCCATTAATGGGGTGGTGGATGGTTGGCCACGTTGTGGGTTTAATGATGAAAGCCTGCGGCGCGGACAGGTTCGAGCTATCCGTGCCGCAGGCTTTCCAATTTCGCGTCCAAGACGCAACGCCGAATTTATCGCGCCGCGCAGACATTAATGGGAGCGCGAGGGTCTAGACCCTCGCATCTAAACCCTTATGCCGCCGGCAATACCACCGAACCATCGGCGGCCCGCACCAACGCCCCATGCGCCAAAACGGCCGACAGCGGCAGATCCGCGTAAATATGCGGGAACAGTGCCCCGCCGCGCGAAACTTCCCACTTTACGGCATCGCCCAGCGCCGCCAGGTCGACCGTCGCGATAAACAGATCGTCCATTCCGGCGAAATGCTTGTCGATGGTTTCGGCCAACTGCGGCTCGGCGGAAAGGTGGATATAGCCATCGGCCAGATCGACCGGCGCGCCCTTGAACACGCCATCGGCCAGAAACTGCGCCATTTGCGGCGCAGTCAGGACCTTGTGGGCAACAGGCGGCAGGCTCATTCGCCTGCTTCCCCTTCGGGCGCCGTTGCTTCAGGCGTTGCTTCTTCGCCGCCTTCTTCCTCGGTTTCGCTCTCGGCCAAACGAACCGCCGAAACGACATGTTCATTATCGGCCACGTTGAACAGGCGCACGCCCGCCGATCCGCGCCCGATCACGCGCAGTGATGTCAGCGGCAGACGGATCATCTTGGCCTGATCCGTCACCAGCATCAACTGGTCGGCCTGAACTGCGGGGAAGCTGGCCACGACCTTGCCGTTGCGGGCGATATTGTCGATATTGGTGATCCCCTGACCACCGCGGCCCGTCCGGCGATATTCATAGGCCGAGGACAGCTTGCCATAGCCATTGGCGCAGACCGTCAGGATGAATTCCTCACGCGCGGCCAGTTCGGCCATATATTCCGGCGACAGCGAAGGTTCACCCTCGCGTTCACCCTTCCACGGGGCGAACTTCAGATATTCCTCGCGATCTTCGGCGCTGGCATCGACGCGGTGAAGGATCGAGAGCGAGATCACCTCGTCATCACCCTTGAGCAACATACCGCGCACGCCCGTCGAGGTACGGCTGGTGAATTCGCGCACATCGTCCCCGGCAAAGCGGATCGCCTTGCCCTGACGCGAGGCGAGCAGCACATCGTCATCTTCTGACAACAGCGCCACGCCGATCAAGCGATCATCATCGCCTTCGTCAAAGCGCATGGCGAATTTGCCGTTGGACGGAATGTTGGCAAAAGCGTCCATGCTGTTGCGGCGGACATTGCCCTTGGCCGTGGCGAATACGACCGACAGAGCGCCCCAATCGGCCTCATCCTCCGGCAGCGGCAGCACGGTGGCAATCGTCTCATCCTTGTCCAGCGCGGGCAGCATGTTGACGATGGGGCGACCACGCGTGGCCGGACCGCCTTCGGGCAGCTTGTAAACCTTGAGGCGATAGACCTTGCCCGCGGTTGAGAAGAACAGCACCGGATTGTGGGTGGTGGTGACGAACATCGTCCCCACGGCATCCTCATCCTTGGTGGCCATGCCGGCGCGGCCCTTGCCGCCGCGCGCCTGGGCGCGGAACGTGCTGAGCGGGGTGCGCTTGATATAGCCGTCCATCGTCACGGTCACGACCATGTCGTCGCGCTCGATCAGATCTTCGTCATCGATGCCATCGGCGGCGGCGGTGATTTCCGACACGCGCGGCGTGGCGAATGCGGCGCGCACCTCGATCAACTCCTGACGGATCACGCCATAGAGCTTGGCACGATCACCCAGAATCGAGAGATATTCGGCAATCGCCTTGGCCAGTTCTTCCAGTTCGGCGCCGATTTCGTCGCGGCCAAGAGCGGTCAAACGGTGCAGGCGCAGGTCGAGGATCGCCTTCACCTGCGTTTCGCTCAGGCGATAGGTGGGAGCCGACAGTTCATCGCTGCCTTCCTCAATCGCTTCAACCAGACGGATGTACGAAGCAATCTCGCCCATCGGCCATTCGCGCGCCGACAGGGCCGCACGCGCCGCGCCCGGATTGGGCGAACCGCGGATGATGCGCACCACCTCGTCCAGATTGGTGACCGCGATCACCAGGCCCAGCAAGATATGCGCCCGATCGCGCGCCTTGTTCAATTCAAACTTGGTGCGGCGGGTGATGACTTCTTCGCGGAAGGCGATGAAGGAGGTGAGGATGTCCTTCAGCCCCAGCACTTCCGGACGACCGCCACGGATGGCCAGCATATTCGCCGGGAAGCTGGACTGTGCAGGCGTGTTGCGCCAGATCTGGTTGAGCACGACCTCGGGCGTGGCATCGCGCTTCAAATCGACGACGACGCGCACGCCTTCGCGGTTCGATTCGTCGCGGATGTCGGAAATGCCCTCGATGCGCTTTTCCTTGGCCGCCTCGGCGATCTTTTCGACCAGACCCGATTTGCCCACCTGATAGGGGATCGAGGTCAGCACGATCGAGCGGCGATCATTGCGTCCCGTTTCAATCACATGGCGCGCACGCATGATAATGCTGCCGCGCCCGGTGTTATAGGCGTTTCGTGCGCCGCCCTGACCAAGGATCAACGGAGCGGTCGGAAAGTCCGGCCCCGGAATGATCTTCATCAATTCATCGGTGGTGATTGCCGGATTGTCGATCGTGGCCAGACAGCCATCGATCACTTCGCCCAGATTGTGCGGCGGAATGTTCGTGGCCATGCCGACCGCGATACCGCCCGCGCCATTGACCAGCAGGTTGGGGAAACGCGCGGGCAGGGCCTGCGGTTCGCTCTCCGACCCGTCATAGTTGTCGACGAAATCGACGGTGTTCTTGTCAATATCGGCCAGCAGGCTGTCGGCCACCTTGGCCAGACGCGCTTCGGTATAACGCATCGAGGCCGGCGGATCAGGGTCCATCGATCCGAAGTTACCCTGACCATCGATCAGCGGCAGGCGCATCGACCAGTCCTGCGTCATGCGCGCAAGGGCATCATAGATCGCCGCGTCGCCATGCGGGTGATATTTACCCATCGCGTCACCGACGATACGCGCCGATTTGCGATAGGCCTTTGAGTGGGTGAAGCCATTTTCATGGCACGTCCACAGAATACGGCGATGCACGGGCTTCAGGCCGTCGCGCACATCGGGCAAGGCGCGCGCCACGATCACGCTCATCGCGTAATCGAGATAGCTCGTCTTCATCTCGTCGACGATGTCGACGCGGGTGAATTCGCCCATGGGGCTGGCAGAAAGGGTGTTTTCGTCGCTCACGCGCGTGCTTCAATCTTTGGTTTGTTTTAGGGCATGGCCCGGGGTGCACTGTCTCTAGGCCATGGCGTCGCCTATGGCCAGCATTTGCGCGCACCATCAGCCTATATTGCCAGCGTTTTCCACAATCGGGCGCGCATTTGTCATGGCGGCGTCATTGCAATGCCCAATGTGAATGCGCACAAAGTCGTAGTTCAATCGCGGTTCACACGCGATGGCTCATTACGCCGATAGTTGCATTGACGGCATTTTGCCTTAACTAGCGCAACGTTCAGTTTGGGGGGGCACGGTGGTGGCCCATGCCAAGAGGAGATACATTGCAATGAAGCTTTCCCTTTCGCGCCTTGCATTGGCCGTGGCGCTGGCCTTGCCCGTGGCGGGCGCTGGCGTGATGGTGTCTGCCCCCGCTATGGCGGCGCCGGCCGGTCCCGATCTCTCCAAGCCGTTCCTGGCCGTTGGCGTGCCTTTTCAGACCGCTCTGGAAAAGGTGAAGAAGGCGCCCAGCCCCGAAGGCATTGCCGATCTGCGCACGCAGTATGACAAGGTTCTGGCCGCCGCGACCAAGCCCGATGACAAGTTCACCGCAGGTAACTGGGGCATTCAGCTTGGCAGCCTGGCCAAGGACGACGCGCTTCAGGGCAAGGGCATCCAGTTGATGGTCGACAGCGGCAAGACCCCGCCTGACCTCCTGCCCAAGCTGCACTTTGCGCTGGCCCAGATGGCGCTGCAGGCCAAGGACAATGCGGGCGCCCGCAAGAACCTTGATGCCTCGATCGCGGCCGGTAACAAGGAAGCTGAACCCCATGTTTGGCTGGCCGAAATCAATTTCGAGGAAAAGCAGACCAAGGCCGGTTTTGACGAGCTGAACAAGGCCATCGAAATTGCTGGTACGGCGGCGCCTGAAAACTGGTATCGCCGCGGTCTGGGCTTTGCCTATGAAAGCCGTGACTATGCTCAGGCGGTGAAGTTCTCGACCGGTCTGGTCAAGGCCTATCCCGTCACCAAGAGCTGGTCGGCTGCCATCGCCGTGCTGCGCGATCTGGGCCAACTGCCCTCGCAGGACACGATCGACCTGATGCGCCTGATGGCCCGCACCAACAGCTGGGCTGAAGAACGCGACTATGGCGAATTTGTGCAGGCCGCTGACGCTCGCCGTAACCCGGCCGAAGTGAAGGCTGTGATCGAAGCGGGCGTTGCCTCGGGCAAGCTGGATGCGTCCAAGACCTTCTATGCCGAAGCGCTCAAGACCGCGACCACGCGTATCGGCCCCGACAAGGCCTCGCTGCCCGGCTTTGAAAAGGACGCTCGTGCGCCTGCCGCCACGGTTGGCACGGTTGCCGGTGCTGGCGACGCCTTCCTGTCCTATGGCGAATCGGCCAAGGCGATTGATCTGTACAAGATCGCTCTGAACAAGCCGGGCGTGGACAAGCCGGTCGTCCTGACCCGTCTGGGCATCGCGCAGGTTGATGCTGGCGACTATGCCGGTGCGCAGGCGACGCTGGCTCAAGTCGAAGGTCCGCGTAAGCCGATGGCTGAACTCTGGTCGCTCTATGCGGCGCAGAAGGCCGCTGGCAAGTAAGGCTAACGCCTTGGAAATAGGAGAGGGGCGACGGGAAACCGCCGCCCCTTTTCTTTATTCAACCGGGGCGAATTCGCCGGTGCTTTCGTCCAGCAGGTGCAGCACGCCATCCGAAATGGCAAAGAAGGCGCCGCGCAGGGTGAGGGTGCCCTTGGCCTCCTTTTGCTGAACGCAGGGGAAGGTGCGCAGGTTTTCCAGGCTCACCTTGACGCCGGCCTGTTCCATGGCGCGTTCGGCGGGGCGGCCGGTGGTGCCATGAACATGCGCCACCGAATCGCGCGCTTCGTCGAGCAGCGCAATCCAGTCGGCGACAAAGCCGCCCTGACCCGGTTCGGTGCCTTGCAATTCCTGCGTCAGCGCCGCCTTGCAGCCACCGCAAAGGCCGTGGCCCATGACGATGATTTCGCGGACCTTCAACACCTGCACCGCAAATTCCAGCGCCGCCGACACACCATGATGCCCCGGCGTGGTTTCGAACGGCGGGACCAGAGCAGCGACATTGCGCACCACAAAGATTTCGCCCGGATCGACGTCGAAAATCTGCGAAGGGTCGACGCGGCTGTCGGAACAGGCGATCACCATGACCTGCGGCTGCTGGCCTTCGCCCAATTCGCTCCAACGGGCGCGGTGCGGGGTCCATCCGGTTTCGCGAAAACGGCGATATCCGGCGATAAGACGGTCAAGGGGCGGGGTTGCGGGGGCGTTACCCGTATCTGACATGTCGTTCTCCTGACGATGAAAGCGGTTGAGGGGCAGCATCGGGCAAAGATTCGCCGCAAGCCGCATCCTTGGCCCGTCGATTGCCCCGAAGCATTGCCAAAGGCCAGCATAAACTTAGCTCTGGAAAGAGGCGCGTCATGCGCCTATCTGGCAGGCCATGAACGAGCTCTCCACCCCTCCTTCGCCCGATTCCAAGCCTGCAACCCAGCGCAAGCCCGACTGGATCCGCGTTAAAGCGCCCGTCAGCCGGGAATATGGCGCCACGCGCGACCTGATGCGTGGGCTGGGGCTGAATACGGTGTGTGAAGAGGCCGCGTGCCCCAACATCGGCGAATGCTGGACCAAGAAGCACGCCACGGTGATGATCCTTGGCGATGTTTGCACCCGCGCCTGCGCATTTTGCAACGTCAAGACCGGCATGCCGCGTAAGGTGGATGTCAACGAACCGGCCCATGTCGCCGAAGCCGCCGCCAAGCTGGGGCTGGAGCATATCGTGATCACCTCGGTCGACCGCGACGATTTGCCCGACGGCGGCGCCAGCCAGTTCGTCAAGGTCATCAACGAATTGCGCCGCACGACGCCCAACACGACGATCGAGATCCTGACCCCGGATTTTCGCAACAAGATGCGCCCTGCGATCGAGGCCATCGTTGCCGCCGGGCCGGATGTGTACAACCACAATCTGGAAACGGTTCCCCGCAACTATCCGACCATTCGTCCCGGCGCGCGCTATTATTCTTCGCTCCGTCTGCTCGAAGAGGTAAAAGCCCATAACCCGCTGATCTTTACCAAGAGTGGCATCATGCTCGGCCTTGGTGAAACGCGTTTGGAAGTCCATCAGGTGATGGATGACATGCGCAGCGCCCAGATCGACTTTCTGACCATGGGCCAATATCTGCGCCCGACGCCCAAACATGCCGAGGTCAAGGAATTCGTCACGCCGGCCGCATTCAACGCCTATGGCGCGATTGCCCGTGCCAAGGGTTTCCTTCAGGTCGCGGCCAGCCCGCTGACCCGTTCGTCCTATCACGCTGGCAAGGACTTTGCCGAAATGCGCGCCGCACGCGAGGCCAAGCTCGCCAAGGCCGCAGCCAAGGCTTAATCCGCGATGCCGAGTATCCATGAAACCCGCCGCTTGCCCTATTCCGCCAAGCAGATGTTTGATCTCGTGGCCGATGTGGGCAAGTATGGCGAATTCCTGCCCTGGGTCGTCGCCACGCGCGTCAAGAGCAATGACGGTCGCGAAATGGTGGCCGACATGCTGGTCGGCTTTAAAATGCTGCGTGAAAAATTCACCAGCCGCGTGGTGTTTGACGCGCCGCGTGAATTAACCGTGCATTACCTTGACGGGCCGATGCGCGATCTGGACAATCATTGGCAATTTCGTGATGTCGAGGGCGGCTGCGAGCTGGAATTTGACGTCAGCTTCACCTTCCGGAACCCCTTGTTCGAAAGCCTTGCCGGGCAATATTTTGACAAGGCGTTTCGCAAGATGGTGACCGCTTTTGAAGAGCGTGCGGCCAAACTCTATGGCGAGCCTGCCTAGAGCGTCGCATTTCCGTTCGCGTCAGCTTGAACGGAAAACGCTCTAAACGCAGCGCCCCGGCGTTGAGGATTATTCCTCTTCGGCCGGGGCTTCCATCTTCGGCAAGAGCAGTTCGAGCGCGACCTTGACGGCTTCAGCGCGAATTTCGCTGCGCCCGGTCGGGGCAAAGAAACGTTCCTCGGCCAGAACTTCTTCGCTGTTGCGTTCGGCCTTGGCAAAGACCACCAGACCAACGGGCTTTTGCGCGGTGCCGCCATCGGGGCCGGCAATACCGCTGATCGCGACGGCGACATCGGCGTCCGAATTGTTCAGCGCGCCCTGCGCCATCGCCCATGCGCAGGCGCAGGATACCGCGCCAAACGTGTCGATGATATCGGGCGAAACCGACAGCAACTGCTTCTTTGCCTGGTTGGAATAAGTAACGAAACCGCATTCCACCACCGAGGACGACCCGGCAATTTCTGTCAGCGCGGCCGAGACCAACCCCCCGGTGCAGCTTTCCGCCAGCACGACCTTGCGCCCGATCGCCGCATTTTCGGCAATCACCTGCGCGGCAAGTTCGAGGATTTCGGGGGAGAAGAAGGATGCATTGTTCATGGTGTGCAAATCACGATTTTGCCAATACGCGCCTGTCCAGCGCGCGAGCCCAAACCAATGGCAAGGCCAATAGCCTCAGCCGTGCTTTCAGGCGGCAGGGGGGAAAGGATCGCCAGCAACCGGTCCAATACCGGGCAACGGGCGATGGGCAGTTTTTCGGCGACCATGCCGGTCACCATGGTTTCCACGATCTGTTGTTGTTGCGGATCGGGTAATTGGCCCAAAAGGGCGGAAATGTCGGTGGGCGCACTGGCGCTCAATTTGCCGATGGCGGCTTTGGCGCCGGGCCACAGCGAGGGTTTGACGGCGGCATAGCGGTCGATCATGCCCCGCGCCGGGCCACGCAAAAACGCGCCTTCGGGCAGAGTGGGGCCGCAACGCTGGGCCACGCCCGCAATCGTGCCAGGCATGGCAAAGCCCACCAGTGAGGAAAATTCGGCGGGGGCAAGGCAAGGCTCGGCGGCGCGCACCATTCCCGGCGACATCACCAGCAGGGCCGAAGCCGTCAGGGCGAAAATCCGCGCCATCAGGCCAGAAGCAGCGTTGCGGCGGCCTGCGCGGCAATACCTTCGCCGCGCCCGGTAAAGCCCAGCTTTTCGGTCGTCGTTGCCTTCACACTGACCACGGCGACATCGACGCCCATGATCTGGGCCAGTCGGTTGCGCATGGCATCGCGATGAGGGCCGATCTTGGGCGCTTCGCAAATGATGGTGACATCGACATGGCCGATGGCATAGCCTGCTTCACCGGCCAGTTTCACGGCATGGGCAAGGAAACGATCCGAAGCCGCGCCCTTCCACTGGGGATCGCTGGGCGGGAAATGCTGGCCAATGTCGCCACGGGCACAGGCGCCGAGGATGGCATCGACCAGCGCGTGAATGGCCACATCCGCATCGCTATGCCCGGCAAGACCCTGGTGGTGGTCGATCTTGACCCCGCACAGCCACAATTCCTCGCCATCTTCGAGCCGGTGGACGTCATAGCCCGTTCCCATCCGCACCGGCGGCATGGCGGGCGCGAAATCGCTGGCATAGGTCAGCTTGTGCAAGGTCTCATCTCCATCAACCAGCGCGACGCTCAGGCCGTAAGCCTGCGCAACCTGTGCATCATCACCCGCATTGGTTGGACCGTCCCACGCGCGATGCGCGGCCAGAATATCGGCAAAGCGAAAGCTCTGCGGCGTCTGGACCCGGCGCAAGGCCTCGCGGCGGGCAGGGGCCCCCATCAGATTGTCGGCCGCGTTACACAAACTGTCTACGACAGGCAGGACGGGAATCACGCCGGGTTGAGCCAAAAGCGCGTTTTCCAGCCGTTCCACCACCGCCAAGGGCAGGATCGGCCGCGCCGCATCATGGATATGAACGATGGCGGGCGAGTCTATGGCCAATGCTTCAAGCCCGGCGCGCACCGAATCCTGTCGCGACGCCCCGCCCGTGACTAGCCGAACAGGCAGTCCATCAAGCGCCCGTCCCGCCACTTCATCCGCGCCTTCGGGAATGACGACCACGATGGGCGCGACGCCCGCCGCAATCAAACGCTCGACCGAATGGCGCACCACGGGCTTTCCCCGCCACATGGCAAATTGCTTGGGCAAAGGCTGGCCTGCGCGCAAACCTGCGCCTGCGGCCACAATGATCGCGGCCTTGAGTGTATTCGCTGAAGGGTCCATCTCTGGAGTCGGGGCGCTGCTCATGGTTCGCGCCGGTAATCCCTTGCCGGGCGGCGCGCAATCCTTTATGCGCTGCCCACTTTTTAGGCATGCCCCAATGATAGACACTCCGACCCCGCCCGCCCTCAAGCCGATCCATATCGGCCCCGTCCAGATTGACTGCCCGGTTGTGCTGGCGCCGATGACGGCTGTCACCGATCTGCCGTTCCGCCGGATTGTGCGGCGTTATGGTTCGGGGTTGAATGTCACCGAAATGATCGCTTCGCCGGCGGCCATCCGTGAAACACGCCAGTCGATCCAAAAGGCCGCGTGGGACCCGATGGAGGAGCCCGTTTCAATGCAATTGGTCGGGTGCGAACCCGATCAGATGGCCGAAGCGGCCAAGATTGCCGCGGACAAGGGCGCATCGATCATCGACATCAATATGGGCTGTCCGGTGAAAAAGGTCGTCAATGGGGATGCTGGGTCGGCATTGATGCGTGTGCCCGATCTGGCCGCCCGCCTGATCGAGGCTTGCGTCAAAGCTGTCGACCTGCCCGTTACGGTCAAGATGCGCATGGGTTGGTGTCATGACAGTTTGAACGCCCCTGAACTGGCGCGGATTGCGCAGGACCTGGGCGCGAAAATGATCACCGTTCATGGCCGCACCCGCAATCAGATGTATAAAGGCACCGCCGATTGGGCCTTTGTCCGCAACGTCAAGGAAGCGGTAGACATCCCCGTCATCGTCAATGGCGACATTTGCGAAATCGAGGATGTGACCGCCGCCGTTGAACAATCCGGCGCCGATGGTGTGATGATCGGTCGTGGTTCCTATGGCCGTCCGTGGTTGCTGGGCCAGATGATGCATTGGCTGGCGACGGGTGAACGTAAGGCGGAACCTTCATTGGCCGAAAAATATGCCGTTATTCTTGAACATTATGAGGATATGTTGGCGCATTATGACATCAAGACCGGCGTCAATATGTTCCGCAAACATATCGGCTGGTACACCCATGGCCTGCACGGGTCGGCCGCATTCCGCAACAAGGCCAATTTCATGGATGATCCCAAGGACGTGAAGGCGGCGCTCTACGAATTCTATATGCCGTTGTTGCAAGACGCGGCCTGATGGCGCCTGAACAGACCGATGTGATTCCACCGGCGCCCGATGCGCGCCGTATGCTGCTCAGCCTGCCGCAGGCGGTGATGCTGCTGGCGCCGGGGCAGAAGATTTCGATGGCCAATCCATCGGCGGAACAGTTTCTGGGCCAGAGCCAGCGTCGATTGTTGGGTCGCTCTTTGTCCGATGTCGTGGCGCTGGACGATGAAAGGTTGATGCAGCGCATTTATGAAAGCGATGCGCCGATCAGCGCGCGCCATGTCGATGCGCACGTATTGGGGATGGGCGCGCGGCGGATCGACATTGCCACGACGCCCGTTTTGGACGCGCCGGGTTGGCTGATGGTCACTCTGGCCGACAGCGCGACGGTCGAGCCGTTGGGCCAGTCGATGCCGGGGGATGGCGACGGGCGTCTGCGCGGGCCGGAAGTTTTGGCCCATGAAATCAAGAACCCATTGGCGGGCATTCGCGGCGCTGCGCAATTGCTGGCCCGCAAGGTGGAGGGCAGCGACCGCGCCCTGACCATGTTGATTGCCGATGAGGTTGATCGCATTGCCAAGCTGATCGACCAGATGCAGACGCTCTCGCGCCGCACCGCCGACCCGGTGGAGCCATGCAACCTGCACGAGACGATCCGCCGGGCCAGCACGATTATTTCGGCAGCGGGGGGAGCAAAAGGTCAAGGGGCACGGATTGAGGAAGAATTCGATCCGTCCCTGCCCGCAGTCTTGGGCAGCGCGCATGGCTTGGTGCAGGTCCTGATCAACCTCCTTTCCAATGCGCGTGAGGCGACGCAGGGCGTCAAGAACCCGCGCATTATCGTGCGCACACGCTTTGTTTCGGGCCTGCAACTGCACGCGACCGATAGCGGCAAGGCCGTGCGCCTGCCCATCGAAGTTCGGGTTTCGGACAATGGCGCGGGCATTGATCCATCCGTCCGAGACCAGATTTTCGAACCTTTCGTCACCAGCAAAAAGACCGGGCAGGGGCTTGGGCTGGCGCTGGTGCGCAAATTGATGCGCGATATGAACGGGCGCATCACCCATGATCGTGACGAGGCGGCGGGCTGGACCCATTTCCGGCTGCATCTGCCGATGGTTGCGATTACCCCGACGGCATCAAAATCTCGCCGCAAGCCTGCCTCAGACGCGCTGAACGGATAAATCTATGACTATTCTGCTGGTCGAGGACGACGAGTCCATCGCCATCGTCATCACCGCCGCGTTGGAGGCCGAAGGCTTTGACGTGGTGCGTTGTGATTCGATTGTTGACCGCGATCTCTTGCTTTCGCACCGTGAATTTTCGGCGCTGGTCACCGATGTGATGTTGACCGATGGCGACGGGATCGAGACGTTGGGGCGCGTGCGTCAACACCACCCTGATCTGCCGGTGATTGTCCTGTCGGCGCAAAATACGCTGGATACGGCGGTTCGCGCATCGGATACGGGTGCGTTTGAATATTTCCCCAAACCTTTCGACATTGACGAACTGGTGCGCACCGTCCGTCAGGCCGCCGGTTCGCAAGGCAGCGCGATGGGCGCTGGCGGGGATGACGGGCCGGGGCAGGGCTTGCCTCTGGTCGGTCGGTCACAGTCGATGCAGGCGGTCTATCGCATGATCACGCGCGTCCTGCGCAATGATCTGACCGTATTGATCCTGGGCGAAAGCGGGACGGGCAAGGAATTGGTGGCAGAAGCCATCCATCAGTTGGGGCACCGCCAAAAGGGGCCGTTTGTGGCGGTCAACACGGCGGCCATTCCGGCAGATTTGATCGAGAGTGAGTTATTCGGCCACGAAAAGGGCGCTTTTACCGGCGCCGTGGCCCGTCATATCGGCAAATTTGAACAGGCCGCTGGCGGCACGCTATTCCTTGATGAAATTGGCGACATGCCGATGCAGGCGCAGACCCGTTTGCTGCGCGCTCTGCAATCCGGAACCATCCGGCGCGTTGGCGGGCGTGAAGAGGTCAGGATTGACGCCCGCATCGTGGCCGCGACCAACAAGGATCTGGAACCGATGATCGCGGCGGGTCAGTTCCGCGAGGATCTCTATTACCGCCTGAACGTGGTGCCGATCCATTTGCCGCCTTTGCGGGAAAGGGCCGATGACATTGCGGCTCTGGCGCGCCATTTCCTCTCGCTGGCCGCGTCCGAAGGGCTGCCGCGCAGGCGCCTGTCGCAAGAGGCTGAGGAAATTTTGCAACGCCAGTCGTGGCGCGGGAATGTGCGCGAGCTTCGCAATTTCATCTATCGACTGGCGCTTTTGGCGCGAGAAGACGTGATTGACGCCGCCGCGCTTGAACCGATGCTGGCCACAGCGCCTCGCCCGGATGAAGTGGTGGAAACCCCGCTCGATCTGGCCGGTGCGGTGGAGCGCTGGTTGCAGGAACATAACCCTTCGGCGGGTACGGTCTATGACACCGCTCTGGCCGCGTTTGAACGTCCGCTGTTCAACCGTATCCTTGCGGCCACAGGCGGCAATCAGTTGCGGGCGGCTCAGGTGCTGGGCATCAACCGCAACACTTTGCGCAAAAGGCTGGGGGAATTGGCGATAGACCCGGATATTTTCCTGCGCCGCCCATGAGGCCTGTGCGACCTTTCGGGTAATCTGTCGCTTTCCTCTTGCATTCTTGCCACAGTGGCGTTGTAACACGGCCACGATGGTGAGCGATGGCAAGGTAAAGTTGAAAAGATGGCCCCGCTGGTGGCGGCGGGCCTTGGTCTATGCCCGGCGCGCCAATCTGGAACCCTATGTCTGGGGCATCTGCATATTCGGCTTTCTGGCGGCCAGCCTTTCGGCATGGCTTGCCGTGTCGGATCAGGCGGAAAAGGGGCAATTGCTGTCGGGCGGGATGACCGCTTCGCTGCTGGTGGGCATGTTGTTGCCCGCGATGGCCATTCTGGTGCTGATCGGCCGCTGGATCGCGGTTCGTCGCGGGGCCAGTATTCCGGGCGGTAAAGGGCGGTTGCACACACAGCTTGTGTTCCTGTTCTCGCTGATTGCGGCTGTGCCGACGCTGCTGGTCGTGATCTTTGCATCGTGGCTGTTTCAGTCGGGCGTCGAATTTTGGTTTTCCGATAATTCGCGTGGGCTTTTGGAAAACGCGAATAAACTGGCCCGCGGCTATTACGAACAGACCCAGCGCGACGTTTCCAACGAAGCCATCGCGATGACCAGCGACCTGCGCTATATCCTGAGCCAGACCAGCATTGTCAGCCTCGATTTTCAGCGGGCGCTTTCCTATCAGGTGCTGCAACGCGGCCTTGACGAAGTGGCGATCCTGCAAAAAGGCCCGGATGGGCGGATGATCACCGTCGCCATTGTCGACCCTGCGCGCGATGATACGCGGGTTCAGATTTCGCCCGAAGACCGCCGCCGCGTCGACGGTGGCGAAGCGATTGTGGTCAACGCCAAGGCCGACCGTATCGAGGCCGTCACCGCGATTGATCAACGCATCGGTCTCTATCTTTATGCCGCGCGAACATCCGACCTTTTGGCGATCAGTCAGGGCAAGCGAGCCGATAATATCGTCAAGGCCTATCAGGTTTTGACGCAAAGGGCGCGCTTGCTCCAATTGCGGTTCAACATCGCGCTGTTTGTCATATCCTTGGTGCTTGTGGGCCTGTCGGTGGTCTTTGCCTTGCGTTTTGCCGACAGACAGGTGCAGCCGCTCTATGACCTTGTCGCGGCGGCCCAGCGGGTCGGTGCGGGCAATTACGAAATCCGCATCACGGGGCGCACGGGGGCCGAGGAAATCGGCCTGCTCAACCGGGCTTTTAACCGGATGACCGAACAGATCGAGCGTCAGACTGCTGCCCTCGTCCGCGCCAATATGCAGATTGATGAGCGCCGCGCTCTGATGGAGGCGGTGCTGGAATCGGTGACGGCGGGCGTTATTTCGCTCGATGCCAGCGGGGCGGTCCGCTTGATGAACTCCTCGGCGCAAAAGCTGTTGTTAGGACGCAGCGATGGCGCCCCTATTGGCCAACCTCTGAGCGAACTCTCTCCGCAGATCGCCGGGATGGTGGATGAAGGAAAACGTGAGGGCGTTGTCCAGCACGGCATTTCCTCCGACCGCGGCGGCGATCTTCTGACGCTGGCGGTGAAACTGACGGCCAACAGTTCGGCGTCGGGCGAGGCGCAGGGCGGCCATGTGATCACCTTTGAGGATATTACCCGCCAATTGCTGGATCAGCGTCAGGCAGCATGGTCGGACGTGGCCCGCCGCATTGCGCATGAAATCAAGAACCCGTTGACCCCGATCCAGTTGGCGACGGAGCGCCTGTCGCGCCGTTATCGCAAGCAGATCAGCGACAACCCCGAATTGTTCGAGGAATTGACCGCGACCATCATCCGGCAGGTGGGTGATCTGCGCAAGATGGTGGACGAATTCTCCTCCTTTGCCCGTATTCCAAAGCCGGTATTCCGGTCGGAAGATCCGGTGGATCTGGCGCGGCAATCTTTGTTCCTTCAGGAAGTGGCGCGGCCCGATATCGACTTCTCGATCGAGAATCCCGCCGATATCGGCCTGATCGGTTGCGACCGGCATCAGTTTGGTCAGGCGATGACCAATGTTCTGAAGAATGCGACAGAGGCGATTGAAGCAAAACAAAAACAGGCTGGCGACGACTATCGCGGTGCTATCCATCTCAGCCTGATTGACGAAGGCGAAAGCATCGTGGCGGTGGTGGCCGACAATGGCATCGGCCTGCCGCAGGATCGGGACAGGATTGTCGAACCCTATGTCACCACCCGTGAAAAGGGGACGGGGCTGGGTTTGGCCATTGTGAAGAAAATTGTCGAAGAACATGGCGGCGACATGAATTTTGCCAGCGCCGAGGGCGGTGGCTCCATCGTCTCCCTGCGTTTCGCCCGCGATCCGTTGAGTGCAGGCAAAGTCATGGAGCCGGGCGAATGATCCGATTGAAAAGAGGAAGAGCCTGATGGCAGTCGATATCCTGATCGTTGATGATGAAAAGGACATCCGCGAACTGGTGGCGGGTGTGCTTTCGGACGAAGGCTATGAATGCCGGACCGCAGGCGACAGCCGCGCCGCGTTGGACGAGGTGGACCGCAGGCGACCCTCGCTGGTGCTGCTCGATGTGTGGCTGCATGGTTCGCCCATGGATGGGCTGGAAGTGCTGGACGCGATCAAGACGCGTGAGCCGGATCTGCCGGTCATCATCTTTTCCGGCCATGGCAACATCGATACGGCGGTGGCCGCGATCGGGCGCGGGGCGATGGATTTCATCGAAAAGCCGTTTGAGACCGAACGCCTGTTGCATCTGGTGGAACGCGCGACGGAAACGGAACGGCTGCGGCGCGAAAACGCGCGGCTGAAGCTGGATACGGCACAGGGCACGGAATTTCACGGTTCATCCAGCGCAATCAACCATGTGCGCGCGACACTTAAACGCGTTGCGAATACCGGCAGCCGCCTGTTGATCTCTGGCCCATCGGGTGTGGGCAAGGAAGTGGCGGCGCGCTTGCTCCATTCGTGGAGCGGGCGGGCGGAAAAGCCCTTTGTCAGCGTCAATTCGGCCCGCATCACCCCTGAACGGTTCGAAGAAGAATTGTTCGGCGAGGAAGCCAACGGCAAGCTGGTCCGCGCCGGTTTGCTCGAACTGGCCGATGGGGGGACGCTCTATCTGGATGAAGTGGGCGATATGCCGCTTTCGACTCAGGCACGTATCCTGCGGGTGCTGACCGAGCAGGCCTTTGTTCGCGTCGGGGGCAATCGCCAGATCCGCGTCGATGTGCGGGTCGTTTCCTCGACCAGCCGCAATCTGGAAAAGGAAATTACGGAAAAGGCTTTCCGTGAAGACCTCTTCTATCGCCTGAACGTGGTGCCGGTGGTTGTCCCGCCGCTGGCCGAGCGGCGTGAAGATATTCCGGTGCTGGTTCAGCACTTTTTTGCCCGATACGCCAATGATCAGGGCATGCCGCCACCCGAAATCAGCATCGAGGCGATGGCCGCGCTTCAGGCCTATGAATGGCCGGGCAATGTGCGTCAGTTGCGCAATGTGGTTGAACGCACGGTCATTCTGGCCCCACGCGAAAGGTTGGGGCGGATTGAGGTCGATATGTTGCCCGCCGAAATCAACAATGGCCGATTGGCGGGCGATTCGGGCATGTCTTCGCTGATGGGCGTGCCCCTGCGCGAGGCGCGTGAGAATTTTGAGCGTGAGTATCTTCGCGTTCAAATCCGGCGCTTTTCCGGTAATATTTCCAAGACGGCGGCCTTTATCGGCATGGAACGCTCGGCTCTCCATCGCAAACTCAAGCTGCTGGGCATGGGTGACAAGCGGGATGATGAAGACGAAGAATGAATGGGGGGCGTGAATACGTCTTCCCCATTTTGACCATTTACGCTGCAACTGCGAGAGGCTAGAAACAGTATTCAGTCGGTCGAGAGCGCAGAGTCGCTTTCGGCCAGAATGCGGACCGTAGAAACGGCCGCCAACAATAGGAGCAAGCAATGACTACTGGGTCCACTGGCCGCACGCTTTCTGCCCGCCCTCGTTCGAAGCCTGCCGAACCCGAAGTTGAAGATGGTGCCGAAGGCATCGAATCCGCGCCCGTCCATGTTCCCGCCCCGTCGGGCAAGGGCAATCAGAATTTGCAGGATCAGTTCCTGAACTATCTGCGCAAGAACAAGACCCCGGTGACCATGTTCCTTGTCAAGGGCGTGAAGTTGCAGGGTATTGTCACGTGGTTCGACAATTTTTCGATCCTGTTGCGCCGCGATGGTCAGTCGCAGCTGGTCTATAAGCACGCCGTTTCCACCATCATGCCCAGCCAGCCCATCGACACGCGCCTGTTCCCGCAGGGCGGCGACGCGTCGAAGAAGGCGCGCCTGTTGCAGGATGTGTTCCTTTCCTCAATCCGCTCGTCCAGCGTGCAGGTCACGATGTTCCTGGTGAACGGCGTGATGCTTCAGGGCCGCGTGGCCGCCTATGACCTGTTCTGCATGATGCTGGAACGCGAAGGTTATGTGCAGTTGGCCTATAAGCACGCGGTGTCGACGATCCAGCCGCTCGGCCCGGTCGATCTGACCGGCGAGTGGGATGGTGAAGAAGGTTCCGACGCCTGATTTTCGGTGAAGAAGCAGAGGGCGAAGTAACTCGGGGCGCACGCGCCCTGATCGTCTGCCCCGAGATTCGGGGGCGCCCCAGCGCCTCCGATACGGATTCACGCGTCGAAGAGGCAAAGGGGCTGGCGCTGGCCATCGGGCTGGTGATTGCCGAGGCCTTTCCGATTCCTATTCGTGACCCGCGCCCAGGCACGCTGTTTGGCGAAGGCCAGATCCAGAACATCATCACCCAATGCAATCTGCATGAGGCCGAGCTTGTCATCGTCGATGGCGCGCTGACCGCCGTGCAGCAGCGCAACCTTGAGGATAAGCTCAAGCGCAAGGTGATCGATCGCACGGGCCTGATCCTTGAGATCTTTGGCGAACGCGCGGCAACTGCTGAAGGGCGGTTGCAGGTCGAACTGGCGCATTTGGATTACCAGCAAGGTCGTCTGGTACGCAGCTGGACCCACCTTGAGCGTCAGCGCGGCGGCTTTGGCTTCCTTGGCGGTCCGGGCGAAACCCAGATCGAGGCGGACCGTCGCATGATCCGCGACCGCATGGCCCGTATCCGGCGAGAGTTGGAGCAGGTGCGGCGGACGCGCGGTCTCCATCGCGACCGCCGGGAAAAGGCGCCTTGGCCGGTGCTGGCTTTGGTCGGCTATACCAATGCGGGCAAGTCCACGCTGTTCAACCGCCTTACCGGGGCGGAGGTGATGGCGCAGGATCTGTTGTTTGCCACGCTTGACCCCACAATGCGCGCCATTCGTTTACCGGGCATCGAAAAGGCGATCATGTCGGATACGGTAGGCTTTATCTCCGACCTGCCGACGCAGTTGGTTGCGGCTTTTCGCGCTACGCTTGAAGAGGTGACGGCGGCCGATATCGTGATCCACGTTCGCGACATTGCCAACCCCGACACGGCGGCGCAAAAGGAACAGGTGCTGTCCGTGCTCGAAGATCTCGGCTTGCTGGAGGAGGGCACGCGCGCTCCCTCGGTGCCGATGATCGAGGTCTGGAACAAGTGGGATCTGCTCTCCGCCGAGCAGTCAGCGCACCTGTGGCATGCGGCGCGTGAGGCGGCGCATGATGATGAGGTTGTGGTTCCACTGTCAGCCGTAACCGGCGAAGGTTGCGAGGAATTACTCGAAACCGCCAACCGGCTGCTGACCGGGGATGCGCGGGAACATCGCTTTACGATCCCCGTGCATGATGGCGCGCGCATCGCGTGGCTTTATGCCCATGGTGAGGTCTTGGCCGATGAAGATGCCGGGGGCGAAGAACCCGCGCGTTTGGTGTCGGTGAAGCTGAGCCCCAAGGAATTTGGGCGGTTCGTCCGGCTGTAACGCCGGACGGAAATAGAGAAAGCGAGGCGGTTAGCCCCTCGCTTTCTCCCCCTTCTTGACCTCCTGCCACAGCGCTTCCTGCTCATCGAGGGAGAGCTTGGCAAATTCCATGCTGCTCGCTTTGGCCAAGGCTTCCATACCCTTAAATCGCCGTTCGAATTTGGCATTGGCGGCACGCAGGGCTTCTTCAGGTGCAATGCCATAAGCGCGAACTAAATTGGCCGCTGCAAACAGGAAATCGCCTGCCTCCATGATGCGGTCTTCCTGTGTTTCGGCTTCGGCCAATTCGATCACTTCCTCGGCAACCTTGGCCGCCGGGCCGGCAGGGTCGGGCCAATCAAAGCCTACCCGCGCCGCGCGCTTCTGCAACTTTTCTGCGCGCATCAAGGCGGGCAGGGCCAGCGCCACGCCATCCAGCGCGCTGCTGGCCCCCTTATCGGCGCGTTCCTGTTCTTTCAGCTTTTCCCAACGCACTTCGCGTGATTGGCCTTCATCGGCGGCCTCACCGAAAACATGGGGGTGGCGCGCCTCCATCTTGTCGCTGATCGCATCGGCGACGTCGTCAAAGGCAAACAGGCCCGCTTCCTCCGCCATCCGGCTGTGGAACACGACCTGCAACAACAGGTCGCCCAATTCCTCGCGCAGGCCCGCCATGTCATGGCGTTCAATCGCGTCGGCCACCTCATAGGCTTCCTCAACCGTATAGGGCGCGATGGTGGCAAAGGTTTGCGCCACATCCCATTCACATCCCCTTTCCGGGTCGCGCAGCCGAGCCATGATGTTCAGAAGCCGGGTAAGTGAAGCGGACATAGGGTTCTCGCATAACAAAAAGACCGGGAAAGCTTTAAGCAGCCTTCCCGGTCCAGACAATCCATGAGCGATCATGGAGGGGATTTCGTTACTCGACCTTTGCCGGAGCCAGCTTCGGGCTGAGCAGGTGGACCACCGCCAAGGCGATCAGATAGGCGCTGGCGCAAATGGCGAAGAGCAATTCGTAGCTGTGCGTCGCATCAAGGATATAACCGGTGAACAGCGCCATACCCATGCCGCCCAGTGCGCCCACTGTCCCGCCAATGCCGACCACGCTGCCCACCGCGGCGCGGGGGAACATATCCGAGGGCAGGGTATACACATTGGCCGAAAATGCCTGATGCGCGGCCGTGGCAAGACCGATGACCAAAACAGCCCCCCAAACACTTTCAATACTTTGCGCGAAATAGATCGGCAGGACGCAGAAGGCGCAGATCAACATCGCCAGTTTGCGCGCCACATTCACCGAAAAGCCGCGCTTGAGCATGAAGGAAGACAGCCACCCCCCGGCCACGCTGCCAAGATCGGAGATGATATAGATCGCGGCAAGCGGCAGGCCAAAGCTCTTGAGATCAAGATGATAGCGGTCGAACAGATAGCCCGGCAGCCAGAAAAGGAAGAACCACCAGATAGGGTCGATCAGGAACTTGGCCAAGGCATAGGCCCAGGTTTCACGCAGCGTAATCAGGCGGCCCCAACCGATCTTTTCGGTCTTGTCGGCGGGATCTTGTTGAATCCACGCCAATTCGCCTTCGGTCATGCCCGGCTGCTGGCTGGGATGGCGATAAAGCGTCCACCATGCAATCAGCCACGCGACACCGAAAATGCCCGTGATGAAAAAAGCCGAACGCCACCCGAACCACAGCACCAGTGCAGGCACCAGCAAAGGCGTGATAATCGCGCCCACATTCGCCCCGGCATTGAACAGGCCGATGGCAAAGGCGCGCTCACGCTGTGGGAACCAGTCCGCCACCGCCTTGATACCCGCCGGGAAATTCCCCGATTCACCAAGGCCGAGGCCGAAACGCGCCGCGGCAAAACTGGCGACGCCGCTGGCAAAGCCGTGGGCCATATGGCCTGCGGTCCACACCACAATCGCCACCGCATAACCCAGACGCGCGCCCAGCACGTCAACGATGCGGCCAAAGGAGATATAGCCGATCGCATAGGCCATCTGGAACCAGAAGACGATCGTGGCAAAGTCGGTTTCCTGCCAGCCCAGTTCTTCCTTGAGCGTGGGTTTGAGGACGCCGATCATTTGCCGGTCGATGTAGTTGACCGCCGTTGCCGCAAAGAGCAATCCGCACACGACCCAACGGCGTCGGCCAGCCTTGGGGTCCAATGCGGGCATGGCTTCATTCAAGCCTGTCATCATCCAATCTCCAATTGCGCTTCTTATGGCGCGTTAACGGGGCTGCGCTTGGGTCAAGGTGCAGGATACGGTGCCCAGATCGCCGAAGCTGGCGCTGACGCTCTGGCCGACGACGGCCTGATGGACGCCGGTGACCGCGCCCGATGAAACCCAGAGGCCGCCCGAAACATCAATTCCGCGCGCCATCAGATTGCCGAGCAGGAACCGCACCGCACCATAGGGGCCGTCGAGCATGGTTGCCGCCGTGGCTTCGCCAACGACTGCGCCGTCGATCTGGGTCGTGATGGAAATGGCGCAAAGGTCAAGGTCCGCCCAGCCTTCAACCTGTGTACCCAACACGAGACCGGCATTGTTGCCGTAATCCGATACCGTTACACAGGGGCCATCGGTATTGATGCCGGGATAGGGCGAGCTGGCGATTTCGATACCGATCCGGATATCATCGATGATGGCTTTGGTTTCGGCATCGTTCGTCGGGACCGGCCCCACAAAACCGGGGGCGACGTGGAGCAACCACTCAGCCTCTCCCGCGACGAAGCCTTCGGCAAAGACCGGCATGGCCGCGCCATCTTCGGCCAGAGCATCGGAAAAGATTGGCCCGGCAAGGCGATTGGCCCCCAATTGCGCGTCGAGCGGCGCATTGATGCGGCCAACCTTCCATCCGGCCACTTTGCGCCCGTCAATCGACAGGGCGGTGTTCTGAATGCGATAGGCGTCGGCCAGAGTTGTGGGGGCCGTGCCGGGATAAGCGGCCAACCCGGAACCTGCGCGGCGGGCTTCGACAAAGGCCTTTGCGATGGCCTGTTCTGTTTCTTGAGTTTGCATCCTGATCCCACAATCCTTTGGGTGAATTCAATATTGGAAACCGGTGTCATTGGCAATCATCATGACTGGCATGCGATGACGCAAACCGGGTCTCAGCCTGTCTCGGTCATAAGGTTACCCCCCGCCGCCAGATCGCGATGGCGCGCTGGCCATGACGTTCGGCGGCCGTCTTTTCGCCACTGGCAATTGCAATGAGGCGCGACAGAAAGGCCGCGTCGCTGGCTTCCTGCCCTTGATCCAATGCCATGGCGGCGTCAAAATCGATCCAGTGGGGTTTGTTGGCGGCCAATTGGTGGTTGGATGCAACCTTGACCGTGGGCACCGGAAACCCCAGCGGGGTGCCGCGCCCGGTCGTGAAAAGAACCATCGTGGCACCCGCCGCTGCCAAAGCGGTCGAGGAAATGGCGTCGTTCCCCGGCGCCTCCAAAAGCGTCAGGCCACCAAGGGGCGACGTCTCTCCATAATTTATCACCGCGCACAGCAAGGCATGGCCCGCCTTCTGCACCGCCCCAAGCGATTTTTCCTCCAGCGTGGTAATCCCACCGGCAAGATTGCCGGGCGAGGGGTTCTCCGAAACCGGCAGCCCCTGATCGAGGTAATAGCGTTTGAACCGATTGACCAAAGCGGCCGCGGCGTCGAAGGTTTGCCGATCACGCGACCGCGACAGCAATGCCTGCTCTGCGCCAAAGATTTCAGGAATTTCTGTCAGGATCGGCGTCCCGCCTGCGCCCGCCAGCGTTTCGGCAAACCGGCCCAGCAAGGGATTGGCCGTCAGGCCGGAAAAGCCATCGGACCCGCCACATTTCAGACCGACGACCAGCGCCGATAGGGGCAATTCCTCGCGATGCGCCATGGCGGCCTGGGCCACCATCGCATCGATCAGCGCGCCAGCCTCGGCCAATTCATCGCCTGCACTTTGCGAAGAGAGCGTGGCGATCTTGCCGCGCGCGCTGTCGGGCACCAGTGCCATCAATTCGTCAATCTGGTTCGATTCGCAACCAAGGCCAAGAACAAGCACCCCTGCCGCATTTGGGTTCGCCGCCAATCCGGCCAAAACCGCACGCGTTCCGCCCAGATCATCGCCCAATTGCGAACAGCCATGGGGGTGCGAGAAGGCGTGAATGCCATCGATCTGGCCCGATGCAATCTTGTCGGCATGACGCAGACTGGCTTCGCGCGCGACCTGTTCAGCGGTCAGGCCGACGCATCCGACCGTCGGCAAGATCCAGATTTCGTTGCGTGTCGCCGCGCGGCCATCGGCGCGAAGATAACCGCGCCAGGTGCCGTCATGCGCGCGGACCGCCGCCACATCGGCATCATCATCGGGCGCATAGGACAATTCGCCCGCCAGCGCCGTCGCCAGATTATGGGTGTGAACGTGGTCGCCAATGGCGATCGGGGCTGTGGCCTTGCCGATGGGCTGGCCATATTTGACCACCATGTCGCCGATGGCGCGGGTGATCAGCGCCAGTTTGTGCCCTTGCGGTACGGCGGCAAGGGCGGTGAAACTGTGTTCGCCCAGCGCAACTTCTTCTCCCGCCGCAATCGGGCGCAGCGCTACGGCGACGCTGTCATCGGGATGCACGCGGATCAGGGCAGGTTGCAGGCTCATCATTCTCCCCGGGGGTCTGGCATTGCGAATCTCCCCTTTGGGGTTTCGCCTTTGCGTGGGAATGTCGTTTATGGTAACCGGTGTCAATAAGTCTCCTGCTTGCGCCCATCAACTTGCACGGGCAAGGCAGCAAAACAGCAGACGAGCCAAGAGAGGTGGGAACAACGTGGCCATTCGCGAGCCCAAGCCGACGATCAACGATGTGGCGCGCCTTGCCGGCGTGTCGAAAAAGACCGTCAGCCGTGTGATCAACAACTCTCCCTTGCTCAACGATGCAACGCGCGACAAGGTGACAGCGGTTATCCGCGACCTAGGTTATGTGCCAAATCCGCAGGCCAGAGCCTTGGCATTACGGCGAAATTTCCTGATCGGCCTGATCCACGACAACCCGAACGCGCAGATGGTCCTGTCGGTGCAGGAAGGTATGCTCGACGCCATGAAGGGCACCGAATTCGCGCTGGTCGTACGGCCTGTGGATCGCAAAAGCCCGCGCCTGTTTGAAGATATTCGCCACTTTATCGAGCAACAGCGTCTCTACGGCATTTATGTCCTGCCCCCGGTTTCGGAAAATGATGAGGTCGCCCGACTCTGCGCCGAATTGGGGTGCCGTTATGTCCGCATGGGGTCGGCGCGGCTGGACGATGAAGAACATCTGGTCGAATCGAACGATCGTGAGGCCGTGCGCGAGGCGGTTGATAAATTGATTCGCGATGGGCACACACGCATTGGCCATGTCGCGGGCCCCGACGGGTTCCGTTCTGCGCGTGAACGAGAGGCCGGATTGCGCGAGGCCTTGATGGCTCATGGATTGGGCCTGCCGGATGAATGGCGGGCGACAGGCAATTACACGTTCGATTCGGGCTATGTCGCGGCCAAACAGGTTTTGAGCGCCAATCCGCGCCCCAGCGCCATTTTCGCCGCCAATGATGAAATGGCCGCCGCCGTCCTGCATGCCGCCTTGGAGCAGGGGTTGGAAGTGCCCCGCGAACTGTCCATTTTGGGCTTCGACGATACGCCGATCGGCGCGCATATCTGGCCTCCGCTCAGCACGGTGCGGTGGCCGATCCGGGCGATGGCGCGCTCGGCTGCGTTCAAATTGATCCAGCCGGACAAGGCCGCAGAACACAAGTCCTTCTTCCGTTCCGAACTGGTCGAGCGCGCTTCAACCGCCCCGTTCAAAGGCTGATTTCGCATCGCTCGCTTTCGTTCGAGGGTCTGTTTGCGAGTTATTGACACCGGTTACCAAAAGCCGCTACCAAGCGATCAATCACGTGCCACAGGGCACCAAATCTTTGCTGGGAGAGCTACCCATGTTCTGCAAGACCTATCATGCCACACATCCCGATATGATGGAATGTGTTTCGAATGATGAACTGCGCGACCGTTATCTGGTATCAGGCATGTTTGTCGAGGGGCAGGTGAACCTCAACTACTCGCATAACGAACGCTTCGTTATCGGTGGTGCGGTGCCGGGCAAGGACCCGATCAAGCTGCCCGAACAGACCGAACCGGCCTCGGCCGCGGGGCATCCTTTCCTTGAGCGCCGCGAAGCGGGCATCGTCAATATCGGTGGTCCGGGCGCGATCACGGTCGATGGCACGCGCTATGAAATGGACAACAAGGAATGCCTCTACGTCCCGATGGGCACCGGCGAGGTGATCTTTGAAGGCGAAGGCGCACGTTTCTACATCGCTTCAGTTCCCGCGCATAAGCCATTCCCGATCAAGCATATTACGCTCGATCAGGCCAACCCGTTGGTGCGCGGCGATCTGGCCAATTCGAACCAGCGCACGATCTATCAGCTGGTCATTCCCGGCGTCTGCGAGAGCGCGCAGCTCCTGCTCGGCCTGACCGTGCTGGAGGAAGGCAGCGTTTGGAACACCATGCCCCCGCACCTGCATGATCGCCGCAGCGAGATCTATCTGTACTTCGACATGCCGACCGAGGCCGACCGCGTGTTCCACTATATGGGCCAGCCCGAAGACCTGCGCCACATCGTGATCGGCAATGAAGAAGCCGTGATCAGCCCGCCGTGGTCGGTCCACATGGGTTCGGGCACCAAGAAATATGCCTTCATCTGGGCCATGGGCGGGGAAAATCTCGACTATACCGACATGAAGGTCCTCGACATTTGCCAGTTGAAGTGAGGTCTAAATGAGCTTTGACCTGACAGGCCGCGTGGCCGTGGTGACCGGTGCCAATACGGGTATCGGTCAAGGGATTGCCGTGGCCTTGGCGCAGGCTGGGGCCGATGTGGCGCTGGTGGGCCGGACGCCTGCCGAAGAAACTGCCGCTCTGGTGCGCGAAACCGGGCGCCGGGCCGAGATTATCGGCGCGGATCTGTCCTCCATCGCACCGGTGGGCGATGTGGTGGCGCAGGCTGTCGAAAAGCTGGGCGGCCTGCACATTCTGGTCAACAATGCCGGGATTATTCGCCGCAATGACGCGGTGGATTTTACCGAGGAAGACTGGGATGCGGTGGTCGACACCAATCTCAAATCGGTGTTCTTTCTTTCGCAAGCTGCCGGTCGGCACATGATCGCCAACCATGAGGCCACGGGCCAACGCGGCAAGATCATCAACATCGCCTCGATGCTGTCGTTTCAGGGCGGCATCCGCGTGCCGTCCTATACCGCGTCGAAATCGGGCGTGGCGGGGCTGACCAAGCTGCTGGCCTGCGAATGGGCGAGCAAGGGCGTCAACGTCAACGCCATCGCGCCCGGCTATATCGCCACCAACAACACGGCGGCGCTGCAATCGGACGAGGCGCGCAACCGCCAGATCATGGAGCGCATCCCCGAAGGCCGCTGGGGCAGCCCGGCGGACATGGGCGGCGCGGCGGTGTTTCTAGCCAGCGGCGCGGCCGATTATGTGCAGGGCCATGTTCTGGCCGTTGACGGTGGCTGGCTGGCACGATGAGCGGCCATGTTGTCTGTTTTGGCGAGGTGATGCTGCGTTTCGCCACGCCTGCGGGGCGGGTGATTGCTGATGCGCAATCGCTCGACCTGACCATCGGCGGGGCGGAGGCCAATGTCGGTGTCGCTCTGGTGGCGATGGGGCATCAGGCGCGCTTTGTGTCCAAGGTTCCGGCCAATGCGCTGGGCGACAAGGCGCGTGCCGCTTTGGCAGGCGCTGGCGTGGACGTTGCGCATTTCGTGCGCGGAGACGGCCGGATGGGCCTCTATTTCCTTGAGGTTGGCGGTTCGCTGCGACCCTCGGCCATCACCTATGATCGCGCGGGTTCGGCCTTTGCCACCGCTGTGCCGGAGGAGTTCGACTTTGCCGCCGCGCTCGACGGGGCGGCATTGTTCCACATCTCCGGCATCACGGCGGCGCTTGGTCCGGGCGGGGTCGAACTCGCCCGCGCCGGGATCAAGGCGGCCAAAGCGGCGGGCGTTCCGGTCAGCTTCGACTGTAATTTCCGTGAAAAGCTCTGGGGCGCGTGGGACAGCAATCCGCGTGAGATTCTGCTGGAACTGCTGGCCGAGGCGACGATCATGTTCGGCAATCACCGCGACATGACGCTGCTGTTGCAAAAGCCCTTTTCCGGCGATGGCGCGGAACGGCGGCGTGAGGCGGTGGAGGCGGCCTTTGCGACTTTTCCGGGCCTTCAGGTCATGGCCAGCACGGCGCGCCATCCGATTACGCAGACCCATCACCGCCTCTCGGCCCGCGTGGACCTGCGCGAGGACCGGCATCAGACGCCGGAAATCGAGATCACCGATATCGTCGATCGCGTCGGTTCTGGCGATGCCTTTGCCGCGGGTGTGCTGACGGGCTGGCTGGAGGGTGGAGACGCCAAAAAGATGGCGCAGCTTGGCCTTGCCATGAACGCGCTCAAACATTCGCTGCATGGCGACTGGCTGCGGCTGCCACGCGCGGAAATCGACGGGTTTACAGGCAATTCCGGCGATGTTCGCAGGTAATTTATCGCGTAGAAACCTCTTGGGTGGAGCGGCCACATTGGTCGCTTCACCCGCTTGGGGACTTTCGCGCGAACCCAAGGTCGGTCAGTATTCCGGTTGCCGCGATGGTTCGGTTTTGGCTTTCAAAGGCATTCGCTACGCTCGCGCGGCGCGGTTTGCCTCGCCGCAAATAGAGCCATTCGCCACCCAGCCAACCAAGGCCCAAGAATTCGGTCCGATCTGTCCCCAACGCGGTTTGGGTGAGCAACCGCAATCTGAAGATTGCCTGTTGCTCAACATCTGGACGCCGGAGACCAATCCGAATGCGCGCCGGGCAGTGATGGTTTACTTCCATGGCGGGGCTTATACGACCGGAAGCGTGACCGACCCTCTGACCCATGGCGGTCATTTGGCGCAGCAGGGCGATGTTGTGGTGGTGACAGTCAACCATCGCCTGAACGCGTTGGGATATTTGTGGCTGCAACCGTTGGGCGTGGAATTTGCCGACAGCGGTAATTTGGGTCAATTGGACTTGATTTGTGCGCTGAAATGGATTCGCACAAATATTCATAAGTTTGGCGGCGATTCCTCACGTATCTTTACCTTTGGTCAATCCGGTGGAGGGGCCAAAATCGCGACATTGATGGCCATGCCCGCCGCCAACGGCCTGTTTCATGCCGCCGCCACCATGAGCGGCCAGCAAGTTGTCGCCAGCGGTCCGGCCCATGCATGGGAGCGGACGAAAGCGTTCTTGGACCGGGTGAAGGTCGCGCAAGGCGATGTTGAAGCGCTGCGACACTTGCCGATAGAGAAATTGGTTGACGGATTGGCAGCCACAGACCCGATTATGGGCGGATCGGTCTATTTCGGGCCGGTTTTGGACATGACCAATCTGCCGCGCCATCCTTTCTGGCCTGACGCTGCGCCGCAATCACTGAACATTCCGATGATCCTGGGCAATGTGATGGAGGAAACGCGGGCGTTCCTTGATCCTCGCGGCCCAAAATTGCGCGGCCTGTCTTGGGACAATATCGCAAATCGTGTGGCGGCAGAGGTCAAGATCGATCTGCGGCCCGATCATGTGATCGCCCAATATCGCATGCATCACCCGGATTGGTCTCCAGAGCAGGTCTATTACGCCGCCACCACCGCCGGGCGCAGTTGGCCCGGTCAGGTGATCGAGGCCGATGCGAGGGCGGCGGCTGATGCCGACAAGACCTGGGTCTATTGCCTGACACGGCGTTCGCCGGTCGATCCGTTGCGCGGCGCGGCGCATACGGATGACATCCCCTATGTCTTTGGCACTTTGGATGCGCCGGGCAGTTTCAGCGGCAGTGATGCCGGAGCGCGGGCGACGCGCGATGCGCTTCAGGCGGCCTTTGTGAAAATGGCCAAGACGGGGCAGGGGAGCTGGACGCCCTATCGCCTGCCGGAACGCGCGACGATGATGATGAATGAAACACCACACGTTGAAAATGATCCGCGCGGGTGGGAGCGGGCCTTGTGGGCAACCGCTCCCTATGTGCAGCCCGGCAGCTAGGGCTTGACCGGATAGGCAATGACGAGCGCCAGTGGTTCCTTGCCAACCTGACGAATGCCGACATTGGCGCCATCATAAAGATAGGCGGTCATTCCGGGCTTTAGCGGGGCTTTCTGACCATCGCTCTCAACTTCGCCTTGGCCCGACAGGACGTAATAGACCTCATCATGGGCAATGATGTGGAGGCCGATAGCGGCCCCAACATCCAAAGTTCGCCGCCGGAATTCCATTCGTCGCGGCTGGGGGGCGACGTCGCTGATCCGCCACGCTGTTGACATGCCGATGGCGCCGTGCGGCACGGGCTCGCGCCGCATCACGTCGCGCTCATCGATCACAGCCATGGGCGGGGCCGCGGCCAGCAAGAGCGCGGCCAGCATCAGACGCCGCCCTGCCGCATGGCCTTGTCACGGTCGCTCAACTTTTCCTGCGCGCCGCCCTTTTGGCCGGGATAGAGGCCGTTCTTGGGGGTCATCGTCGTCAAATCCCACGCAGCCTCGACAAAAGGCGCACGCTTTTCCGTGGCATGGGGGTAGCCGCCAACCTGCTTTTCATCATCAATGATATCGCCGCGCCCTTCGGCCACAAAGAACAGCACGCGGATGTCCTGCGGATCGCGATCCCACGGACGAGCGCCGACGGTGTTGAGAACGCTGGTTTCCACGTCACCCGATGGCAAAACGGTATAGCCATCGATTTTGGCCAAAGGCTTGTCCGAAGTAATCAGCTTCGCCTTTGTTTCGCCATAGCGGCCGAACATGGGCAGGGGATTGCCGTGACGATCTACGGCGCGGTTGTCCTTGCCATAGAACGCCAGATCGCCGTCGCCGCCCAGCATCAGGAAGGGCAGGCCCGGATCGGTCTGATTGCCGCCGCGCATGACGTTGCCAACGGCGGTAATCTCGCCGGTCACATAATCATGGCCTGCCCATTCCAGCGCCATCAGGTTGTAATGCACCGCGCGGTGGCCGGGGTTATAGATGATGTTGTTGACCATCGCGACCTGCGCACCGCCCTTTACAAGAGGGGCGCGTTCGACATTATGCGCCCAGACATTGCGATAAAAGGTGATGTTGGTCGTGTTGTCATGGATCAGCGAACCCTTGGAATGCTCGCCCTTGGGGTGGCTGGCAAAGGCGAGGCCTTCCGCATCAAGGTTCTCACGGAAAACCACGTCATGGCTGGTATTTGCACGCCATTCCTGAACCGTTTTGCCGTTAAATCGCGGGCCGCTGGCCGACATATTTTCGTCGATGGCCCACAGGAAGGAGCAATGTTCCACCACCACATTATGCGCAGCCACAGTCGAAAATGCGTCAGGTTCCCAATCGGAAAAATGGGGCTTGCCCATGGCGCCGGTCATCACGCGAAGGTGGCTGATGATAACATCATGGCCGTGCAGATCGATTCCGGTGCGGATCAATGTGACGGGCGAGGGGGCGGTCTGGCCCGCGATGGTCAGGAAAGGTTCCTTGATGACAATTTCGGTGCCGGCCATGTCGATGATGCCGCCAACCTCGAACACGACGATGCGTGGGCCTTTGGCTTCGACGGCCTCTTTAAACGAACCGGGGCCGTCCTTTGCCAGCGTGGTCACGCGGATGATCCGGCCGCCGGCGCCGCCCTTTGTGGGGTCGGTGGGATGGGCAAAATTGGCTGCGACGGGCGCATTAGGCGTCTCGGCATGGGCCATGGTCGCCAAGGGCAAAAGCGCAGCGGCAAGCAAGAAACGGGCGCGACGGAATCGGGGGGTGGGCAAAAATGTCACCGGGGCCTCTCCTGTGGGGCATATTGTTGGTGGTTCTTGACAGAGGCCGGGGCCTCGTGCCAAGACTTATGACACCGGTTACCAAATCGGACAAGAGGTTCCCTTCGGCCTTCGTCAAAAACGTTGATCGATAACCACTTGAGAGAATAAATTGGCCCCAGAGGGCAGGGATCTGGATGCAAGAGGCTGCGGAAAAGCGATTCGCTTTTCCCCCTTATGACACCGGTGGCAATCCCTTGGGGCGCTGATGAGGATTGGGGCGGTTTGCCGCCCGCAGGGAGTTTAAGGGGGAGTTATAATGCCTCGTTTCGTCACACGTCTCACAACCCTTCGTCTGGCACTTGCAGCCAGCACCGCGCTCGCCGCTCCGGCAGCCTATGCGCAGAATGCCGCGCCGGCGGCCGATGCGGCTTCACCCGAAGCCATTGTTGTAACGGGCTTCCGTCGCTCGCTCGAAGCGGCGCTGAATCTGAAAAAGAACTCGGTGGCTGCGGTCGATGCCATCGTTGCTGAAGATATCGCCAAGTTTCCTGATCAGAACCTTGCCGAATCGCTTCAGCGTATTCCGGGCATTTCGATCGTGCGCGACGGCGGTGAAGGCCGCTCGATTACGGTTCGCGGCCTGTCATCGCAATTTACCCGCGTCCGGGTGAATGGCCTTGAAACCATCGCGACCTCGACCGACGGGGCCAGCGCCAACCGCGACCGCGCTTTTGACTTCAACGTCTTCGCCTCCGAATTGTTCAGCAGCCTTGTCGTCCACAAGACCGCAGAAGCCAGCCTTGATGAAGGGTCGCTGGGCGCGGTGGTGGATCTTAACACCGGCAATCCCTTGGCGGGCAAGGCTGGCCTGCATGGCGTTTTCTCGGCGGTGGGTCAGTATAATGACCTGTCGAAAAAGGCCGGGCCGCGTCTGGCCGGTATGCTCAGCTGGAAAAATGACGCCAGCACTTTTGGCGTGTCGGTGTCGGCGGCCTATTCCAAGATGACCCAGCTTGAATTGGGCAACAATTCGGTGCGCTGGGTGCAAACCCGCTTTGACTCGGTCAATGGCACGCCCTGTTATTACAGCAGCGCGACCAGCAACACTGGCGTTCAGAACAGCGGCGGCACCTATACCAATGGCCGCGTGGCCGCCTGCGATCAGGCCGCGCTTTCGTTCCACCCGCGCATTCCGCGTTACGGCGAAATCACCCACCGCCGCGAACGCCTGGGCCTGACCGCTTCGGCCCAGTGGGAGCCGAGCGACAAGACCAAACTCTCGCTTGACGGCCTGTATTCGCGGTTCAAGGAAGATCGTGAGGAAAAGTGGGCCGAAGTGCTGCTTCGCTCCAACGAACGTTCGATTGACGTCGTGAACCCTGTCTATGACAGCAACAACAACATGGTTTCGGCCACGTTGAACGACGCATGGGTCCGCACCGAACATTACCTGCGCAAAAGTTCGACCGAATTCTATCAGATCGGTCTGACGTTGGATCAGGACATCACCGACAAGCTGCGCTTTACGGCCGTGGGCGGCATGTCGCGGTCGAACGCGAATATTCCGGTGGAAACCACGATCCTTTTGGACGACCGCGACGCACAGGGCTATTCCTTCGATTATTCGAACATGGCCAGCCCCAAGTTGAGCTTTGGCACCAGCGTTACCAATCCGGCCAATTTCCAGCTCTCGGAAATTCGTGACCGTCCCTCACGCACGTTGAACAAGTTCAAAACGTTCCAGCTGCGCGCCGAATGGGATGTGGCCGACGGGTTCCAGATCAAGGCGGGCGGCATGTGGCGCCGGTTCAATTATGACGTAACGTCATACACCCGCGACACGGCGGTCTGCGGCAATGGCGGAACCAGCCTTGTCACCAGCACGTCGGGCACGATCACTTGCACGCCCAGTTCGACGTTTGGCTCTTCGGCGGTTTATGGTTTCCCGGCGACCGGGCTGACCGATCTGTTCACGCTGGGCAATGCGGGACAACCGGCGGGGACGACCAATTCGTGGGTCATCGCCAATATCCCGGCGGCGGCTGCCTATACCCAGCTTTACAGCCGCCCCTTGGTTGCTGACGCGGGCAATATTCGCGGCGTGACCGAGGAAACCAAGGGCGGCTATGTCCAGTTTGATGCCAAGGGCAATCTGCTGGGCGTAGAATATGCGTTGAATGCCGGTACGCGCTATGTCCGCACGGATCAGTCATCCTATGGTCTGGTCGGCGGCGTGCAGAACACGGTGAAGCGCAATTACGAAAACTGGCTGCCTTCGATGAATCTGGCGATCTTTGTGACGCCCAAATTCATTGTGCGCGGCGCGGTGGCCGACGTGATGACGCGCCCTTCGCTGGGTTCGCTGACGCCGGGCGGTTCGGCCGACGGGTTCAACTATCGCGTGACGACGGGCAATCCCTATCTGGAGCCCTATCGTGCGCGCAATTATGACCTGTCGTTCGAATGGTATTTTGCGCCCCAGGCTCTGGCCTCGGTCGCGTTGTTCCGCAAGGAAGTGGGCACGTTCACCCAGTCCGGTTCGATCACCGGCCTGACTTATGCCCAGACGGGCGCACCGATCTCCTCGCTGTCGGCATCCTCGCCCGCCGCGCTTTCAATCGGTACGGCCAACAATCAGCTGCTTCAGCCGATCTGGACGCTGTCGACCACCGTCAACGGTTCGGGTGCCTCGCTTCAGGGGATCGAACTGGCGCTGCAATTGCCGTTCCGCACCTTTGTGGATCATGGCTTTTTCAGCAACGTGGGCTGGTTGGCCAACGCGACGTTTATCGACTCCAAGGCGACCTTCAACCTTCAGGGCCCGGCAACCGTTCCCGGCGGCGCGCTCCAGAACGTGACGGTTACCAATACTTTGTCGAACGTTTCCAAGGTCGCTTGGAACAGCACCGTCTATTATGACGATGGCAAGTTCTCGGCCCGCCTCATGCTGTCCTATCGCGGTCGCTTCCACGAAGGCGCTTCGGGCACGGGCAATGTGCTGGAAGGTTACGGCGCAACGACGAACCTGGACGCTTCGATCCGTTACAAGATCACGCCCTCGCTCGAAGTCTCGCTCGAAGGCAACAACCTGCTCGACACCTATCGCTATCGCTTCACCGATTGGGACGCGAACCGTAACTATGAAAACAATCACTTTGGGCGCAACATCCTGTTGGGTGCGCGTTTCAAGTATTGATGAATAATGCCGCGCAAGTGCCAGTTTGAACGAGGTTTTCCATGAGATTTGATCGCAGGGGGCTCCTTCTTGCCGGACTGGCAACCGGCGCGGCATCATGGCGGGCGGAGGGAATGATGGCTCCTTCGCCCGCCACCCCAAACACGACGGATGCTTTGCCCGATGCGGCAGAGGTCATCTCGCTCTGGCCCGGTGGCAACGGGCCGGGCCGTTTAAAACCCATCACACAGGAAATTGTCGAAAGATCAAAAGACCCCGCGACACCAGATCGTGCGATCCACGGCATTTCCCATCCGCGCATGGTGGTGTTTCGCCCCAAAAAGCCAAATGGCGCGGCCGTTCTGATTACACCGGGCGGCGGCTATGTCCGCGTCGTGATCGACCGCGAAGGTTATGAAATGGCCCGCTGGTTGGCGGAGCGCGGCTTTACCTGCTTTGTCCTGTTCTATCGCCTGCCGGGTGAAGGCTGGGCGACCGGACCCGACACATCATTGATCGATGCACAGCGGGCCATCCGCCTGATCCGTCACCGGGCCACGGAATATGGAGTTGATCCGGACCGCGTTGCCGCCATGGGGTTTTCTGCGGGCGGTCATCTGTGCGCTGATCTGTCGTCGCGCTTTGACGCGCGCGTCTATGACCCCATCGATGCCGCCGATCATCTTCCGGCTCGACCGTACTGTTCCGCGCCCATCTATCCGGTGATCTCGATGACGCCGCCGCTGGCCCACGCCGGGTCGCGTCAGCAAATGCTGGGCGCCCATCCGACGTCGGAACAGGAAACGGCCCATTCGCCCGACAAGTGCATCCCCACCAATCCGCCGCCACATTTCCTGCTTCATGCCGAAGATGATCCGGCGGTGCCGGTCGGCAATACAATTGCCTTGCGTGAAGCGTTGAAAGCGAAGGGGGCGCGGGTGGAATGTCATCTCTTTGAACTGGGCGGTCATGGATTTGGCCTGCGCAATGCGGCGGGCAAACCGGTGGCGATCTGGCCCCACCTCTGGCTGAACTGGGCGCAAACGACGGGATTGGTGAAACCTGCATGAGCATGGATATAAGTCGCCGCTCGGCTTTGATGGCGGGCGGTCTGGCAACTCTGGCCGCCGTGATTGCCGATGAAACCTTGGCTAGACCGACCTCGGGCTTCGACAATCAGGCCGTTCCCGATCAGGGCAATGGCACGTTCATCAACCCCATTCTTTCTGGCGATCGGGCTGATCCAGCTATCCTGCGCGATGGCGCAGACTATTACATGACCTTCTCCAGTTTCGACGCCTATCCGGGGCTGACCATCTGGCACTCGCGCGATTTGGTGAACTGGCAACCGCGAAAGCCTGCGCTGTTCCGCAATATTGGCTCGGTCTGGGCGGTCAGTTTGGTCAAGCATAATGGGAGGTATTTCCTCTATATCCCAGTAAAGGCGGAAAAGAACGATACTTTCGTAATCTGGGCCGATCATATCGATGGGCCGTGGAGCGATCCTGTCCCTCTGGGTCTGCCGCGCCACATCGATCCATGCCATGCGGTGGGCGAGGATGGCTCGCGCTGGCTGTTCCTGTCGGGCGGAGATCGCGTTCGATTATCCGATGATGGTCTTTCATTGGCCGGTACGCCCGAGCATGTTTACGATCCGTGGCGCTATCCCGACACATGGGATGTCGAAGGCTTCAGCCCGGAAGGACCAAAGATCCTGCGCCATGGTGACTATTACCACATGTTGACGGCGGTGGGCGGGACGGCCGGACCTCCAACGGGCCATATGGTGATCGCGGCGCGTTCCCGCTCTATCCACGGCCCGTGGGAACATCATCCCGGTAATCCCTTGGTCCGCACCATTACCGACAAGGAAGCGTGGTGGTGCAGGGGCCATGCCTCGCTGGTCGATGCGCCCGATGGTTCGTGGTGGGCGGTCTATCATGGCTATCGCGCAAATTTCTGGACACTGGGGCGCCAATGTCTGCTCGATCCGGTGGCATGGGGCCGCGATGGCTGGCCCCGCATGACCGGCGGTGATCTTTCGCGCCCCATCCCGAAACCGCGCGGAGGGCAGGCGCTGCCCCACGGCATGGCGTTGTCCGATGATTTTTCCGGCCCGCTGGCGTTGGGCAGCAAGTGGACCTTTTTCCGTCCATCGCGTGATGAAGCCGCCCGCGTTCGTGTTGCTGATGGCACATTGCATCTCACCGCCAAGGGGAGTGCCCCGGTCGATGGTTCGCCCTTGCTGCTGACCGCGGGCGATACATCCTATAGTTTTGAATGCGATATCGAGATTGATCCGGGCACAACGGCGGGTCTTGTGCTTTTCTATGATGACCGCCTCTATGCCGGGCTGGGCTTCGACAAAGACCGTTTTGTGACCCACCAATATGGCATGGAACGCGCGCGTCCGGCCCATACCTATGGTCAAAACCTGCGGATGCGCATCACCAACCGCCGCCATATCATCGCCATCCATACCAGCCGCGACGGAGGCCAGACATGGCACCGATTTGACCGGGGGATGGAGGTGTCAGGCTATCACCACAACGTAAGGGGCGGATTTCTGGCGCTCAAACCGGGCCTCTATGCGGCAGGAAAAGGTGAAGCACGGTTTCGAGGTTTCCGCTTTACTGCATTGAAGGATTGAACTTTCTCTATGCCCCGTCCTTTGGAACTTCACCCTGATCGTTTGTTTCCTTCTGAGCCCGGCACGCGTGCTGTGGCGCGGGAGTTGTATTCCTATGTGAAGGA
>NZ_JBWBQS010000025.1:0-61209 GCF_056279125.1 Novosphingobium sp. Sphag1I | reverse complement strand
CGCGAGCCGGAAGGTCAGCACGCTCGGCGTCTCTCGCACGATCTGGACCACGCGCAGCTGCCCCGCCCAGCTTTTGGGCTTGCGCAGCGAAGCCCCTGCGGGCGCGGCCGCATTGCTCGGCGCGAGCCCAGTGCTGTCGGCAACAGAGGCAGGCGCGGTCGCGCGCGTCGCAGCGGGCAGAGCAGCCGTCGGCTCCGGCTTTGCTGGAAAAACCTTGGCGGTGGCGACACCGCCGGCGATCGCCCCGATCCGCCGCAGGCGGAAAATCTGCAGCGCGATCAGCGTGGCGCTCACCAGCCCCAGGAAGAGCATGAGAAGCAGGTGCGAGGGCGAGATGCCGAACCAATGATCGGCATGGCCGGGCGCGGCCTGGTCGATGTCGAGCTGATCGCGCAGCCAGGCAAGCCCGACCTCCCGGGGCGGCTGCAAGCCGCCGATCGCGCCCTGTGCGGCGGTGCCGGACCGGAACAGGTCGGTTCCCTCGCGCAGGCGGCGCGCCGCATCGAGCCGGGCCGAGATCGTGGTTGCCCGCGCGCCTTCGGCCGACGCTGCATTGATCATCGCCAGGCCTGTGTTCACCCGGTCGCTGGCCTGCGCCGCGACACGCTGTCGTGCGGCTTCATCGAGCGCCGGAAAGACGAGCAGCTGGGAGAAGAAGGCCGCACGGCGAGAGTCGTGGCCGTGCTCATTCTCCCCCTCGCCGTTGATCATGCGGTCCATCATGGGTTTCATCATCTTTGCCATGTCGGACGAACCCGACGCCGACGGGGCGGACATAGCCCCGTCGGCCGGCATCGAGGCCGCCCCCACGCCGCCGCCATGGTGGGCGGCATGATCTTCGCCCTCCTGCGCCTTGACGCTCGCGGACAGGCTCAGGGCGAGCGCGAGCCACAGGCTCCAGCGGCGAAGGCTGATCCGGTTACGCATCCTCGTCCCCTTTTTGCGCGCCTACATGTCCTTCATCGGCATCGCCGAATTCGTCGGCGCCAGATCCGGTGCCGGTGTGCTCTGGTTCCTGCCGCCGGCACGCATCGCATCATGGTCCATGGCCTGCCGGTGATGCCGCTCCATTGCTTCCTGGTTGCTCATGGCGTCCGAAGGATCCGCGTCAACACCATTCGCTGTGTTGGTTTGGAGGGGGGCGGCTGCGACGCTGTTGGCGGCGGCCGGCACTGTCTGATCGCTCTTGCGGTCACAGCCGGAAAGGGCGAGCGCCACCAACAGGCTCCCGCCGACAAGAGGAAGAAAGGTCTTGGTATGTCCGATCATGGCTTGGTCCTTCTCTTTGGTAAATGGCCGGGCGGCTCACAGCCGCTCGGACCAGATCAACGCGCGATATGGAGAAGCTGAAGGCACTGGTCGTGCGAGAGATTCATGGGATTGCGCCCCTGCCCCTTCATCTCGTTGTGGTCGTGAGGCGTCTGGAGACCCATATTGTTCTCCATCGCCCGGCAACTCTCCACCTGTGCGGTGGTCGGCCGTGTGGTCACGCAAGCTCCCAGAAGCAACGCCGGCGCGATCGCGGCGATAATGCGCATTCTCGTCATGATAAAACCCCTTTCGATAACAGTGATCGTTCAAGCTGCGCTGCCTCGTTTTTTGTTTTTTTGATGCTGATCTTTCCGCCTTGCCGTCAGGAAAGCCAGAATCGGGCAATCGGAAACCGGCACTTCGCCCGGGCACTCGTCGGCAAGCATCCGAAGCATGTCGCGAATATCGGACAGACGCTTGAGCCGGGCTTCGGCGTCGCTGATCTTGGCGTGCGTGATGTCGAGCACGGCCTGTGCACTGGCGGAATCGGAAGCCCTAAGTTCCAGCAGTTGCCGGGCTTGCTCGAGGGTGAAGCCGAGTTCCTGTGCCGAGCGGATGAAGTTGACGCGGTCGAGATCCGTCTCATTGTAAAGCCGATAGCCCGCTGCAGTTCGCTCGGGCGCGCGCAATAGACCCATCCGCTCGTAATAACGGATCGTGTCACGCCCGACCCCCGCCGCCGCCGCCAGCGCGCCGATCTTGAAATTACCCATGGCATCCGCTCGATCTTGCAGGTTGGACCGTGGTCCAAGGTCAAGAAGAATTGCGGCCCGTTTTCTTCCCGATTGCAAAGCAGCCGCTGCTCGGCGGCGGCTGCGTACCTGCCCCGATGGTAGAACACCTAGCCGGGGGCAGGTCGCAGTGCGAGAAGGCGGGCTCGTTTAGTCCTTGCGAAGCTCAACTATGTCATGCTTCGCTGGATTGCCGTCGTTTACGCTGACATGGGCAAAGTGATCGTCGTAGATATGATCGATCCTCACGTGACCGACGAACTGTCGGCGGAACGCGGGGCCTGCGCCCTTGTAGGAACCGCCCGGTACTGGAACGTTCCGGTACACCTCGAGAACCTGACCGACCTCCGCGCCGTCGGTTTTCCCGATGCAGACAACCGGACCGGTATCATCGGTGCCAACGATCGAACCGCGCATGAACCATGTGTGGCCAATCCCCTGCGCGGCGGCCGGGACGGCGGACAGCAGGGCCAAGCCCGCTGCGGCAAGCATCACTGCTTTCATTTCGAACTCCTGTGTTAGCTAGATCCGAGCCCATCGATCCCAGTCGGCAACGGCGTTCTCAGGGCATTTCGGTGGTTTAGCTACGGCCGCGCCTTCGACCGGCTCCGGGGAAGTATCAGTGGTTCCTGCGCAGCTCGACAATGTCGTTCTTCGCCGGCCTGCCATCGGTCACCGTCACATGCGCGAAATGGTCGTCGAAGATATGGTCGATCCTCACATGACCGATCGCTTGGCGATGGAAGGTCGGCCCAAGGCCCTTGTTGGGACCAGGATGGTTGACCACCCGATAGACTTCGAGCGTCTGTCCGACCTCGGCGCCGTCGGCCTTGCCGATGCAGACGATCGTTCCGGTGGTATCGGTTCCGACGATCGAACCGCGCATGAACCAGGTGTGGCCGATACCTTGCGCGAATAGCGGAGAGGCGCCGAGCATCGAGATTCCGGCCAGCGCCACCATGATGGACTTCTTCATCATCATCTTGACTCCTTGAGTGAGCGTTGAGAACTGCCGCTCGATTTCTCGAGGGGAAGATTTTGTTTCTTCGCCCACAGGACTATGGTCCCGGGTCCAAGCTCGGTATACGTAGTGTTCGCAGCCGAAGTTTTTCGGGCAAGGTGTCTGAAGGCCGGGCTTACTCGTACGTAACGATCCAGGGCACGACTTTCGTGTTTATGAAACGTAGTCTGGAACCAGGCCTTAACCCCTGAGGACAAGCGCTTTACGTCCAGCTGGCCGCGCAAAACGGCTACGTTGGCGATAGAAGAAGGTCGTCGAAGGTTCGTCCGACGAATTTACGCTTCGCTATCTCCCTCGTATCTCACGAGCAATTCCTTGCGGGCTGCCATTTCGGTCGCAACAGATGCCACCCGGGCAGGCGGAGCAGGCGGTGCCTGCAGCTCCGGAGAAAGCGCCTTTCCAGCCTACTCCAGTGCTCCCTGCCGCACCCCTAAGCCCCGCCATCATCAACGGGAGCGAAAGACTGTGGCGGCCTTTCCGGAATCCACCAGACCTGGCAAAGGCCCCACTCTGCTGACAATTTCATTTCGACCTCGACCGGAACTGATGGCATCTAGGCATGGCCCCAGCCAAGTCAGGCGGCGGCCAGGGGCTACGCGTAGCGCGACCGGTCCCGGGATCGATCCCGATCAACAACATCCGGAACGCCTTCGGCGTCCTCGTTGAAATCGCGAATTGCGGCGCGGCGCCATCCGCTGTTTTGCTCACTCCCGGAAGGAGCCACCCTCATTCCATCGTCGCGCGAAACTCTGTCATCCGGTCCGCTTCAAACGCGTTGGTGCCGGGATGAATGTGCTGATCAGCGTATTCCAAACAGAGATCGACAACAAAGGATTTCGATTCCGGACAACGAACTTCATCAGGTTCGCGAGGTTCGAGACCAAGGATACCAAATCAGTGCCCAAGGCGAACAAAGCTCCGACCATCATATTGTGGACGAGCCAGAATGGGGCCCCTACGAGAAAAAGGCCTTTCATCCGCGTAGTCGAGGTTTGGAGCCGTGCGAAGCTGCCCAACGAACTGCCCGTGAACGCCAGAGCTGAGGGGAGACCGTGCCAGGTCACAACCGACAGAAAAGCCATCAAAATCAGACTAGCGCCGTAAAGCCTCGTCACCACATAGCGATCACGCACTGACGCGGAAATGACGAGCTGCGAACATGAAATGAGGCACGCTATCGCCGCAGTGGGTGAGCCGAGCATCAAAAAATAGAGCGCGAAGGCGGCAGCACCCGCGCTCTGGATTTTCACCGCGGTTCGATAGTCGTCGAAAAACGGCCAGCTAATGACGCACAAAAGCGCGACGCAGCCGAACGCTGTGGCAATCATGATTGCCGCCACCCGGTTGTTTCGCTCAAGACCTGCGTTTCGCGCCCAGCTCTATCTTTCTTCATAGTGCAAGCGTGAACGAACAAGGTTAATTACGATTTAAGAACGCCCGTAGTAGCGCGGATTTACGGCTGCTTTTGGATCGCCGTTACCTCGCCGGCGTTGCCCGTCAACATAAGGTCAAAATCGACCTTATCGCCAACCTTCACTGCATCTGTGATCGCCGGGGCAGCCTTGAACGCCATTGTCATTGCCGGCCATTTGGCTTCGGGGATGGCGCCATGATCGAGTGTGATCGTGCCCGCAGACTTGTCGATCGCGGTGACCGTGCCGTGTCCCTTCACCTTGATTGCAGTGGCAGCCGACGGCTCCATCGCCATATTTGCCATGTTGCCGCTCATAGCGGCGGCGGGTTCTGCCTTGTTGGTCTCGACCGCAACGGGCGGTTCGGCTTTTTTCCCGCAAGCGACGGTCAGTGCCGCGAGGCCGAGGGCAAAGGTCAGTCGTCCGTAGTTCATGGTCTTCTCCAATGAAAGAACTCAAGAGTGGGAATGCACGTAAAAGGCACGTTTCCTCGTGAGTTCGTTGTTGTTTCTGTGTCCGCCGGCGCCTGTGCGGACGAGTTAACCCTCGCGAAGACAGGCGCCCTGTCCTCGTTTCGGCATTGAGCCATTCTCCAATCCGTGACCTTACCGTGTAGGCTCGGTCACATTCCGGTGTTCGGCTCTCGGCTTCCTATTCTCCTTCAGAGTGCGGCTCCGCGATGCGGAACCCACTAGAGGACCATCAGGACAGCCGAGAACTGGAAGACGGTCGCTCCAGCGCGTCGCGGCGTTCGTAGTCGCGCTGGTCGCGCAGCATCTGGTAGGCGATCGTCAAGAGCTTGCGCGCCACGGCGACCTTGGCGCGGTTCGCGCCTTTGGTGGCCTTGAGGCGCTCATAGTCGAACTTGAGAGCCGGCTCTGCCCGCATGGCCGGAATGGCGGCTTCCACGAAAGCCCAGCGCAGCCATTTGTTGCCCGCCTTGATGATCCGCCCGTTCCAGCATTTGCCGCCGCTCGCATAGGTCGAAGGCACGAGCCCCGCATAGGCGGCGAGCTTCTTGGCCGAGCGGAAGCGCGTGACGTCGTCGATCTCGGCCGCGATCAGGCGCGCGAAGAACTCCCCGACGCCAGGCATCGTCTTCAGACGTTTGACGTCCGCATTGTCAGCGCTGAAGCGGCGGATCGTCTTTTCGGACTCGCGGATGTGCTGGTTGATGTCGTCGATGAAGGCCAGCGCGCGGTCGATATGCTCGCGATCGATCGTCGACACCGAAAGCAGCTCGAGCTGGCCGCGCCCGATCTTGCCGAACAGGTCCGTCATCTCGCGCAGCGCCCGGGTCTGCTCGGGATAGCGGTCGAAGATCGTCACCACCCGGTTCTTTACCATCGTGCGCAGCCGGACGAAGAAGATCCGCTCGCGCAGCGCCTGGCGCAGTTCGCGCGCGGCCTCGCATGGGACATAGGCCTCTGGGATCAGATCGGCCCGCAGCAGATGCGCCAGGATCGTCGCGTCGATCTTGTCGGTCTTGATCTTGGCGTCGGCGATCGCCTTCACCTTCAACGGATGGGCGAGAACGACATCGTCGCACAGCTCGTCGAGCCAGTCGTACATCACCGTCCAGTTGCGGCTGGCTTCCATCACCGCATGGCTGTTCGCCAGATAAGGCGTCAAAAAGCCGGCAAGCGAGCGCGGGTCGTTCTTCACCTTGCCCGATCGTAGAACCTGGCCGCCGCCGTCCTGGACCACCAGGTGCGTGTAGGCTTTGTGGTAATCCACGCCGATGTGATAATCGTAAGACATGGGTGCATCTCCATTGCCGAGGAGGTTCGGCAATCCTTCATAGGCTCGTGTCCGCACGAGGGGGTGCACCCTGGTCTCCACGGTGATCATCTCACCGCTCCGTTCCGTCATCAAAGCTTGGCGCTTTCATACCGGCTCCTTTATAATGAAACGTGTTGGTCATTGGGCTTCATCTTCGGCCGCCGAAGCAGCAGATAGGCGGCAGGCAGGACGAACATCGACAACAGCGGCGCGGTCAGCATGCCGCCTATCATCGGCGCGGCGATCCGGCTCATGACTTCGGATCCGGCGCCCGATCCCAGCAGGATCGGCAAGAGGGCAGCGAGGATCACGGCGACCGTCATCGCCTTGGGCCGAACGCGGAGCAGTGCGCCTTCGCGCACTGCCGTCTCGACCTCGGCGACATCCGGATCGGTGCGCTCTTCCAAGGCGTTCTTCAGGTAGATCAGCATCACGACGCCGAATTCGGCGGAGACGCCAGCGAGCGCGATGAAACCTACCCCGGTGGCGACCGACTGGTTGAAGCCGAGCAGATAGAGGATCCAGATGCCGCCGGTGAGCGCGAACGGCAACGTCCCCATGATCAAAGCTGCTTCATCGAACCGCCCGAAGATCATGTAGAGCAGCACGAAGATGATCAGCAGCGTCGCCGGCACGACGAGCTTCAATTTGGCAACGGCACGCTGGAGATATTCGAACTGTCCCGAATAGGCGACGCTAACCCCTGGCGAGAGCGTCACCTGTCTTGCGATCGCATGCTGCAGGTCACTCACGACCGACGCAAGGTCGCGTCCGCGCACGTCGACATAGACCCAGGTCGATGGGCGGGCGTTTTCGGTCTTGAGCATCGGGGGCCCCTCAGCGATCGAGACGCGCGCAATGGTGCCGAGCGTGATCTGCTGTCCGGACGGGGTCAGGACCGGCAGCATCCGTATTCCGTCAAGACTGTCGCGTAGCTCCCGCGGATAGCGGACGCTGATCGGATACCGTGCCAGCCCCTCGACCGTCTCGCCGATCGTCTCGCCGCCGATCGCGCCAGAGACGATCCGCTGCACGTCCGTAATATTGAGCCCAAATCGGGCGGCAGCGGCCCGATCGACATCGACATCGACATAGCGCCCGCCCGTCAAGCGCTCTGCGAGCGCCGAACTGACCCCAGGCACGGTTTTCGCAACCGTCTCGACATCGTGCGCGATGCGGTCGAGCTCAGCGAGGTCAGCACCCGACACCTTGACCCCGATCGGGCTCTTGATGCCGGTCGCCAGCATGTCGATCCGGTTGCGAATGGGCGGCACCCACACATTGGCGAGGCCGGGCAGTTTTACCGTTCGATCAAGCTCCTCGACCAGCTTGTCCGGAGTCATGCCCGGTCGCCATTGGTCGCGAGGTTTGAACTGGATCGTCGTCTCGAACATCTCAAGCGGCGCAGGATCGGTGGCAGTCTCGGCGCGGCCGGCCTTGCCGAACACGCTCTCGACCTCGGGCACGGTCTTGATCAGGCGGTCGGTCTGCTGGAGCAGGTCCGACGCCTTCGCCGCCGAGAGACCCGGCAGCGCCGAGGGCATGTAGAGCAGATCACCCTCCTCCATCTTCGGCATGAACTCGCCGCCAAGCTGGGTGAGCGGCCAGGCGGTTGTTGCAAAAGCGAGCGCCGCGATCAGCAGTACGGTCCTTGGCCGCCGCATCGTCCAGTCGAGCGCGGGCCGGTAGATGTTCGTCAGCCAGCGATTGACCGGGTTGGACTGCTCGGGCGGAATCTTGCCCCGGATCAGCAAACCCATGAGCACCGGCACCAGGGTCACCGACAGGATCGCCGCCGACGCCATCGCATAGGTCTTGGTGAAAGCGAGCGGTGCGAACAGCCGCCCTTCCTGTCCTTCCAGCGTGAACACCGGAATGAACGACAGGGTGATGATCAGAAGGCTGAAGAACAGCGCTGGCCCAACTTCGGCTGCCGCTTCGGTGATGACGGTCCATCGGGTATCCCCCTCGAGATGTTCGTCCGGGTGATCCTCCTCCCATCGCTCGATTTTCTTATGGGCATTCTCGATCATGACGACCGCGGCATCGACCATCGCGCCGATGGCGATCGCGATGCCGCCCAACGACATGATGTTGGCATTGACCCCCTGGAAACGCATGACGACGAAGGCTGCCAGCACACCAAGCGGAAGCGTGAGGATTGCAACGAGCGCCGAACGGACATGCCAAAGGAAGAGCCCGCAGACGATCGCAACGACTATGAATTCCTCGACCAGCTTGTGGGTCAGATTCTCAACGGCGCGGTCGATGAGCTGCGAGCGATCATAGACCGTAACCACATCGACGCCGGGTGGCAGGCCCTTCTTGAGCTCTGCGAGCTTGTCCTTGACCGCCGCGATTGTCTCGCGCGCATTCTTGCCCGAGCGCAGGATCACAACGCCGCCCGCGACCTCGCCCTCACCGTTCAGTTCGGCAATCCCGCGCCGCATCTCGGGGCCGGCCTGGATCGTGGCAACGTCGCCCAGTCGCACCGGCACACCGCCGGCTGCGGTCCTTAAGGGAATGGCGCGGAAATCGTCGAGCGTCTTCAGATAGCCGGAGACACGGACCATATATTCGGCCTCGGCCATCTCCAGTACCGAGCCGCCGCTCTCCTGATTGGCCTTCTGAATGGCATCGACCGTCTGGGCGTGGGTCACGCCGTAGGCGGCGAGCTTCACCGGATCGAGCAGCACCTGATATTGCTTCACCATGCCGCCAATGCTGGCGACCTCTGCGACCCCCGTTACCGTTTTCAGCTCGTAGCGCAGGAACCAGTCCTGAAGCCCGCGAAGCTGCGAGAGATCGTGGCGGCCAGTGCGATCGACCAGCGCATATTCATAGACCCAGCCCACCCCGGTCGCATCCGGCCCCAGCGCGCTGCGGGCGCTGGCCGGCAGCCGGCCTTGTACCTGGTTGAGATATTCGAGCACGCGGCTGCGCGCCCAATAGAGATCGGTGCCGTCCTCGAAGATCACATAGACAAAGCTGTCGCCGAAGAAGGAATAGCCGCGGACGGTCTTTGCGCCGGGCACAGAGAGCATTGTGGTGGTGAGCGGATAAGTGACTTGGTTCTCGACGATCTGCGGCGCCTGCCCGGGATAGGAGGTGCGGATGATCACCTGCGTGTCCGAGAGATCGGGCAACGCATCGATCGCGGTCGATCGCACCGCCCAGACGCCCACGCCGATCAGCGTCAGCACCCCGATCATGACGAAGAAGCGGTTTCTGACTGACCAGCGGATGAGATGGGCGATCACTGGCCCATTACCTTCGCCATGCGTCGCACGGTTGGTCCACTCGGTGGTTGATCGAACCCGAACCGGACCCGGTCGCCCGTCTTTAAGCCGCGCGCGACTTTCGGGTCTGTGAGCTGAAACGTCATCGTCATCGCTGGCCAGCCAATGGCTGGCACGGCTTGATGGCTCAGCGTCACCGACTGGGCGGTGATCTTTTCGATCGTACCGACGGTCTCATAGACCGCGCCGGTCGGCATAGGTTTGGCAGGACTCTTTGGCATGTCAGCACCGATCGGCCGTGCTTCCACGCCCGAGAGGCTTGCTTCGGAATCGATCAGGAACTGACCCGAAGCGACGATCTTTTCGCCTTCGCTCAGGCCCGCCAGAATCTCCGTATCATCGCCAGCTTCCCTCCCAGTTTGCACCTCGGCAGGGCGGTAGCGCCCCTTGTCGAGCGCGAGCATGACCAACGTGCGCTTGCCAGTGCGGATCAGGGCTTCGGACGGCACCAGCAACGCCGGCTGCGCGCTCCCGCCAAACGAGACGGTCGCAAACATGCCGGGACGCAGTCGCCCGCCGCGATTGGGCAGCTCGATCCGAACGGTGAGTGTGCGGCTGTCGGCCTGTGTCTCGGGGAGGATCGCCGAAACGCGCCCGGAGATGGTTTCGCCGGGGAAGGCTGCAAGCGCGGCTCGCACCGCTTGTCCAGGCTTCAAGGGACCGGCGACCGCTTCCGGCACGGCGGCATTCAACCAGACCGTGCCGAGCCCGTTGACCTCGGCAAGCGTCTGGCCTGCCATCAAGGTCATGCCGCCCCGCACGTTCAACGTCTTGATCACGCCGCCCGTGGGCGTGGAGATGGTGATCACATTATGCGGTCGTCCGGTTTGCTCGACCGATGCGATCGTGCCGGAGGGCATGCCGAGCAGCATGAGCCGTTGACGCGCGGCCTGGATCAGAGCGGCGTTGCCGGTGCGGCGGACCGCCAGAAACTCGGTCTGTGCGCCGCCCCATTCCGGCACCAGAACATCGGCAAGCGGCGCGCCTGCACCGATCACATCACCAGGTGCGCGGCCATAGACACGGGAAACGAAGCCGCCTGCACGCGCCTGAACGATCGCAACGTCGCGCTGGTTGAAGTCGATCGTGCCGGTGGCGGTGAGACTGCTCGCCAATTCGCCGCGCCGCACAGCCACCGTTCGCATCCCGAGCGCCTGGGAGGCGGACGGGTCGATCGATATTCCCGGCTGTGCCGCGCTTGCCCCCACCTCATCCGCATAGCGCGGGATTGTTTGCATTCCCATCGACGACAGGCCTGGACCGTCATGATGCTCAGCGGGGATCATCGGGTCATACCAATAGAGGATCTTGCGTGCCGGCGGTTTGGCGGCCGTAGCGTCGGGTGATCCTCCTCTCCATTCAGAGATGGTGAAACCGACCCCGCCAGCGGCGACCGCGAGCAGCGCCGCGGCACCGAAAAGGCCGCCCCGAGGGATTGTGAAATGGCTCATTGCGATTCGCTCCGATACGTAAGGTTCAGTCGAACACCGTCAGCAGCGACAAGGGCTTCACGGTCGAGAGTGTTGAGGGTGACGTCGGCAAGGGCCGCATAGGCATCCGCGATATCGACAAGATTGGCGCGACCTGCCCCGTAGCTTGCCGTCTCCAACGTCACCCGCTGCTCGGCGAGTGGCAGCAATGTGTCCCGCGCGCGCAGCCACTGTTCATGATGCATGATATGGTCCGCAAGATCGGTTTCGAGATCAGCGGCCAGCGCCCGCAGGGCCGCGTCGCGTTCGGCCAGGATGCGTCCGGCATTCTCCTGGGCCGCCGCAATGCCCGCATTCTGTCGACTGCGGGTAAAGAAGGGCAGACTGACCGTCACACCGGCTGACACATAATCTCCAAAACGAGGGTCGCGGCGTTGATAGGCAAGGTTCACCCCGAAGTCGGAACGGCGGTTGGCATCGGCCATACGCACATCGGCCATTGCCTGACCGGACTGGGCGTCGATCATTGCCATGGTGGGAAGGCGATCCAGGCCAGCGCGCAGTTCGGCCCCATTGACAGGGAAGTCGGGAATAGATCCGGCAATTTCAGGCGCCGGGTCACCCGTCCATCGCGTCAGAGCAGCCCGTGCCCGCGCTATGTTTGAGACCAGTTCGCTGCGACGATCTTCTAATGAGGCGATAGCCTGTCGGCCGGCAAGAGTCTGCGCAGGCCGGGCATTGCCCGACGCGACGGCACTGGGCGTTGTCCGCACCACGCGCTCCAGACGGGCTAGAAGATCATCAAGCGCGGTCAGCCGGCGCTCGGCATAGGCAAGGTTGATCCAGGCAAGCGCAGTGCCGACCTCAACCGAACGCGCCTCAAATGCGGTGTCGGCATCTGCAGCCTTGATATCGCTGTCAGCGCGGGCGCGTTGCGCACGGCGCTTGGCGAGGTTGGGAATATCCTGGGACACGCCCACCCGCGCCATCGTGAAATTGTCCTGCCCGGGCGCAAACGCCAATGGCCCCGAGATCGGGAAACTGTCGAGCCCAACGGCCAGAGTCGGATCAGGTAGCGATCCGGCGCCGCCACGAGCGGAACGAGCGGCCTCGGCGGCGAGCGCCTTGGCCTTGATCGACGGCGCTTCCTGCCGCGCGCGCTGGAGCGCAGCGTCGAAAGTGAGGGGACCAGCGAATGCAACGCCGGGGATCGCCGCGAGCAGCGGCAGACAAACAAACAATCGCATGGAAAACTCCTGATCGGAGGATCAGGCCGGCGTCGCGCACTCTGGCAGGCATGTCAGTGGCGGCGGGATGGGGGCAATCCCGCCGCCACTGCTGGCCTGGCCGTCTATGCGACCTTACACGGCCAGAGGCTGTGCCTAGCCGGCCGAGGGAGCCGACGAAGGCGATGCCATGCTATGCATCTCCTTCATGCAGTCCGCCGCGCTCATCTTCATCATGTCGCAGTTGCAGTTCGCCATCTGCGGAGCATCGGGCACCCAGACGCGACGGGGGCTCATAGATGGCGCACGCGGGCCATAGTTTGGCGATTGACGCCATTCATAATGGCCAGACTGCGAGTTTGTGTTGGGTTCGCCGGCGAAAGCGGCAACGGGAGCGGCAAGCGCAATGCCCAGCAGGGCATAGAAAACACGGTTCTTCATGACTGTAATCCTTGGGCAAAATATCGTGGTAGCCGCGGGTCAGACAGGATTTTCAGATGCGCGATAGACGCAAGAATCCTGTCAGCCTGGCAGCCGGTGTCGATCAGCCAAGGAGAGTCGGTGGTTCCGGTTCGGGAGTGAGGTCACTGCCGTGCAGGACAGTGATGGTTGCCCAGAAGGGCAGAGCTGGACTGGCTTCGCGTGCTTCCAGCATAGGCGCGTCATTACGAACGGCCAGCGGAACGACGCAGCCCATGGCCGCGATGCATTCCAGGGTCATGCCCTTGCAAGGCTTCTGAGCAGGTTGTTGCTGCTGTGCCATTATCTTCATGCAGTCTTCCGACATCCCAGCCACGGCCTGCACAGACGTGGCCATTGGGGCGGACATCGCAGGCGGAGCGGACGCAAAGGCCGCCGCTTGGCCAATCAAGCCAACCATGGCTCCCAGAAGGAGAAGAAGTTGCAAAACGCGTTTCACAGCCGTTATTTATTACGCCTCGTAGCATCAAAGATCAACGAGATGGTCACCCGCCGTGTCGGGCAAATACCGTCTGACCCGCCGATCCGAAGGCGATGACAGAGTAGGGTTGTGGTTTTTGGCCGGGGACTTCCATCCCCGGAGAACCCAGCGGCATGCCCGCTACGGCCAATCCCTTTACGCCCTTCGGGCGCTTCGCGATCGCGCGCTTCATGTCGGCAATGGGAACGTGGCCCTCGAAAACCATGCCATCGACAATTGCAGTATGGCATGATGCCAGCGCAGCGGGCACGCCTTGAGCGCGTTGAAAGCGGCCGCGTTGCTGGTCGTCGACGATATTGACGCTTTGTCCAAATTGTCTGCGCACCTGGGCCGCCCACTGTTCGCAGCAACCGCAACCAGGGTCACGATGCATGATGATCGGGGCAGCTTCGGCGCTGGCGACGGAGAAGGCTGCTATGAACGCAGCGAGGGCAAATTTGAGTGTCATACGATCCCTTATTGGTTCCCCCGCCCCTGGGCGGGGGAGGAAAGGTCTATTGGGCGCGCTTGTTGTGGGCTCTCAGCCAGCCTTGAAGCTCGCCCACTTCTCGCGTTTGCTCGGTGATTGACTTGTTCGCCATCATTCGGACCTGCGCGTCCTTGGTGTCGCGCAAAACGATGCGTGACATCGCAATCGCACCGCGATGATGCTCGATCATCTTGCGCACCCAGGTCTCCGTTGCATCGCTGCCCGTGGCGGACATCATCTTCTGATGCATCTCCATTTCTGCAGGCGGGTAAGGATTGGCTGGCGTGGGGTTCATGGTCTGGCGCATGTCCATCTTGCTATGGTCCATGCCCTGCATTTGGGCGATCGCCGGCGCGGCCACCAATCCAGCGATGATGATGGGGACTATTTTCTTCACAATTCTCTCCTCAGCGCCCCGCATTGATAATACGCATGGGCGCGCCATTTCCCTCGTGAGGCGGCACAAAATTTACGGGAACGGGAGCGCGAAGCCTACTTGCGGGCTAGAATAGCCTTCATTTCATCGATTTCGCGGCGCTGAGATTCCTCGATGCCGCTGCACAGACGAACGATTTCCGGATCCTTCAAGGAGGCCTCGCGGCACATCAGGATCGCGCCCGAATGATGCGGGATCATCGATCGGAGGAATGCTGTATCGCCGATCGTTGTTTGCGTGCGGATGAGGGCAAATGATCCGGCGAATATCGCAACTGACCCTAATATAAGGGCCGCGTTTGCCTTTTTCGACGGGAACATATGGCCCATCGCGAGGACCATCAGCACCACCATGGGCGCCACCATCATTAGCGTCATGTAGAGCATATTCAGGTTGTTGTAGAAGCTCCCCAAGCTGTCGATCATGACGAACATCACCAGATACATGATGACGCCGCCAACCAAGGTCTGCAGGGCGAGGCTCGCATAGGCATTTTTCATCATTGGTCGTCTCCTTTGGCCCCCGCCCCGATCCTGCTTGACTATTCAACCCGTGCGGCGTCGCTTTCGCGGCCACCGAAGATACAAAAGTGCCGAACCCGCGATCGCCAATGCGAGACCACCTGCGGCAAACGCCATCAACCACGGCGTGTTGAAATTTTCGTGGTTTTTCCAATCCATGATGTGGAGCGCCCAGAAGAAATCGTACAGGCGCCACGTTCCATTTCTCACAGCGACGATCCGACCACTATTCTGGGCAACATAGACGCGGGTCGCTTCGCGGTCAGGGAAGTCCACCCGCCAGGCCGGCAGGACGCCCTTGAATTCTGGGGTCGACGCCACAACCAGGCGCACGCTCGGCGGCTCCGACGTACCACGGTAGGCCTGTATCGCCACCGCGCGAGCCATCGCAGCGTTCACGGGACCAAGTCGACGACCTGTTTCTGCATCGTGGAGTGAGATCGTCCCATCGATAGACTCGACCTCCGCAATCTCGCGGCCGAGCAGCGCGCGATATCGGACTTCACGCACGGGTCTGGTCGCCGCGCGCAACACTAGGTCCAACGGCGCGCGCGATCTCGACTGTTCCAATATCGCCGGCGACGATCGCTCGACGAGATGTTCACCGCGGACCCGCTCGATCGGCAACAGGCTCATGACAAGACCGCTCGCAAACCAAAGCAGCAGCTGGACGCCGATAACCAGGGCTAACCAGCGATGAACGCGGCTAGCCCCGATGTGGAAGCGGAGTTTGGCGCTTCTCAGAACCAGGTCCGAACACCGATTACAAAGCTGGCCGCCTTCACGTCCCCTCCGTCTGAGCGTGCATAGTCCGCCGTCCGCCCGAACTTTCGGTCGTAAGAAACGCCGATGTAGGGGGCAAATTCGCGGCGCAGTTCGTAACGCAAACGCAGTCCCAATTCGGCGTTCGTGATGCCCGCTCCAATCCGCGTCTCCGGGACATTTTGTGCTGAAAGGTTCACTTCCAGGCGCGGCTGGAGAATGAGGCGTTGCGTGATACGCTGATCATAATAGCCCTCGATCCGCCCCAACACCTCGCCTTTGTTCGACAGAAACAGGGCAGCCTCGGTCTCAAACCAGTAAGGCGCCACCCCCTCAATACCGATCGTCGCATAAGTACGGGATGGGTTGGGTTTGAAATCGTAACGGACACCCGCCTGGAGGTTCCAATAAGGGTCGAGTGCACGACTGTAGAGCGCCTGAACTTCTGCGGTCTCCATGTAGGTGCCGCTTCTGCCAGCAAGAACGCCCTCACCCTCTGTCTTGACCACCAGCCGATCGAGATCCTTGCCGAACCACGCCTCCCCGTCCCACCGATAGCCGTCGCGGCCGTTACGGACCTGATATTCCGCCAGATTGAACAGGATCATCGAGCTGGATGAGCCGCCATGTTCCTTATGCAGCATGGTACGCGAAGCCGCCATCTCGCCGTTTTTGTAGACGCGGTCGGCATAGTTGTCGGTAGGAGGTTGGGGTGCAGGGGCGTTGCCGGGCATGAGACTGGTGCCACCAGCGCCATGGGCTGCCATCGGCCCATCCATCGCCATGCCGGGCATCGACGACATATCGTGCTGCATCGGCTGACCGCCGGGTGCCGCCTGCATGTCCATGCCGGGCATGTCGTGTTTCATCGTACCGCCCGCCCCATCGGGCATGGTCATGCCAGGCATGCCGGACATGTCGTGGCCGGCATGCGGGTCAGCCGTTGGAGGCGTCTTGTCACCGGGCATCTCCATGCCGGACATAGCCCCCATGCCCGACATGTCGTGCGGCGCCGACTTGGGTTTTGCTGCCGGTGCCCGGCGCTTCGGGGTGGCAGGCTTGCCCTTAGCCGTGGGCGCAGCGGCGCGCCTGGGCTGGCTTGCTGGCTTGGCCACCGGCTTTTTCTTCGCCGCTGGCTGAGCAGCAGGCATGTTCATGCCCGGCATATTCTGCATCGACTGCGCGCTGACTGGGGTCGCCAAGGCGAGCGGGGCCGCGCCGATCAGAAGGAGAAGCGACTTCATGCGGCATCTCCCCGGGGACGGACAGAGACGACGCGCATCATCCCGGCATGCATGTGATAGAGCATATGGCAGTGAAACGCCCAGTCGCCGACTGCGTCTGCGGTGACGTCGAAACTTACCTTGCCTCCTGGTGCGACATTGACGGTGTGTTTGCGCGGCGAATACTCGCCATGCCCGGTCACCAGCTCGAAGAAATGCCCATGAAGATGGATCGGGTGCGACATCATCGTGTCATTGACGAGCGTGACGCGGACCCTTTCGTTTTCGATAAAGGGAATGGGCTCGCGCTTGTCACTGAGCTTCACCCCATCGAACGACCACATATAGCGTTCCATATTCCCGGTCAGGTGGATTTCCATCGCGCGGTCTGGCGCGCGAACATCGGGGTTGCGCTCCACCGCCATCAGATCGCGATAGACAAGAACCCGGTGGCCAACGTCTTCGAGACCCTGTCCCGGTTCTCCCGTGCGATCCATCGGCATGGGCGAGATCGTCTGGACACCCGGTCCCATCTTAACCTGCGGCGCTTTGCTGGCGTCGCGCATGTTCATGCCGCCCATTCCGCCCATCGCCATGCCGCCCATTGTATCACCGGACCCGCTGCCCATTCCGGGCATGTTGGCCATGGAACTATCCGCCGGTTTTTGCATGCCTGGCATCGACGCGCCGGCCCCCATATCCATGCCTGCCATCCCGCCCGCGGCAGCTCCGCCGGCAGACATGTCATGCCCCATTGCTGCGTGGTCCATGCCGGACATGCCGCTCATATCCATGTCCCCCATGCCCATGTCCTTCATATCGGCAAGGGGCCGCTTGCGGAGCGGCGGAACTTCGGCCGTCATGCCTTCACGCGGAGCCAGTGTGGCGCGTGCCATGCCCGAACGATCAACGGATTCACCGACCAGCGTGTAGGCGCGATCATCGGTCGGAGTAACGATGACATCATAGGTCTCGGCAACCGCGATCTGAAACTCGTCGACCTCGACCGGCCTGACATTGAGCCCGTCGGCCTGAACAACCGTAAGTTTGAGACCGGGAATCCGGACATTGAACGTCGTCATCGCGGAGGCATTGACGAAACGCAGGCGAACGCGCTCACCTGGCTTGAAAAGCGCGGTCCAGTTGTCCCGTGGGCCATGCCCATTCACGAGATAGGTATAGGTCGAGCCCGTGACATCGGACACGTCGGTCGGATCCATCCGCATATTGCCCCAGTCAAGTCGGTCCTTGAGGGGTTGGTCTTCCTTGGCCAGCAAACCGGCCAGCGTTTGCCGCTGATAATTGAAATAGCCACCGCCGACCTGCTTGAGCTTCCGGAAAATTGCGTGCGGATGCATCTGGCTATGGTCGGAGAGCACGATGACATGCTCTCGATCCGACTGAATCGGATCCTCGCCTTCCGGGTCGATGACAATCGGTCCGTAATGACCTAACTGCTCCTGCAGCCCCGAATGGCTATGATACCAATAGGTGCCAGCCTGGACGATGGGGAACTCATAGACAAAGGTCGACTTGGGCTTGATGCCGGGGAAGCTGATGCCGGGCACGCCGTCGAACTGGAACGGCAAAAGCAGGCCGTGCCAGTGGATCGAGCTGTCTTCCTCGAGATCGTTGATCACCGACAGGCGGACGTTTTGGCCCTGACGCAGACGGATGAGGGGCGCAGGCACAGTGCCATTGATGCCGATGGCATGGCTTTGTCGGCCGTCGATCATCATCATCTGATGCGCGATCTTGAGCGTGATATCGTTCCCGCTGACCGTTGGCAGTGGCTTGGCAATCCCGGACGAAATGGGTTGAGCCCATGCCGGCAGCCATGCCGACAATGCGAGGCCACCGCCGGCCAGCGCAGCGCCGCGGAAAAGGCCGCGGCGGTTCAATCCGGGGGACATAATATCTCCTTGTTCAACGTGCAGCACTTTGGGTCTGAAAAGACGCTTAAGCGCGGTATCTCTTTATCCTTACGCGCGAGCAGCGCGCACCCCTCATTCCTCAGCGAGTATTTCTGCGAGGCGCGCGCGCGCGCGATACAGGCGCGTCTCCACAGCCTTGCTACTGACGGAAAGCGCTTTGGCGGCCTCTGATTGACTGAGCCCTTCGACGGTCCTGAGCATCAGGACTTCACGCAACGTGGCAGGCAATGCGCTGATCGCCGCCGACAGTCGCTCCACCTCTATTTTCGATTCAGCACTGGCATGTGCGGAGGGTGCGTCATCCGGCACTTGCTCAATCTCATCATCCGACGGCGCGGAGCCAAATGTGAAGAGCTGCCGCACCCTCTGGCGGCGGCGCCAATCGCGACATTTGTTAATCGCGATCCGGGATAGCCAGGCGCGCAACGGACGCGCACCATCATATTTCCGCAGATGGCTGAACGCGGATACAAAGCAGTCCTGCGTGAGATCAAGTGCTTCCTCGGCATTCCCGACCAGGCCGCGCACCAGTCGAAATATCGCTGTCTGGTGCCGACGCATAATCTCGGCGAAAGCCGACTGCCGACCGGCAAGCGTCAGTGCCGCTAGTTCACCGTCCGAACACGCCTGGAGATCCAGACTCACCGTGCATCGTCGGTGAGCGCATGAACCACCGCCTGATCGAAGGTCTTGGCCTGATCGGGGCGAAGGATTTGCCGCATGGCGAAGATGTGCCCGAGCGTTTCCTTTTGCAGTTCGCCCATTGCCTGATGCGACTGATCGACGGCCGCGGTCACACGCGGCCCTTCGCCATGTTCGACCTCGATCGCGGCTGCGAGACGCGCATTGTCCGATCGCAGTTCAAGCTCCAGCGCGCGCCGACGCACGGCGAAACCCTGCTCTAGCAGCTCGATCTTGGCCTTCTGACGATCATCCAGATCGAGCTTGCTGTGCAAGACATCGTGGAGCTCGACGCCGGCTGCCTTGGGCTGCGGGAAAAAGTAGCGGCCCAGGAACACGCCCGCAACCGCCGATGCAAAGGCGACGATGGCGACGAGGAGGAGCAATTTGGGCTTCATTGAGAACCTACCAGCAGCGTCGAAGGGGCAAGCGGATTTGATGGCCCGAAAGGCGATAGCGTGACCGACGCCTCGGCACGCGGCGTAAAGCCATTGCTGGCGATACCCAGCAGTACCGCTCCGAAAGCCGCGACCGCACCGAGGCGGAATTGAGACGCGGTCGAAACCTGCGGCAATGCCGCTATGCGTCGGAACACAGCATCCTCCAGACCAATCAGCCCCGGATGCGTCGGTTCGTTGCGTAAGCGGCTCAGCAGCCGGTCCAGGTCGGTATCCATCGAAAAGTCCAATCCTCAATCAATCCGGGGCAACGGCCCAGGACGCGTTCTTTACTTTCCCCTCTATCAGCCTGTCCGTCAAAGCATCGCACATAGCGGGCAGTTCTGAGCAACAGCGACGGAGCAGCCGCATCGCTATGGCGCCGTCGTCGTCATGCCGGGCATATCCTTCATCAGCGCGTCATGGCCTTCGGGCGCACTGGCAATTGCCGCCTGATATTGGGCGGGTGTCATACGCGGGAGTTGCCGCACGAAAGCCACCATGTCCCAGATCAATTCGTCGCTATGGGTCTTACCCCAAGCTGGCATCGCGGTCAGCTTGACCCCATGCTTGATGATCCAGAATTGCTCCTTTGGCGATCTTTGCTCCTCGCGGGAAAGCTCTGGCGCCCTCGGATAGAGTCCCTGGCTGATTTCGGACTTTTCCAGTCCTGGCCCGAGATGGCAGCCGCTGCACATCTCGGTGTACAGCCCCGCCCCGCTCTGCAGCCGCTTCACGTCCCCAAGGTTGGCCGGGACATTCACATCACGAGATCGCACGGCGATGGAACGATCGCGGAGCTGCTCGATCAGCCAATAGACCGGTTTGGTGTGTGGTGAATCCGCCCCGATGTCATACGCACCCACATAGACGACGATCCCCGCTAGCGCGCCGCCGACCAGCGCTGTTGCAGCGATGAAACCCACACTTGGAAAGTGCCTGCGCAGCCAAGTCGTCCTAGCATTCTCCATAGCTTCCTCCCGAGCGGCAGCGTCCTTGGATCCAGGTGGTTCTCACACCCATCCAATTGTTCATACGCACGGTGCGCTTCTACCCCTCATCCGCCGCCCAGATGTCATGCACAAATTCCGCCGGGATCCCGATGTGAAGAATTATTGCGCCTGATGAGGGGTGGCGCCGCGTGGTGCGTAATTCAATGTGTCGGCAGTCTCGCCGCCCATGGAGAAATCGATGTTTCGTAAAACAATCTTTGCCGTCGCCATGGCGGCGTCTGTCCTCACCGCTACCGCTGCGCAGGCTCACCCTAAGCTCAATGGCGCAACCCCTGCCGCAAATGCCGTGGTCGCCGCCCCGACCAGAATTCAGCTCGTCTTTTCTGAAGCGCTCGTCGCACAATTTTCGGGGCTCGACCTGACGATCACCGAAATGCCAGGCATGAAGATGGGACCGATGAAGATGAACGGCGTCAAGGCCACCGTGGGCGCCGATGGCAAGACGCTCGTCGCGACGCTTGCCAAGCCGTTGCCGGTTGGAACCTACAAGGTCGACTATCACGTCGTCTCTGCTGACACCCATCGCATCCAGGGCAGCTATACCTTCAAGGTCCAGTAAGACCGTGCCTGACATCATAGCGATCGCAGTGAGGCTGGGACTTTTCCTCGATCTCATGCTCCTCTTCGGGTTGCCGATGTTCGGCCTCTACACGTTGCGCGGGACTGAGCGGGCATCCGGCTCGGTCCTGCGTTTCCGGTCGGTGTTGGCGACAATCGCGCTGGCCGGTATCGTATTATCTATCCTGGGCATGATGGTCCTGGCGGCCTCGATGGGGGGCGTGCCACTCGATCAGGTAGACCGCGCCACGGTCAATCTTCTCATATCGGGCACGGCGATCGGGACGGTCTGGCAGGTACGGGTCGCGGCCCTCCTGCTCGTGCTCTATTTTTCCATCGTCGGTTGGCGGCGTCCCGCTTTCGCCCTGTGGTCGCTGTCAGCGACCGCCGCTGTCGCTCTGGCGACCTTGGCCTGGACGGGTCATGGCGCTGCCGATGAAGGCTTGCGGGGATGGGTCCATCTTGGTGCCGATATCATCCATCTCTGGGCAGCGGGCATCTGGGTAGGCGCGTTGTTCGCGCTTTGCCTCCTCGTTTTCCGCCCTGCCGCGCGCATGGCGGTGGATCACATTCACCTCTCGCACCGCGCGCTGGATGGATTTGCGAAGGTCGGATCGGTGGTCGTGGCGCTGCTTATCGTGTCGGGTTTGATCAATAGTTGGATACTGATCGGCCCCTCCAATCTGGGATCCCTGTTTACCAGCCTCTATGGCCTGCTGCTGGTGGCAAAGCTGCTGCTGTTCGGCTTGATGCTGTTGCTGGCGGCGGCCAATCGCTACTTTCTGACGCCGTCGCTCGCGGCGGCGATCGAGACAGGCAACACCTCATCGGCGATAGGGTCACTGCGCCGTAGCCTCGCAATCGAGACCGGGTTTGCCATTACCATTCTTGCCCTCGTTGCCTGGTTAGGCCTGTTGGCCCCACCTGCCTCCGGCATGTGATCCTGCGTCAGGGCAGCGCACGCATTATTTCAAAGGCCTCATTTTTGTGTATGTCGACTGCGCAGTTCCATAAACGATCGGTCAGAGCGCTGTTGATGCTGCTCTCTATAGCTCTCGTCGTTTCGCATGGCGGTCCAAGTCCTGTCATACATTCTGCGGAGACGGAACACAGACCACTCGCCGAATTACGCGTAGATGCTCATGTGGACGGTGCAAATGCTGGCGATACCGGCAGCAATGAAGAGCCCGCCACAGATCATTCGCATATGCCTGCGGATCGGGTGAACGACGTTACGCTGGCGTTTTGGAACCGCACAGTCCGCAAGAAGATGTTCGGCCGATTGGCGCATGATCTCCGCGCGCAGGATCTTCTCGCAGAATTGATGCGACCTCCCACACTTCGGTAGCGCCCACTCCTCACTTTCTAGCCATCTGCCCAATTCCATGGCGCCTAACCGTCGGGTCCGCGCCAGCGGCTGTCTAGGAAGGTGTGACGTTCCAATACGTAACGAATTCGGCCTCAATCATGAGACGCCGGATCAGTGGCGCATTGGCCTACCGAAATGATCCCGGTGATCAGGCGCATTCTGAGGTACGCCGCGCGCCGTCCTCGGGCAAATGAGGGCAACAAGTACAATGCTGATGGAAATCGCTTATGGCGTTGCCGCCCTGGCAGCGACGCCCACGGCACAGGTGCACTTATCCGAGCTAGGCAAGGCAGGTGCCCAGTGCCGTCCAGATGAAAATGGTCCGGCCATAATTATCGATGTTGCGGGTCTCAAAGACCGCGTTGGACTGTTGAAGCTTGAGGTGTGGCCACCCCACGACGACGATTTCCTGCAGGATGCCAACGTTCTCGTCGCTCAAGGCAAGATATTCCGTCGGCTCGAACTGCCGCTCCGTCGCGACACGCCCCTACGCATGTGCATCAGAGTACCGAGACCGGGCACCTATGCGGTCAGCTTGCTTCATGATCGCGATTCCAGCGGGAAATTCAGCATATTGGTCGACGGCGTCGGTTTTGCGCAAAATCCCAAACTCGGGTGGAGCAAGCCGAACGCGTCTGCCGTGACCCTTACTGTCAGACGAACGGCGACCCGGTCACGCATCGTCCTCAACTATCATAGGGGCTTTCTCTCCTTCGCGCCGTTGAAGGGGGAATAAGCAATGCGGATCGTTGATGTATGCGCTTTTTACTCTCCTCTCGGTGGCGGCGTAAAAACCTATGTTCGCCATAAGATGCGTGCCGGCCCCCGGCTCGGGCACGAGATTATTGTCCTAGTCCCTTCCATCCAGCCCGGCGTGGAGATCGTGGGGCCCGGCGCTCGAATCGAATATGTCGAAGGCAAACCGTTCCCGCTCGATAAGCGTTACAATTATTTCTACGATGAGGCCGCGTTGCACGCCAAGCTCAATGCACTAACACCTGACTTCGTCGAGGCCTCAACGCCATGGAGCAGCGCCGGCATCGTCGCGCGTTGGCGCACCGACGTTCCGCGCAGCCTCATCATGCATGCCGATCCGCTCGGGAACTACGCTTACAGGTGGTTTAGAGGTGTAGCGAGCCGGCCGATGATCGATCGCGGGTTCGAATGGTTCTGGCAACGTCTGAGGCGCCTGGATGAGCGCTTCGATCATATCATATGCGCAAGCTCGGACCTTACGGCTCGCTTGAAGGAGGGAGGACTCAAAAAAGTCGTCATGAATCGTATGGGGGTCGAGCCTGACATATTTTCACCCGCTAACCGCGACTTGAACGCGAGGCGATATCTTCTTAAACTATGCGACCTTCCGGAACATGCTCTCCTGTTGGTAGGTGCCGGTCGCCACGCACCCGAAAAGCGCTGGCCAATGATAATCCAGGCTGTCACGGCCAGCGGTTATAAGCACCCTATCGGTCTGATTATAGCTGGTGACGGCCGATGTAGTGCTGCGGTTCACAAAGCCGTTGCGGGCAATCCCCACATCCGTCTCATCTCACCAATTTCGGACAGGAACGAGTTCGCCACATTCCTCGCTAGCGGAGATGCCTTGGTTCATGGCAGCGAATCCGAGACGTTCTGCATGATCGCCGCTGAAGCGCGCGCTAGCGGTCTGCCAATGCTCGTGCCTGACAGCGGTGCCGTCGCTGAGCATCTAGTCACAAATGCCGGATACCATTATCATTCAGCAAAAGCGGCAAGCCTCGCACAAGCGATCCAGCGTTTGGCGCGAGAAGGTGCTGATAGTCATCAGGCAACTGCGCGCGTCGCCGCTCAGGACACCCGCACTATGGACCAACATTTCACGGACTTATTTGACCTTTATACGTGCTCCGTCAGATCGAGACCAGGAGCTGGCACGGCTTGGAGAGACTTATCCTTGCAGTGTGCCAGGCCAGGGCTGTCAATGGCTCGAGCGCGAGCGAGCGATGTGGTCCGAACCTCGAGCCATACCTCCAAGGTCGATTAGATCTGTGCCGGACCTCATTGCGATCATGCTTTTCGGTGTCGAGTAGCCGATCCTGGACCTGATGGTTTCTGGTGACCTCGATGGATCGCTCCGCCTGCATCCGTGATCTAGTCCGACTTCAAGGCAGCGCGCGCGATATCGCCTTGATTGCCTTTAGACCCGAGCCAAACCGGGAAATCGCCTCCTTGTGCCGTTCGAGCTCGCCATAGGGAAGATAGGCGATTTCGAGGTCCGCGATCCGGCTGAACGCGGGCCTTGCGATTTGCGCTCGGACTTCGCTTTCGCGAGCGTCAGGAGCGACAAGGAACAATCCGGCTGTCGCGTGAAGATCGCTGCCGCTCAGCGCAAGGTCCAGCATCCGGACGATACCCGAATAGATAGACGTCGAATGTTCGACTTCGAAGGCTGCTGCGACCCGGTCGCCGCCCCGCTCCAGCCACAAAACGTCGATGAGGCGGATCGCATCCGCTCCCGTCGATGTCGAAATGGAAGTTGGCAGGCTTTCGAGGCACCCCTCCCCCAAGCGCACCCCGTCATGCAGCCGTCCCCGGTCATTGGATGCGATCCAGATGTCATACCCCAGCGCTAGACCGATATCGCGCAGCCACGCCTGGATTTCCGAATGAGTGCGGTCACTCTCGCCCTGCTTTTGCAGCGCTTTGTTGAGGGTTTGCGCTTCGGCCCGGGCTTGCTCGAGGCGCGCCGCCCAGGATCCTAGAGTCTGGTCTTCCTCGTCGCGCGGGGGCGCGGGATAGCGGCCCGAGCCGATGTCGAACAGAAGGCCACCAATGGCGCCCAGATCGTTCGACAGCAGATCGCGGAAACGCTCGTTCAGGTCGAGCACGCCCGAGCGCATTGCGAGAAAATGCTGCCAGCTTCCGAGCTTCACCTTGCCGCCGGTCAGCTTGTTGTATCCGTTGACGATCGCCGTGTTGAACGGCGGCACGAGGGTTGGATGCAGGAAATAGAGGAGGTTGGCCACCGCTGGCCCCAGCCCTTTGATGTTCAGACGATCGATCGTGTGAATACCTGCGATGATCTCTTCCGCGGTGTCGCAACAGGCGCAATGGTCCAGCAATCGACGAAACGCGCGTTGGTTCGCCGGGTTTTCATAGATGTCGGGAATGCGCAATTTGGGCTTCCAGAGAAACGCATGGTCCGCGCCCTTGAAGATCTGCCTCTGCTCGGCGACTGAATGAACGACCGTCTCCAGAGAAGAACCGCGATAGGCCACGCCAAACCGACCGGCTTCGATCTCAGCAACCACCTGAGCCAGACCACGCCTGATCGAGCGAAAGTTCTTGATGCGCTCATCCCATAGAAACCAGCTCTGGTACGTCGCGTTCGGGTCTTCCTTCCATCGCTGGATCAGTTGCCGCGCCAGCAATTCAAACTCCACCAAACCCCGCTCCCCTTTCGCGCCGATCCTCTCCGACGCTAGCACTCCGTCCCGTATTCGACCAGTTTTTGCGTGGTCGCCCCGAATGAAAATCGGTCCTCATTATTTGATATCCTCCGGAATATGCGTCAGCAGGTCACGGGTATAGTCGATCAGGAGATCGCCAGCGGTTGCCCCGTAAAGCGCGAGGAACAAGATGAACGCCAGGAGCTTCGGGACGAAGCTCACGGTCTGTTCGTTGATCGATGTAGCAGCCTGGATCATCGAGATAATCAGCCCCACCACCAACATGATTATCAGCGGGGGGCCAGCGACGATCATGATCACCCAAAGCGCCTGGCCCATCGAGGCCGAGAAAGGGCTGTAGGTCTCCATTGCTCCCACCCGACTATGATGCTGACGCCCCTGCCCGTGATGCTGCAACCTTTGTTGCGGGGCGAGCGACACGGAGCGCGATCGGTTGATTCCAATCCGTCTTCCCCACATCCGCTCGCCCCGGCGCCACGCTGCGACCCGTGGGCACCTCGGCTGTCCATCCTGCCAGGCGGTGGGCTTCATCTGAATTTACGCAGCGCTGGCGTTTACCCCTCACGACCCGATCTTTTTTTGGAAGAGCGTGTCTCTGTTCGAGGGAAGAGGCATCGTACCGCGTAATATCAGTGACGGCCGAGGTCAGCGAAAGGCTCGCATGTACGATTGCGTCATCATAGGCGGTGGCCCGGCAGGGCTGACAGCAGCCACCTATCTGGGCCGGTTTCTGCGTTCTACGCTGGTCATCGATGCTGGCGACGGCCGCGCGTCCTCCATTCCAGCTACGCACAACCTGATCGGGTTTCCAGACGGCATATCGGGCGACGATCTGCTGTCGCGAATGCGCCAGCATGCCCTGCGTTACGGCGCGAAGCTCTCTGATGGTTTTGCCAATGGGATTGTAAAGACCGGGACGGGTTTCCTAGTCAGCACGGGTCTCGAGGCCGTCAATACCCGCACGATATTGCTTGCCCAAGGCGTGATAAATCATCATCCGCGAATGGCGCTGGAAACGCATGATCGAGGCCTCGTGCAAGGTCTGATACGCTATTGCCCGATATGCGACGGCTATGAGGTACGCGGCAAGCGGGTGGCCGTGCTGGGGTGCTCAGACCATGGCGCCGCCGAGTCTGTGTTCGTGCGGCACTATAGCGACACCGTCACCTTGCTCGCGCAGGACGGCTCGCAACTGTCGGAGGCCGAAGAGGCAGATCTGGCTCGAGGCGGTATCGCGGTCGAACGCGCCCCTGTCCGAGATTTGTCGATCGATGGAAAGAATCTGATCGCTCAATTGACCGATGGCCGATCGCTTCGGTTCGACACCCTTTATGTTGCCCTCGGAACCTCCCCTCGCTCGGAACTCGCGCACATGGCCGGCGCGAAACTGGACCAGGCAGGGTGCATTGTCGTCGACGAGCATCAACAAACAACGGTCAGCGGCCTGTTCGCTGCTGGCGACATGGTCGAAGGGCTGGATCAAATTGCTGTTGCGGCCGGTCAGGCCGCCAAGGCTGCTACGGCGATCCACAATCTGTTGCCCGGCTGAGACGCCAGCGCAGAATCAGCCATCAAAAATATATGCATGTCGGGCTTGACCCTGACACGATGTCAGACCCCAGATTGCATTTCGTCGATAAGGAGACGAGCCTGTGACTGATCCTGTTCCAGCTAGCAATTCGGGCGCCCATAGCTGCTGCGCCGGCAAGCACGGTGGCGGCACGGACGTGAAAACTGTCAAAGATCCGGTTTGCGGGATGATGGTTGATCCGACGGGAACGTCACATCGTGCCTCGCATGACGGGGAGGACTATCATTTCTGCAGCGCGGGTTGCCGCACGAAGTTTGTCGCTCACCCGGAGCGCTACCTGTCCGAGGGTGAGAAGGAGGCGGCAACCGCTCAACCGGGCGCAATCTGGACCTGCCCCATGCACCCGGAGGTCCGCCAGGATCATCCCGGGCCATGCCCGATCTGCGGCATGGCCCTTGAGCCGGAACTTGTGACGGCAGACACTGGGCCGAGCGGTGAACTTCTGGATATGTCCCGGCGTTTCTGGATCGCCTTGCTGCTCACCATCCCGGTGTTTGTCCTGGAGATGGGCAGCCACCTCTTCCCGGCGCTGCACAATCTTGTGCCGCCCCGACTATCTGGTTGGCTTCAATTTGCGCTGGCTACCCCGGTCGTGCTCTGGGCGGGATGGCCATTCTTTGAACGTGGGTGGGCGTCCGTGCGGACACGGAACCTCAATATGTTCACCCTGATCGCGATGGGCACGGGCGTGGCCTGGGCCTACAGCGTGGTGGCAACCATCGCCCCGTCGGTATTCCCGGCAGCGTTTCGGATGATGGACGGGACGGTCGCGATCTATTTCGAGGCCGCCGCCGTCATCACCGTGCTCGTGCTGCTGGGCCAGGTGCTCGAGCTGCGCGCCCGCGAGAGGACTTCGGGCGCAATCAAGGCGCTACTCAACCTCGCGCCCAAGACCGCGCGCCGCATTGGCGCCGACGGGGATGATGAGGAGGTCTCGCTCGAGCAGGTGGCCGTCGGTGATCATCTCCGTGTCCGGCCCGGCGAAAAAGTACCCGTCGACGGCAAGGTCGAAGACGGCCGATCCTCGCTCGACGAGTCGATGGTGACGGGCGAGTCGATGCCGGTCACAAAGGCGCTGGGCGATGCGGTCATCGGCGGAACGATCAACCAGAGCGGCGCCCTCGTCATTCGCGCAGAGAAGGTCGGACGCGACACGATGTTGGCGCGTATTGTCCAGATGGTCGCTGACGCCCAGCGTTCGCGGGCACCCATCCAGCGCCTGGCCGATCAGGTCGCAGGATGGTTCGTGCCCGCGGTGCTGCTGATCGCTGTCATTGCCTTTGGCGTGTGGGGAATCTGGGGGCCAGAGCCGCGTCTGGCCCATGGCCTGATCGCCGCTGTCGCTGTCCTCATCATCGCCTGCCCCTGCGCCTTGGGGCTAGCGACGCCGATGTCGATCATGGTCGGCATCGGCCGGGGTGCAGGGCTCGGCGTGCTGATCAAGAATGCCGAAGCGCTGGAGCGGATGGAGAAGATCGACACACTGGTCGTCGACAAGACCGGCACGCTGACCGAGGGCCGGCCGTCGCTCACCCGCATCGTTCCCGCGACCGGCTATGAGGAGACCGAACTGCTGCGGCTCGCCGCCGGCGTGGAGCGGGCGTCCGAACATCCGCTGGCACTGGCCGTGGTCGCCGCCGCCAAGGACAGGGGAATCGTGCTTCCGCAAGTCACGGACTTTGATTCCCCAACCGGCAAGGGGGCGATCGGCACGGTCGATGGCAAGCGAATCACGCTGGGCAATGCCGGCTTCCTGTCAGAAAACGGGATCGAGGTTCGCGCCCTTGAGCCGCAGGCGGACGAGCTGCGCCAGGACGGTGCGACCGCCATCTTCATCGGGATCGATGGACAGCCAGCCGGGATCCTCGCCATTGCCGATGCGATCAAAGCAACGACGGCTGAGGCCATCGCGGCGCTTCGTCAGGAGGGCATAAGGGTCGTGGTGCTGACGGGCGACAATCGGACAACGGCACAAGCGGTCGGGCGGAAACTTGGAATCGACGATGTCGAAGCCGAAGTGTTGCCGGATCAGAAAAGCGATGTGGTCTCGCGATTGAAGGCTGAGGGGCGCATCGTGGCCATGGCAGGCGACGGAGTTAATGACGCGCCCGCGCTCGCCGCCGCCGATGTCGGCATTGCGATGGGCTCGGGCACCGATGTCGCAATCGAAAGCGCCGGCGTCACCCTGCTGAAGGGCGACCTGAACGGCATCGTCCGTGCGCGCCGATTGAGCGAAGCAACGATGTCCAACATCCGCCAGAACCTGTTCTTCGCTTTCATCTACAACGCTGCCGGGGTCCCGATCGCTGCGGGGCTGCTCTATCCGATCTTCGGCATCCTGCTCTCGCCGATCATCGCTGCGGCGGCGATGGCACTGTCCTCCGTCAGCGTGGTGACCAACGCATTGCGCCTCAATCGGGTGGCATTGTGAACATCGGCACCGCGTCGGACGCGAGCGGGGTCTCTCAGCGGATGATCCGCCATTACGAGAAAATCGGCCTAACCCCGTCGGCGGCGCGGCGGGATCGCGCGCAGCGGAACTTGGCCGAAAGGCCGACGCCCTCCAGCCGATGCGCCTGGCGCTGCTCGATCTGGCGACGCGTTGCCAAGGCGACGATCGGCCCGACTGTCCAATTCTCGCCAAGCTTTTGTCTTGATTACTCATCCCGCCCGTTTTCGAAGACTATCGGTACTGAGATAGAGGGCGATGTCAGTCGGCCGATTTTCCACAGACGCCGATCCGAACGGCAATTGTCTCGCTGGCCACTCGGTCCCAGCAACGCTTGAAGTCAGGGACATCGCCACCGGCCCGACGCGGCGGTGAGCGGCTCCGACAGGGTATCGTCTCCGCGCTGGTACCGCTCAAATCTGCAGCGCGTGCCCGCTCGTCGGCCTGATCCAGCCGGAGACACCAATCGATCGCCTGACCTGATCCGACAGCCTTCGGTCTACCGCGCTTCCGCAGTGCAAAGCGTTTCTAGCAAGGGACAGCCCATGGTGTCGCCCGCCTCGCAGGCGTCGACTGTCTCGCCGAGCACTTGTTCCATACGGCGAAGATCGGCGATTTTCACGCGGACATCCCGCAGGTGTTCGCCCGCGAGATCACGCGCCTGCGCACACGAAGCTGCGCCGCCGTCGGCAAGCTCCAGCAACGCCCGCACCGAATCGATCGGGAAGCCCAGTTCGCGCGCACGCCGTACGAACGACAGGCGCCGCACATCCGACGGTCCATAGGCGCGGTATCGGCCACGGCGCAGCGGCACCGGAAGCAGGCCGATGCGCTCATAATAGCGGATCGTCTCGATGTTGCAGCCCGTGCGGTGCGAAAGTTCGCCGATCGGGATGGTGGTGAGAGATGTCGTCATCATCAAAATACCGCTTGAGTCTGTAGCAGCTACAGACGCTAGGACATGATCGAACAGGTCTCAAGGAGCCGCCATGTCTGAACCTTCTCCCAGCCCCCCTTCGCCGAAGGGATTGGGAACCGCATCTCTCACTCTCGGTGGGATCGCAGCAGGTTTCGGCGTCGCGGCTTGCTGCGCCCTGCCGATGCTGCTGGCCTCGGTTGGCATCGGATCGGCATGGCTCGCCGGGATCGCTATGACCACGCTACCCTATCGCGTGCCGCTGCTCGCGATAGGCGCCCTATGCCTGCTTGCAAGCGCCGCACTTCTCGTACGTCAGCAAGCCGTCGCTGCGTGCTGCGCTCCGGACGGCACATGCACGTCACTCGCCACGCGCCTGATCACGCTTGCCGGCCTGCTGATCGGTGCCGTGCTGCTCTGGCTGGGCTATATCTATGTCTGACATCACCCCGGAGCTAAGGTCGACGATCACCTGTCCTGCGTGCGGCACGGTGAAGACCGAGCAGATGCCAACGAACGCCTGCCAGTTTTTCTATGAATGTTCGGGCTGCAACGCCGTGCTCCGGCCCAAGTCCGGCGATTGCTGCGTGTTCTGTTCGTATGGAACTGTTCCCTGTCCACCGATCCAGATCGAAAGCAAGGGCGCGGGCTGTTGCCGCTAGTTCCCGTATCGGCGCGAACGAAGTTTAACGAGAACGAAAGATCGAAGCGAAGCGGCCTGCAAGCAATTTGTGTCGAGTTCGCAGCCAGACAATTCGCTGAACATCAGCAGTGGCTGAGTCGATTTCAGGGATAGGCGGTACCCCCGGTCTTGACCGCACGGGGGGTAATCTGGTCATCCCAGCTTGCCCATCAGCCTTCCAGCTGCGCCCGCCTCAGCGGCAAGATTGCGGTTGTAGGCGAGGGGCATGCGTGGGCTCTTCCAGCGCAGCGCATCCATGATTCCGGCGAGATCTTCGCCGCTGGCGAACAGGTCCTGGTTGAGCCCCACCCGCGTCGAATGCGCGCTGATCCCCTTGAGCAACCGCGAGAGGTCATCGGCGGTGAGATCGGCCAGCGCGCCACGATCGAACGCCCGCTGGATGATCGCGCGCCAAATCGGCCCGATCGAACCAGGATGCAGCGCCGCTTCCCCCACATCATATTCGACGCGGGCCGGCACCGCCGGTCGCGATAGGGTCTTCCTGAGATCCCAGGTCTCGCGCCCCGAGATGCTGTCAATCCGCCGCCCCTTGACAGCCGGCCTCGCCTTGTAGCGCCGCACCTGCACCCGGCGGAACAGCGGCCCCGACGATATGCCTGCTGATTGCTTCCAGGCCGCAACCGCGCGCACCGAGCGCGGCGACAGGAATGCGGTGGCCCCCTCCCCTTCCGGGTCGCCCTTGCTGCGCGGTATCGAGAGAAGCCGGGCCTCGGGATCGAGCGCTTCGACAATGTGCGCGACCTCAATCGCGACCAGCTCGGAGGCGCGCAGCCCCGTATCATAGGCAACCGACAGCAGCGCACGATCGCGCAAGCCCGGCAGATCGTCGGGGCAGGCCTCGAGCAACGCGCGCACATTCAGCCCTCTCGGTGCCTCGCGCTCGACATCGCGCACCGGCCCCTTGAACCTGAGCGGCCGCGCCTGCTTCTGGGCCGTCCCCTTCTCGCGGCGGATCGCCGCGAGACGAAGCTTGACCAACTCGGACGGAGTCGGATCCTTCAACTCGAGCAGCTGGTGAATCTTGGCGATCGAAGCCTTGTATCGGGCAAGCGACGCAGGCCGGCTCCCTTGCCCTGCCCGGGCATCCAGATAATCGGCAACGACCTCCGGTGTCGCCGGCAGCGCGATCCGCTTTGCGCGGCGGCACCACAGGTCGAATGCCTCAAGGTCCGATTTCAGCGCACGAATGCTGTGCGGTGACGACGCCGCTTGGTAGGCGGCGATCAACTCTGCATTCACCGTAATCGGTGCCTGGGAGCCTAGCTTGGTCACCTCCCAGGCGAGGTCGATGGCCTGCTGACCAGGCCGGTTGCCGATCGGCTCTGGGAGGCTTCCGATCCTCACCTCGACAGCGCCACAATCTGCTCGAAGCTATGCGCCTCGACCCCATAGACAGCCGCCAGGCCGTTGAACGCGTCGACCGCCACCTGTTGCAGCGCCTCGGAGCCAACCGAGGTCAACGTGGCCTGATACTCGTAGCTCTCCTCAACGGCGGCAAAACCTTCGTCGCCAAAGTCATAGCGCCCCTGCGACCACCAGCTTCCGCCAAGGCCGTTGACGCCAAGCCGGATGTGGATCGGTAAGGCCCCACCATGCGCGAGCGCCAGCGCCGTGTTTCGCTTCAGGAATTCGAGCCAGTGGTGGAAGTAATAGCCGGTCGCGAGCCTCACCCGCCCTTCCCGCTCGAACAGGAAGCCGCCGCCAACGCCCCAGAATTCGCCAGTCTTGTCGAACCACTGGGTGACGGCCAAGGTCGGATTGGCCCCGTCTTCCTCCGTGCCAGGCCAGTAGACCGAGGCTCCGCCCCGGCTGATCCCGTAGCTCAAAGAGTTGGCGCGTGCGAGCAGCGCCGGATGCCCGGGATAATTGGCCAACGACTGCTTCGCGCCCGGCTTCGCTTGCCACTTCGAGGGAATCAGGCGCGCATAGCCGGGAAACTGGTCCTTCCAGACGAACTTGCTCGTCCCGTGCGAAAGGTTCGTTACGAGTTGCGGCTCGGCCCGGTCGAACCAGAGATCAGGGTCGCCAGCGAAATGCGGTTGCCAGTGCATGGCATCGGGCGGTGGCGGGGGAAGCTGACCCAACGAGAGCTTCAGCGCAGCCGCGAGCTGCTTGGCAAGATCGCCGCGCATCCGGCGCAGCTCGGTGGTCTCTGCGCCGACAGGCAGATGAAACGCGATCGGCCCGCGCCGCCCGCGCATATCGGACGGGAGCTTGTCGAGCGTGGCCCCGTCGAAAGCCGTGTTCCAGACCTGGATGACGCGGGCGTCGCTGAGCGCCCGGTTGGCATAGCCCATTTCGAGCAGCACATTGGGGGTGGCGCAGGCCTTCCCGTCCGCAGAGACCGCGATTGGCGTGACGTCACCGACGAACACGGCGGCCTCGTCGATCTTCCGGTAGATGGTCGCCACGATGTCGGGGGTGCCAGCCACCCCTTGCGTGTCCGAGGTCAGGCTCGGCCGCTCGGCCTCCTCGACGTCGGCCGCGAGCATTGTGATCGCGGCGTCGAGCGCGAAGCGGATGACCTCGCGCGTGACGCGGGCATCGAGATCGCTCTGCCACGACCAGAAAACCGTCTTCTCCACGCGGTATTGCCCCTCGCCTGCCGGCGGCCCCTCTACCCCACATTATAGAAGAGCGTCAAATCCGCTTCTGCGATAAGTGCAATTATCGCATATGAACTTTTCGACGATAGCATGAGGCGAAACCAACTGCTGACTTTGGTTTCCTCACGCGCTAAGCGTAAGAGCGATGCAGGAGATCGTCGACCGCCGCGCAAATGACCCAATGTTGCTGCTCGGCCGGCTCGACGGCCGGCTTCATCATAGTACAAGCGCCGACATTTTCCTTGCGCGATCGCGCCTTCACGGCGCCGCGGCGTTAGCAGGTCTCGCCGGCGTGCCGATCGCTGTCGGCGACCTGCAGGATTGGATCGCGGGGCGAAGCGCCCCTCCCCGCGCCTCCGAAGGTCTCAACGATCCGATATCGGTGGCGTCCATTTTCCACCTCGCACTAAGTCGGGACGAGGATGTCAGAGACCCGGTTGGCCGCGCATCCCTCAATGCTCTCCGAACCATCCTCGACGACCGTGCAGAGGCTGAGCGCTATGGTGGAGACGATCTCGCACACTTCGGCCCGCTCTGGCGTCAGGTGAAGTCTGCGGCGGATGCACCCTTCCCCGTCGCCGATCTCCGGTCCATCGCCGAGCGCGTGTTCGCTCTTGCCGAAATGACCGAGCGTCTTCCGGTCGGCGCCTCGGAGGTTGTTGCGATCGACGGACGCTCGTTGGAGCTTCCTCCCCGCTGCCGCGATCGCAACTGGCTCGTCGCGACCGCTCTTCCTCGCATGCTCTACCGCGCTGGCTTCACGAGCCGCATCATCCCCTCACTGGTGCCGCTCCCCAAGTTCATGCCCCCTTCCCCTGCCGCGCTGACCGGGTTCCTCGCTAAGGAGATCGGGCAGATCAGCGCGGCGGGGCTCCGCGAGCTTTCCGCAATTGAGCATGACGTCGCCAAGCTCACCAATTTAGGTGCAACTCAGCGAAGTCGCCTGCCGCTTCTCGGGCGCCTATTGATCGCCTATCCAGGGCTCCAGGCATCCTCCGTTTCGAAGCTGCTGTCTGTGACACCTCAGGGTGCCCGAAAGCTCCTCGCGGCGCTGCCCACCACGCCTGCCGCGCAGCGCCGGCTGCGGGCCGAATAGCGACCGGGACGCCCTCCGTACTGAAACGCCGTCTCGCTTGTTTTGCTCAGCTCGCCGGCAACAGTTCTTCGATCGCTTTCATGAGCTCGGCCTTCGTGGCGCCGGTCCGGGGCACGATCTTGATCGTGATCCCCCCACCTCTGGCACTGGCATAGCGCAGAATCGTCTTTCCGCCTTTGCCCGTGATCTCTCGCTCGCCAGTCTCCTTCTTCTTTGCCTCAACGGTCGCACGAACAAGTCGCTTCGCCACCTCGGGTCCGGTCAGACTGGAACCACCATTCCTACGCTCGGCCTCGATGCGCTCGGCCTCGTCTCGCATTCGCTTCAGAGTTTTCGGTTCGCTGGTCAGCGGTTTGATATCGCGCGCCACTCGAACGGTAATGTCGTGGGTGTCCGAAAATGCCGCCACGATCTCCTCAGGAAGCCTCGCAACATCCAGCAGGCGGCTCAGCCATGACCGCGAGAGGTTGAGATGCTCCGCCATCTGGGACTGGGAGTTCTCGTAAAACTCCGACAGCGCTCGCGCATATTCCTTTGCACGCTCCCAGTCTGAAATGTCCTTTCGCGACCGATTTTCAACGTCCGAAACCCGGAATGCCTCTTCATCCGTGACGGTCTGGATCGTGACGAGATAATCAAATTCTGGATGATGATGTTCGCGGAGCCACTGGACGGTCCACCACCGGCGAACGCCAGCGATGATCTCATAATCGTAGTCAGGATCGTCCTTCAGACGACGCACGATCGCCGGGATGCGCTGCCGCTTCGCCGCGAGAAAGGAGTCGATCAGATCGCGACAGCTCTCTTCGGACAAATGGTCCAGGTCGCGATTGTGCATCCGCCAGGGACGGCAACGAGCCGGGTCCACCCACTCCGTTCGATCGGTAACCGTCTTGCCGCTCGCTATCCGCGCCAGGGTCTGGCTTCGGCTCGCCATGATCCCTTCCGAGGGGCTCGCATTGTCAAGCTCGGCCTCATTATCCAGGCCTTCGGTGAACATCGAGCCGAAGCCCTTATTTCCTTTTGTCATCGGCTCGCTCCTACTCGAATTTCCGGCATCTTGGAGACCCGATTTGTTGGTCTGTTGCCACGTGGCAACAAACCGAAATTCGCCTCGCCTTCGGCTCCCCTTTTCTGAGGGAAAACTGATCCTGGAATTTGGCTCATGATACTGTTTATAAACGCTTTCCTTGCTCGGTTGCCACGTGGCAACAACGCATCATTCTTAGCAGATTTCAGCCCCATAGACGGCGAACAATTGCCCGCTGTTGCCACGTGGCAACTGCTGCTCAAAGCTGCCCCCCTGCCCGGCTCGGCCAGGTCCGCAAAACGTCTTCTTCGATGTCTCGGCAAACCTCATTCAGATGCCTCATGCACCGGTTGTAAACCTCGTGCGAAGTGACGGGCTTTTCCAGTTCAAAGACCGTCTTCATCCGCGAGCTGGCATTGTCGATCTCCGCACTGGTGACCATCACCGAAGAAGACATTGAGCCTCCGAAAACGCTCCGCATCATCGAAAGTATCTCACGATGCATCGACTTGCTGTCGTCGACCCGGCTGCCGACGAGACGGATGAAATTGTAAGCCGGGCGCCCCCTCCCCGCGAGCTGCTCGAGCTGCTTCATCGTGGTCTTCGCCATGTCGATAAACGACACCGTCGATGCGAAGTCGACCAGGCTTGGCGGCACGGGGATCACCATCGCATTGGCTGCTTGAAGGACCGCCATGGAGACCATGCCGAGTGCTGGAGGCGGATCCATGATCACCACATCGTAATCTTCTACCACCGAGTCGATGGCCTCGGCGATCAGGTCGATGATGTTCAGGTTCTGATTGCGCGCGAGGTAGCCGGCGATCTCGTATTCGAGATTGTAGAGCCGCAAATTCGCAGGGATCAGATCGAGCCCATGGAAGTGGGTCTTCCGAATGATCTTTCGCACACCCAGCAATTCCGGGTTATGGAAATGCCCATAGAGCGTGTCGTCCTCCTCCAGATCGACGTCTGGTCGGTAGCCGAACATCATTGTCGATGAAGCTTGGCTGTCGCAGTCGATAAACAGCACACGATAGCCGTTGATCGCGAAGTGCTGAGCCAGGTGCAGCGCGATCGTGGACTTGCCGACACCGCCCTTGAAATTGCAGACCGAGAGAATGGCGGGTGGATCTTCCGGGCTGCGCCACGGACGCGTTCCGAACACCTCACGCATATGATCGAGTTCTTTGAGCGTATATTGGACGCGATGACCGGAAGCCGTCCGCCCACGCTCCGGCAAACGCCCGTCGCGTTCAGCTTCTCGGATCGCCGACGCGGTGCGTCCGACAAGTGATGCAGCCTTGGAGATAGGGAAGGTGGGGGCTCGCTTCTGCCCTGTCTCTGGATCGACCGCGCTGTCGCGGATCCGCTTGAGGATCGTGAGCGCTTTACGGTGAAGCACATCCAGGCCACCTTCCAGAAGGTCATCGGCGGGGACATTTGTGGGATCAGTGGCCATGAGATTCCGCTTTTGTGGGTTTGATGGCCCACAATAGCGACGTTGGCAGTTTCGAGCAACGATTTGGCCATCGAACTTACAACTTTACCGATGATCTCCGAGCCGTTTCGGATTTCAAGGTAATGCCAATGCGCCCTGGTAGAGGCGCACCGATGATCTCCGAGTCGGTGCAAGCTTTCCGAAAACTTGCTGCGTCCGGCTGCACCGAGCGATGCCCTGTGGATAAATACCGATGATCTCAGTACCTTCCGATGATCTCGGTGCGTCCTACCAATGATCTCGGTGCCAACAGACCGATGATCTCGGAGCGCATACCTATTACATGAATCCCTGAATCAATCCGATTCGCGAATCGGCTTCAAAATTTCGATTTTTGAAAGTGGGAAGGGGCGATTCGGCAAAAGCGGCACCGAGATCATCGGTCGAATTGCAACTCTCACCCCTGATTTCCCGCCAAAACTGCCAACAGGGTTGATTTCGAAACCCAAACCTGTTGAGACAGCGCCATCACAGACCCCGGAGATTCGGGGAAGGGCGGAACAATGAACGGAGATCAGCATAGGCCGATTGGGCACCAATATGCACTCGCCATGATCGATGGCGGTGCAGAGAATGTCCGAAAGCTTGCCTCCACTGCCGGAACCCAATTGACGCTCGACGCCTTCCTGCGAGTCCACGACGAAGAGCCTGTCCCGGCATTTCTCCATTCCGCGCTTTGCGCCATGTCGCTCCCGACCAAGCGCCCGAAGGACGACACGCTCCCGATTATCCGGGAAGACGGCAAGTACGCGCTGGCAATCAACCCTCGGCCGGTTCTTCAAAATATCGATGGCAAGTCGGTCATGAGAAGCCTGGGTGTTCCATATGGGGCCTATCCCAGGGTTGCGCTCATCTATCTGCTTTCACAGGCGGTAATGAAGCGTTCGCGCGACGTCTATCTCGGCCGCAACTTCACGGAATGGATGCGGCGGCTTGGCTATCAAACGGTGTCCTATGGCCCCCGTGGCACCGCAAATCTGATGCGCGAACAGGTCGACCGCTTGCTGGCGTGCGAGTGGCAGATTCGCTGGGATGGCACCGAAACGGACGACAACGCCTTTGCGGTCCGCGATGTGAAGATCTCAAATGAATATGCTGGTTCACTCGACAAGAACGGCACCTTCGCGCGGGAAATCCGTATGTCGGAGGTCTTCTACAGTCACCTTATCGAGCACGCTGTCCCATTAAACGAAGTAGCGATCCGGGAGCTTAAAGGGACGCCAACGGCGCTCGATCTCTATACCTATCTTGCCTATCGCCTCCCACGGATCGGCTCCGACAAGGGGCAGATCATTTCTTGGGATCAACTGGCAAAGCACCTCGGCAACGAGGCTGACAGCAAGCGCTTTCGTCAAACGGTGCGGGAGACGATGCAGCTCGTCTCGGCGGTTTATCCCAACGCGAACGTCGATCTCTCCGGCAGGAAGGTGGTCCTTCATCCGTCTCCAGCGCCGATGGAGCGTAAATTGGTCGGACCCCATTTGCGACTTGTTGGGGCGCCAGGCGTCGAAACGGCACCGAGATCATCGGTTCGCACCGTTCCGCAGGCAACGAAACCCGCAGCGAAATCAGACGAACCGCTTCACGCATTCCCGCCGGGAACGCTTTCCTATGGCGACCGCGAACAGGCGTTTCGGAGTGTCGGTCTCACTAAGGGCCATCCTTGGTCAGTCGACGATATGGCCAACGCATTCCGCAAGGGATTCGCCGATATCAAGAGGCCCCGGACCGACACCGAATGGATGCGGCTCTGGGAGGCCTTCGTGATCAAATATGCGGATCGGCGGAAGAACCGGCCTGACGATTGACCGATGATGTCCGAGCCGTTCGTCGCCTGCGAACGAGCCCGAGTCGTGCCCGATGAAGCGATCAACGTGAGCGCGCCGACCCTCATCGTTGATAGGTCCGGGTCACAGCGCCATGCGCTGAAAGAGGGAAGGGGGGATGTGGCTACCGAGCAGGAGGTAGTCCTATGCCACTCACGGCCAAACGACCGACCCAGGAACTTGTTGACCTCGTAGGCGCTCTTGGCGGCACCTGGACCGGCTACAGGGCTATGGCCCGTTGCCCGGCACATGGCGACAACGATCCAAGTCTTTCGATCCGCCAAGGTGACCGCGGCATTCTGGTGACGTGCTTCGCGGGTTGCGCACGCGATGATGTTCTGCGGGAATTGCGTCGGGTTCGAACCGGCCAACATTATGCAATACCGGAACAGGATCGACCGCAAGGCAGCGCCAATGTCTCGCGCATCTGGGAGCAGGCCGTTGGCGTCAAAGGGACGCTGGCCGAGCGCTATCTTGAGCGACGCAACTTGTTGCCAGCGCCTGCCGACGTGCGCTTCCATTCGCGCTGCCCATACCTCCCGAAGCCGAAAACCGTTTATCGACCGGCTTTGCTGATTGCTGTTCGCGAGATCCGGCAGCTCGTCGCGATCCAGCGCAACTTTCTCGACCCTGCGACAGCGAAGTGCCTCCGAAAAGTCATGCTCGGCGTGCCTGGGACAGGCGCATGGCGGGGCCGGGCAGGGGGCGAGACGCTGGCGATCGCCGAAGGTTTCGAGACTGCCGGCGCCTACACCCGCATCAAGGACATCCCCTGCTGGGCCTCACTTGGCGCCAGGCGGCTCGATCAACTGGTCATTCCACCCGGCATTACGACCCTGCTGATCGCAGAGGACAATGATCCAGAAGGGCGTCGCGCCGCGGCGTCCGCCGAAGCGAAATATGCCCGTCCCGGGCTCATCATCCGCCGCGACCCGCCGCCGCCGGCTTTCAAGGATTGGGCAAAGTTCCTCGACGCGCACTGCCGGACCTGATCCCGGGGCGGAGAGAGGGGAGGGGGATCGAGGGTGTGTCGCTGCGACAGATGCAGCCGCGCAGGAGATTCCCAAATGACCGACCTTTTTCAGACCGCCGAGCGCGGCGACCGTGCCGCTGCGCACATCCTTCTATCCCAACTGGCGTCAGGCGAGCCGGTCACCCGTCAACATCTCAATCGGGCGATGGTGCAGGCGTTCGGCGGAACCGATGCCGAAGGACGCTGGACGCAGCGCTCAAGCTTCGAGGTGCTAGAGCACGCACTCGCCCTTCATCTCCGTGGATCATTGGCGCCTCTGGCCAGCCTCGCCGATGTCGCCGCGCGGATTGACCTCGCGCAGCGCCTCCCCACTCAGACCGTGCGGAGCGAAGACCAGATCGAATGGCAGCAATTCTCGACTCCTGTCGACATTGCGGCCGTCGCGATTCTGCTCGCAGATGTCCGGCAGGATGACGTCATTCTCGAGCCCAGCGCCGGCAACGGTTTGCTCGTTGCACAGCTTGGGGCTCATCGATCGCTGCATCTCAACGAGCTCGATCCGATCCGCCGCGATCGCCTGCACGGCGTTTTCCCCGGCGCAACGATCACCGGCCATGATGGGGCGATTCTTGATGCTGCTCTTGGCGACGCACCGCGTCCTTCCCTGATCCTCATGAATCCGCCGTTTTCGCGGTCGCTCGGCCGCGGCGTCGATGATCTTGCGGCCGTTCGGCATCTTCAGGCTGCACTTCGCCGATTGCAGACTGGGGGCCGCCTCGTTGCCATCATGCCCGACTGGTTCGGACCGACCACCCGAATGCGCGACCACTACGAGACCGTCCTTCGCGGATCGACAGTGCAAGCCTCTGTTCGACTTGAAGGCTGCTATCTCAAACACGGCACGTCTATCGACGTGCGAATCTTCGTCATCGACAAGGTCGCCGGCAGGCTCGCACCAGAAGTCATCCAGGGTGGATCAATCGCGGAACTGCTCGACGTTCTCACCGTGACACCTCGCCTGTCCCTTGTCGCAGATCAGCCGGCACCCGCGCCGAAGCGGGGCGGAGGCATCTCGCTCTTCAGAGCGGTCAAAAGCGCCAAGCCCATGCCCCGGGCCTTTCACGCTGCCGTGCGCAACCATGTCTTGCCGGTTGCTTACACCAGGCTCGAAACCCCGGCGCCGCTGCTCGAACAGACCGGCGTCTATCTGCCCTATCGGCCAAGCCGCCTGGTTTTCGACAAAGCCGGCGAACACCCGACTGCGCTCGTCGAATCCGTTGCCATGGGATCAATCCCAGCGCCGATCCCCGATTACGTCCCTTCGCTGCCGGAGCGGACTGTCACAGAGCGTTTGCTCTCGGCCTCCCAGCTCGAAACCGTCGTTTACGCCGGCCATGCCTGGGCTCAGACGATCCCTGGGCGCTTCGCACCGGACAAGGATGGTGTCGGCCTCGTTATCTCGGAGGAGGGCCGCGGCTACCGAAAGGGTTTCTTCCTCGGGGACGGAACCGGGGCAGGCAAGGGTCGCCAAATCGCGGCCGCCATTCTTGACAACTGGCTTCAGGGGCGGCGTCGCAATATCTGGGTCACCAAGAACGCGCCCCTCCTCGAAGATGCTCGCCGTGATTGGACGGCCCTCGGCGGGCTCGCCGGTGACATTCAGCCCATATCGAACTGGAAGATCGACGAACCCATCAGGCTTGACCAGGGCGTCCTTCTGGTCACCTATCCGACCCTTCGATCGATGCGCGGGGAACATAGCCGGCTGAAGCAGATCATCGACTGGGCCGGCGCCGATTTCGACGGCGTCATCGCCTTCGACGAAGCGCACGAGATGGGCGGTGTCGCAGGAGGCGAGGGCGCACTCGGAGCCAAGGAGGGATCGCAACAGGGCATCAGCGGCGTTCGGCTCCAGAACCATCTGCCCGCCGCGCGGATCCTCTACGCCTCTGCGACGGGGGCGTCCGAGGTCAACAACCTTGCCTATGCCGTGCGGCTCGGGCTCTGGGGACCGGAGACGGCGTTCGCCAATCGCGAGCAATTCATCTCCAGCATTCGCCAGGGCGGGATCGCCGCCATGGAATTGGTCGCACGCGATCTCAAGGCGACTGGGCTCTACATGGCGCGAGCGCTGAGCTTCGCCGGTGTCGAATATGAGATCCTGCGGCACGAACTGACGCCCGCGCAGATCGAGATCTACGACACTTACGCCAATGCCTGGTCCATCATCCACCGGAACATGGAAAAAGCCCTGGAACTCACCGGCGTCGTCGATGGTCTCGAGAACACCACTTTGAATAGCGGGGCGAAGGCATCGGCCCGCTCGCGCTTCGAGTCCACCAAGCAGCGTTTCTTCGGCCAGGTGCTGCTTTCGATGAAGCTGCCAACGGTCATCGCCGCGGTCGGCGAGCATCTTATGGCGGGCCAGTCGGTGGTGCTTCAACTGGTGACGACGGCCGAGTCCATCCTCGACCGGCGATTGGGCATGCTCAGCCCGGATGAGCGCGTCGACCTCGAAATCGACCTCAGCCCTCGTGAATATGTCATCGATTATCTCGAGCGCGCTTTCCCTACTCGCCAAATGCGCGTCTTCACCGACGACACAGGCACGCAGCGCTCCGAGCCGATGACGGACGAGACGGGTAATCCCGTCTACAATCCCGAAGCCGAAGCTGCCCGCGCGCTGATGATCGAGCATCTTTGCGCATTGCCGCCGATCATGTCGGCGCTCGACGGCATCCTGGAGCATTTCGGGCATGATCGTGTCGCGGAAGTCACTGGGCGGACAAAACGCCTAATCTCGACGGGCGACGGCCGGCAGAAGCTGGAAACCCGTTCGACCCGTACCAGTCAGGCCGAGGCCGCGGCCTTCATGCAGGGGCTGAAGCGCGTCCTCATTTTCTCGGACGCCGGCGGGACGGGGCGATCCTATCACGCATCAATGGACGTGCCGAACCAGGAGCAACGCGTCCATCTGTTGCTCGAGCCGGGCTGGCGCGCGGACCGCGCCATTCAGGGCCTTGGCCGAACCCATCGGACCCATCAGGCGAGCACGCCACTGTTCCGGCCCGTCACGACCGACTGCAAAGGCGAACTCCGCTTCACCAGCACGATTGCGAGGCGGCTCGACAGCCTCGGCGCACTCACACGGGGTCAGCGCCAGACCGGCGGTCAGAATCTCTTCGACCCGGCTGATAATCTGGAGAGCGAATATGCTTGCGCTGCGCTGGTGACGTGGTTCCACTTGCTGGTCGATGGCAAGCTCAAGAGCATCTCGCATTCGGAATTCGAGGATCGGACCGGTCTCGAGCTCTGCGACAAGGACGGCGTCCTGAAAGAGGAACTGCCGCCCATCCAGCGATGGCTAAATCGCATCCTCGCGCTTCCCATCGGCCTGCAGAACAGCATCTTCGATGAGTTTCTGTCCCTGGTCGAGACACGGGTATCGGCGGCGAGGGAGGCTGGCCGGCTCGATGTCGGTGTCGAGACGATCCTCGTCGATTCCGCCACCTTGATCGACGACACACTGCTCCGGACCGACCCGGTCAGCGGGGCGACGTCGCACTTGCTGACCATCGAGATCGCGCGGCGGCGGACCCCTGTCACCTTGGAGCGCGTGCTGCGTATCGCCGACAGCGATAGCACCGCCGTATTTCTGCTCAACGCCAAGTCGGGGATGGTCGCGCTGCAGACCCGCGCCCGAGCGCTCATGGAGGAGAAGGACGGAACGCCGATCCCGCGCTTCGAGCTGACGAGGCCGACCCGGCGGGAATATATCCGCGAGCATGAGCTCTTCGAGAGCGCCTGGAAAATAGTCGATCGGGACGCCTTCTGCGCGAAATGGCAGGCCGAAGCCGATGAAGCGGCGAACAAGGTCGACACCGAGACGATCCGCCTCGCGACCGGCTTGCTTCTGCCGATCTGGTCGGCGCTGCCCAGCGATCATCTGGTGGTCAACCGCATCGCTGACAAAGCGGGAAATAGCTGGCTCGGCCGCCTCGTTTTCGACGAGCACGTTGTCCAGCTTTTCACCAAGCTCGGCATCGATCGCGCCGAGAACCTGCCGCCCTCGGACATCATCAAATCGGCCCATTCCGGTCGAAGCGTTGATGTTGCCCGCCCATTCCCCATGACGATCCGCCGCGCGATGGTGAACCGAAATCATCGCATCGAGATAGTCGGGGCGCCGTCGGATCAGCTCGCCTGGCTGAAATCCTTGGGCTGCTTCACCGAGATCATTCAGTACCGGACACGGGTGTTCCTTCCGGTGAGCATCGCCGCCGACATCCTTGGGCGCATTCTCGCCGATCCTGGGTGAGCGCGGGTCGCCCTTGGTCAAACGACCGAGGCCGCTCTTGGGAAAGAGGGAAGGGGGAACGGGGTGGTGTCCGGGAATTGCCGGACGCCAAGAGGAGTGACCCCGGTGATCCAGACCATCAAACTCGCCAAGCTGCGGCTCTCGCCGATCAACGTCCGTACCGCACCGGACGAACAGCTTCAGATTGAACCCATGGCCGCCAGTATCGAGGCCAAGGGCGTCCTTCAGAATCTGCTCGTCACGCCCGCCAAAAAGCCGCGCGGCACCTTCGAGGTCTTCGATGGCGGACGCCGTTGGCGCGCGCTTCGCCTGCTCGCCGAGCGCGGTACGATCTCGGAAGCCGATTTCGATGTCCCCGTCATGATCCTTACCGGCGACGATGCCGAATTGTCCGAAACGTCCACGGCGACCAACTTCCATCAGCTCAAGATGACCCCCGCCGAGGAATGCCGCGCCTTTCAGCACTTCATCGGCTCGACCGGCGATCTCGATGCTGTCGCAAAGCGTTTCGGCGTGACACGTCGCTTCGTCGAGGGGCGCCTGCGCCTCGCCTCGCTGGCAGCGCCGATCTTCGACGCCTTGAGCAAAAGCGAGATCACGCTCGACATCGCCAAAGCCTATGCGTCGACCGAAAGCCACGACAAGCAGCTTCTGGTCTGGAACAGCTACCAGAATGGCCACGTAACGGCCGACACCATCCGCCGCGTCATCGCCAATGAGACGCTCAAGGCCAGCGATCCGATCGCGATTCTGGTCGGCGAGGAGCGGTATCGCGCGGCAGGCGGCAAGGTCGATGGCGACCTCTTCACCGACGGCAACGACCGCTGGAACAATCCCGAGATCGCGCACCGTCTCGCCGGCGACATCATGGAGGCCGAAGCGAGACGCATCGGTGAGGAGACGGGCCTTGCCTGGATCAGGCCGATCGCCAGCAACTACGCCCACAACGCCGCCCATGGCCTCTACCGTGCCATCCTGCAGCCGCCCGCGCTCACCGAGGAGCAATCCGCCCGCCTTGGCGAGATCGAGGCGCGCCGCGCCGAGCTCGAGGCCGAAATGCAGGACGAATCCATCTCGCCCGATGCCTACAAGGCCCTGGACCAGGAGGATGACCGACTGATCGCCGAGGCCGAGGCGATCGAGCATCGCGCGCCCGTGCTGCCAGATGAGCTGCGGCCGCATGTCGGCGCGTTTCTGCTTCTGACGCCGCAGGGCGAGATGCGTCTCGACACCCAATTTTACAGCGAGCAGGAGCTCATCGTTGAGGAACCCGATGCGATCGATGATGCCGGCAGCGGCAATCCCGGCGAACCCGACGAGGGCGGGGCGGGCAGGTTTCGCGTCGGCGTGAAGGATACGCCCGAGCCAGCCCGCCGGCCCGAGGCTGTGGCACCTGGCGGCAAGCCGCTCAGCAATCGGCTCTACGACGAGCTTGCCATACAACGCCGCGACATTCTCGCATCCTGTCTGCTCGCTCAGCCGGCGCTCGCGCTCGATTACGCGCTGTTCGTCATGATCGACGCTCGGGTTTTCGCCGGCGGCGGCTCTGCCGACGAGATCGTTCAATATGGCACCACCATCTGCGCTGATGCCCCGCAGGATCCCGTCACGGCGGATTTGCCCGGCTCACGCGCCCGGTCCTACCTGGCCGAAGCGCATGATGGCCTTGATGCCGGATGGTGCGACCACGATCACGAAATCGATCGGTTCGAAGGGTTTCGCGCGCTCGATGACGACAGCAAGGCGCAGTGGCTGGCCTATATCGTTGCCATGTCGATCGAGGCCAAGCCGCGCGGGGCCAGCGGCCAGGTCGCGATCCACAATCGATTGGCCTCGATCCTCGAGATCGACGTTGCGAGCTGGTGGCGTCCGACCGCGGAAAACTTCTTCGATCGGGTCAACAAGGGCAGCATTCTGAGCCTGCTTCATGACGTCGGCGGCGGCGCGCTGACGGCTCGGCACGCCACCCTGAAGAAGGCGGAGATCTCGGAGAGCTGTGAAAAACTCTTCGCCGGAGCGGCCATAGTCGAGCCCGAGACGAAGGAGGCTGTGCTCGCATGGGTGCCGGACGCGATGCGCTTTGGTGCTGCGGCCCCGTGCCCGACCGATCGTCTCGGTGGCGAGCCGGATCGCTCTGCGTTGTCGGATGATCACATGGCGGAAGACGCTTCGGTCGCGGACGATACGGCGATCGAGCCGGTCGAAGCCTGACCCAGCAGGGCAGGGGGGCGGTCGGCGCCACTGGCGCGATCGTCCCCTCCCGCACGCTTGCCTCTCCCGAACCCCATCGTCATCCCGCTGGAGCATCAGCCATGCCTGCGAAAGCCCGTCCGAGCCGCGACGTCGCGGCCGAAATCACCAATCTCATCATCAGAAAGCTGGAAGAAGGCGTCCCGCCCTGGACTCGGCCCTGGCGGGTTGCCGGCGCCGGTGGCCGTCCGCTCCGACACTGCGGCACGCCCTATACCGGGATCAACACGGTCTATCTTTGGGCGATCGCAGACGCGAACGGCTATCGCTCGCGCTTCTGGATGACATATCGCCAGGCCGAAGCGCTCGGCGGCTATGTTCGCCGGGGGGAGCACGGCTCGCTCTCGGTCTATTATTCGAGCTTCAAAAAGACCGAGGCGGACCCGGTGACCGGTGCCGAGAGCGAACGCAGCATCCGTTTCCTTCGCCATTATCTTGTGTTCAACGCCGATCAGATCGATGGACTGCCCGCCTATTTCTATCCGGACGACGCGACCCCTGCGCCGATCGATCCATCTGCGCGGCAATCCGCCATCGACGAGTTCTTCGATCATGTGCCGGCAGAGGTTCGACATGGCGGCGATCGCGCCTTCTTCCACCCGACATTTGATTTCATCCAGATGCCGCACCGGCGGTCATTCACAACGATGGATCATTACGCCTCGGTGAGGGCTCACGAGACCGTTCATTGGTCAGGCGGCAGCTCCCGGCTTGCCCGGACCTTCGGCAAGCGATTCGGCGACAAAGCTTATAGTTTCGAGGAGCTTGTAGCTGAGATCGGAAGCGGCCTGATTTGCGCGCATTTGGGTCTGCCGAACGAACTGCACGACAATCATGCGAGCTACGTCGCCCACTGGCTCGGCATTTTGCGCGCGGACAAGACCGCAATCATTCACGCCGCCTCGAAGGCTGAGCAGGCCTTCAATTACCTGCTGGCGTTTGGCGGCAGCGGCGACACGGCCTCATCGGCCGAGGGGGTCAGGCAGATTCTCGAGACGGCCTGACCGCCGCTAATCCGAATTTTCCCCGACATCACAGGAGATACCGATGGGCTGGCTCACCATGTCCCGTTTCCACATGGGCGGACACAAGACCGCCAAGGACTATCTGGACGCGCAATTCACCTACAGCCGCGAGGCGGACGGGACGATCAAGGGACTGAAGGTGCTCGCCTCATCCTGCCCCCAGAATCGCACCTACTATGCTGCGGCTCAGGTGATGATCGACGGCGTCGGCAAGGAGGTGTTCGCGATCGTCTGCAAGGTGATGTGGAATCCCAAAAGCAAGTCCGGTGAGCACTTCGGATACAAGGATATGGACGAATCTGTCGGCCCCTATGAGGATAGCTGCCCCCGTCACATTCTCGACCTTCTGACCCCCACCGACCGGGAACACGCGCTCGACTGGCGCGCGCGGTGCCGCGCCAACCTGGCCCGCCGGGCGCGCAAGATCGAGGACGGAGACCGGATCAGGCTGGCCCAGGCGCTTACTTTCTCCGATGGCCATGTCGGCGCCGAATTTATCGTCGTGAAGCGCGGCCGCCGCCTGAGCTTCCGCGATCCGGTGACCCGCTGTGGCTATGCGATCAGCCGGTTCATGGAGCGCGATTGGGCGATCGTGCCAGTGACCAAGGTTCACAAGACGATCTTTGCATGAGTGCGTCAGCCAGTATCATTCCCGCAGCAGGGAGAAACCATCATGTTTGCCGCGTGCCTTGAACTGTCGCCCAAGCGCCTGCAGCTCTGCAGCCGCGAAAACGCCAATCGCGTCGCAGGTCGCCTTTTCGACGAGCGGCCGGGCAGGCTGTCGATCGTCCGGACTGGCGATCCGCTGCAACCGTTCCGGGTCTGCACGACGCCGGCGGCCGACGATCATGTCGAGGTGGAGATGACGTTTTGATCCGGCTCTCGGCGGCGATCATGCTCGCGGGCGGAGCGCTTCTCGCGTCGACTTCATGGTCACAATCCTTCGATGCCAAGGCTCGTGCGCTCGATGGCGATACTGTGGCCGTCGATTTCCGGCTTCTAGGGGTCGATGCATTCGAGCGCGGGCAACTCTGTCGGCGCGGCTCGGGATGCTGGCAATGCGGCAAGGCCGCGCAGGATTTCGCCGCTAACGCGCTGCGCTCCAAGACCGCGACAATCCGGCTCGTGCCTTCGTCTTCCTATGGGCGCCCCGTGGCGGTCGTGACGGTTGATGGAGCGGACTTGGGGGAGCGCCTCATCCGCGCGGGCCTCGCGACCCCGCAGGCGAGCTTTCTAAGGGACGACCCAGCTCGCCTCCGCACATATAGCGCGGCCTTCGCCTCGGCCAGGAGGCAAAGGACAGGGGCCTTTGCCGGCGACTGGGTCGAACCATCGCGCTGGCGGCACGGGGACCGCCTGAGCTGCGAGCGTTGATGGTCAAGCTGACAGGGTCGGGTCGGCCCACCATGATGGCCCCTGCTCGAAATTCCCGTCCATCCTGACCAGCGGTCCGTCGGGCGCGTCGGCCACATACGGGTTCACGAGCGGCATCACCGTCGCCTTCAAGCGCTTCTGCTCGCCAGCCACACGCCCGCGCCGTTCCAGCAGATCCTCCAGCCATTCGAGATCGTCGAGCATCGACACCACGCCGCGGCCGGCGAGGCAGAAATAGATGCAGCGCTGAAAATCGTCGGCACCATCATTGCCGAGGATCTCCGCCAGCTTCAGCTTGCCCGCCGGAACGCCTTCATGCACCCAGCTCACCGCCTCGCGCAGCTCCCGCACCGAATAATAGGCGTCCTCGACATGGATGCCGATAGCCGCATTGGCGATCATGCGGCGCGTCGGCCGATTCTCCATGTCCAGCGCCGCATCCCGCAACGTGATGTCGAGGTCGAACAGGTCTCTGAGGCTCGGCGTCGTCATGGCAAATCTCCTACTCAATAGAACGTAACGTGAACAAGCGCGACCGTCAATTGTCCGCATGCGTCCGTTGCGAGCGGAGCGCGCATCATGCCCATCAACGTCATCGTTGGCCTGCCGCACCTGAACGAGGGGCCAATCCTTCAGCGGGCACGCGCGCTTGGCCGGACCGCGCTCATCTCGGCGAACGCGCTTTCACGCTGGTCCGACAAGGGCGGCTGGCGGGAATGGGCCGGATGGCGCCTGGGGCAACTACAGAATGCACGGGGCTTGTCCGGCCTCTGCCTGGACTCCGCAGGCTTCGTCGCGGCTGCGCGCTATGGCGGTTTCCCCTGGTCACTGGCGGATTATGTATCGCTGGCGGCGGCCTATCCCTTTCATTGGTGGGCAAGTGCCGATTACTGCGTCGAGGCCGAAATCGCGCGAGATCGCGACGAGGTTTTTGACCGCCTGTCGCGCACCATCCGCGCCAATCGCGATTGCCGCATCCTGGGCGAGGATGCCGGAATAGCCGACAGACTGATGCCTGTGATTCAGGGCCGGCGACCATCCGACTATGAGCGCTGCGTCGATGCGCTCTGGGGCTCGCTCAACCCTGGCGCACTGATCGGCGTGGGAAGCATGTGCCGGCGCGACATCCACGGGCCGGAGGGCTTGATCGCGGTCATCGACCATCTCGATCAGATTTTGCCGCCCGGTGTCCGTCTCCACGCATTCGGCGTCAAAGGCACAGCGTTGCCCTATCTACTGCCGTTCGCGCATCGGATCGCCTCGATCGACAGCCAGGCCTATGGTGTCGGCGCGCGTCGGGCAGCCCTGCAGGCGGGCATTGCCAAGACGGATCGAGTGGTGGCCGACCATATGGAGCAATGGCTGGCCGGTCAGCACCTCCGGCTAACCGAGCGGCCGCGCCGCCTTCCGCAACAACGTCCTGCCGAAGCAGATTCGCCGCCCAACGACCTTTGGGAGACTGCTCTCGCCCAGGCCCGTACCGAAATCCGCGCTCTCATCGAGTCCGGTGATCTTGATCACGATGAGATGTTCGAGCCGTGGCTCGAGCAGTGGGCGGCCGACATCTTCCATGGCCAGACGGCCGAGCGGTGAAAGGGGAGAGGGAGTGGAAGGGTGAGCATCAGGCTCACCGAAAGGGCGCACGTCGCGAGCAAGCGCGTGCACCGCCATTCTCACCAGGAGAACCGCTTTGACCGCATCGCACCCTGTCGGGACCGCCATGGTCCCGCTCGCCCGGATTGCCGTGGGCTATAATCCGCGCCGCTATTTCGACCGGAAGAAGCATGACGAACTCGTCGCCTCCCTGCGCTTGCGGGGCATGCTGCAGCCGATGCTGGTTCGGCCCGCCGCCGACCTGCCGGAGCATTTCACGATCGTCGCGGGCGGTCGCCGCTACCGGGCCGCAATGGAAGTCTTCGGCGAAAACGGCGAGGTGCCGGTCCTGATCCGGGAGATGACCGACCAGGAGGCGCTCGACGCGGCGATTGCCGAAAACGACGATCGCGATGATCCTTCCGAGACCGAGCAGGCGGACGCGGCCGTTCGCTATCTCGCGGCATGCCAAGGCGATCGGGCTGAAGCTGCACGGCGGCTTGGCTGGTCCCGCGCAAAGCTGGATCGCCGACTCGCGCTCGCCGACCTTTCCGAGACCGTCAAAACCGCGCTCGACGAGCGCCGGATCAAGGTCGGACACGCCGAATTGCTCGCCGCCGTTCCCGCCGACAAGCAGGACAAAGCGCTCGAGACGATCATCGCGGCCGGCCTCGACATCGCAAAGACCCGCGATCTTCTCATGAAGGTCACGCAGCGCCTCGCCGATGCCCTGTTCGACAAAACGGAATGCACCACCTGTCCGTTCAATTCGGGGACGCAGCGCGCCCTGTTCGACACCCATGTCGATGATGGCCACTGCACCAACACCACCTGCTTCCAGCTCAAGACCGAAGCCGTCGAGGCGGCGCGCCGTGAAGCTGAGGCTGCCGCCGAGGCCGCGGAAGCTGCCTCGGCGATCGATACCGATGGCGACGAGGACGATAATGGCGATGTCGGCGACGAGATGGACGAAGTCGGCGAGACCGACCGTCCGACCGACGGATCCGCGACTGTAGCTCCTCTGGTTGGCCGCGGCACCGTTGTGCGCAAGGTCTCCGCCAACGGCGGGCCGAGCAGCACCGCGAAATCCATTGCGGGCCGCACTTCCGAATTGCGGGAGGCGACGTGGCGGACGGCACTCGCTCGCGGGCTCGCCGACGATCCATCGAATGCCCAGGCGGCGATCCTCGTGGCGGCGCTGACCGGCACGCTGTCGCACATCAAGGCAGACACTTTGACCTCGCGCGCCGCGCTGTTGGTCGATGCCGCGTTCCCGGACCGCGGATTCAAGGACAAGATCGCCGTGATCCGCGAATTGTCGGAAGGACAGGCCACCACGGTGCTCGCCGCGATCGGAGCCGCATATGCCCGGGACGTTCAGTCATTCGCGCACGTCGCCGATCTCGCCGGCGCCTTCGGCATCGACATCCGGACGGTCTGGCAGGTCGATCGCGCCTTCCTCGAACGCTACACGAAGGACGAGCTCAAATTCATTGCCGGCGAGAGCGGCCTGGTCGCGCACATGGGCGAGAAGGCCTTCTCCAAGTTGCTCGGCGCCAAGAAGGGCGACCTCATCTCCGGCATGTTGAATGCTGTCGGGTTCGACTGGGCTGGCCGGGTGCCAAGCGCGATGGCCCTCGATGGTCGCTATGCGCCGCCCCGTTCGCTTCCGCCCGCCAAGGCCGACGAGGTTGTCACCGAGCTGGCCGCCTGACCCCGCCCAACTTTCCAATCAAGGAATCACCACAATGCTGATCACCAATCTCCTGCCCATGCTGGGCAGCTATTCGCTCGCCTTCGATCTTGTCGCCGGCGATGACGGTGTCGTCACCCTCATCATCATTCCCCGCGTCGCAGAAGGCAAAACGCACAAGGCCGAGGCCGGCGAGCTGCGCCCGATCTCGATCACCGCGACGGCCGCCGAGATCGATGCAGAGCTTGCGAAGGGCGCCGAGGGTGCGCTCGGTGGACTGATTGCCACGCGCATGGCGCTTGCCGACCAGATCGCGACCCAGCGGGACGCGGCCGAGGCCGCGCGCGCGGCGTCTGCGGAGGCAGCGAAGGCAAAGGCGGCATCGGCACCCGCCAAGCCCGCAGCCACCGCGAGCGCGCCGACGGCGCCAGCGCCGGGCGCCCTCCCGGCTGATGCCAAATCCGAGGAGCCCGCCAGCCTCTGGTGATCAGGCTCGATCGCACCCCTTTTTACGTCTCCAACGAGGATATTCCGATGCAGATCGATCATCTCGCCCGCGTCTACCGCTATGACGGTATTGATCTTCCCCAGCCGCCGCACCTTGCCAACGATCAGCAGGGGCTGCGCGCCTATCATGCCACCCTCTATCCGGCGATCCTCAACGCCGACCTGGTCGATGCCGGGGTGACGGGCGGCGTCCATGTCACCGAATATCGCCGCGCGGTCGGCACGAAGGGCTGAGGTGGTGCGCCGGCAAGCGGCGGCCATTCCCGCCGCACCGCGCTGCACGCTCTTGCATTGGATCGAGGATGATCATGGCGACTCTTCCGAGCCTTCCCGACCGGCCTGCAGTAAACAGGCCGAGGCCCTCCACGCGAAGATCATCCTTGGCGCGGACACGCGCGAGGACGGCCCCGCCGATCCTATCCCGCCGCCCTCAGGACTCTGTCTCCCTCCGCTCGGCTGATCTGGCCGGCAGCGCCGTCCGTATTTCCCGCGACATTCCGGTGATGTTCGATCGACCTCTGGCCGCCCACCATAAGCTCGTCGGCAGTTGGGTCGCCTCGAAGGAGCAGGAAACATTGCGGCGCACGCGCCCTGAGGCGCGCCGGCATATCGAACGGGTCTTCCAGGCCGAGGTCCTCGAAATCCTGCGTACCTGCACGATCGCGGACTTGCGTGTCGTCGTGCTCAACGGCGAATCCTGTGGGGCGCCGGCGGTCGCAATCGTCTGCGACAGCGTCGGGCAACTCGATCTCGGATGGATCGAGGACAGCAACCGGCCGATCTCGTGGCGCGCGGCTGCCTATCGGGCGCTCGAGCGCACGCTCGGAAGCGCTCTCCCGGTCTTCTGCTACGACGACCTCTTCGACAACATCTCGATGTATTATTGGGACGGCGAGACCGAGGACGCCGCTGCCCGCGAAGCCCTCATTGCACTCCACGGGGCTAACGACGGCGAGATCGAGGCCCAGACCATGCCGTCCGAAATGAACGCCAGGCGGCCGGAGTGGATGCTCGCCGCGAGGGCAGCGCCCACGTCGAAGTTACCGATTGCTCTCCGTCGGGCTCTGCGCGAATTGCGGGATGCCCACGCGGCGCTCACCAATTTGCCTGACGAGCATCACGCCTGGCGCCTCGAGATGGATGTTCTCTACGAGTATGTCCCCGGCATCGAGGAATGTTCGCCGCTTCCACCGCTGACACTCGTTCCCGTCGAACAGTTCGCGGTCGAGGTCGACGACGTCGGGCGTCACGGCATGGAATATGGTTTCATGGACGTGACGGGCCTTTGCCCAATGACGCACTCCACCGCGATCGATGTCTGGCTTGCGTCACTCGCCGCCGGCGCGCGGCTGCTGCGGGCCGCCAAGCATCTCATCGAACTCTATCATCCCGAATAGCGAGGCCGACATGACCGATCATTGCGTGCAGTTCGAGCGAACCGCAGGCGGCATGGTGCTGACCAACGCCATCCTGCTCTACAGAAGCGACGGGGCTCGCGGCCTCGGCTCGCATCTTACCCCTGGCGAAGATGCCGAGGCATTCGCCAGCATCCACCAGATCGAGCACGACGCCATCGGCGCGCCGACCATCGCCGCTGGTACGCCTTTGACCCGGGCGCATCTGCGGCATTGGTCGCAGGCACTCGGCCGCGTCGCCCCGCCGCAAATTCTCCCCGAAACCGTACTGGTCGCCCATCCCGACCTGCTGGTCTGGTGGGTGCCCGCACAGGTGAGGCCGGCCTATTTCGACCTCTCGGCGAAATTGGCTGGACTGCGTGCACTTGGCGGCCGCGCGATCGTCCCGGTTGCCTATCCGGCACACGTCCTTGTCGCCACACGGCGCCGGCTTGGTGTCTATGCGCTTGAGCGGAGCGCGCGGCCCGCGGCCGAAACCGTCCTGCTTCACTCGCCGATCCTCAACGTCTTCCTCAACGGTTCCCTCTGCTGGGGTAACATTCCGAAGCCGACATCGCTGGATGTGTCCGCCATTCCCCAGTTCGAGCGCGCGCTTTTCGACTCCTGGTCGACCCATCCGAATCCGGGTCAGGAGTTGACGATCACAGGGAAGGGCGGTCTCGTGCGTCTCTGGGACAATCTCGCGGCGACCCGCGCGACCCGCTTCCCGGTCAAACGCTTGAGGCCCTTCCTCGGCGATCGGCGCCAATCCGCCCCGCGAGGCGCCGTCAAGGCCGACCCGGTGACGCTCGGCGACCTCATCTACGGAAGGTCCGGCCGATGACTGCCCTCGCCGAAGACCCGACCGCCGCCGCGGTACTGGCGGAGGCGCCTTGCTATCCCGTGCCGCCGGATGGGCGATCACCCGCGATCGAGGCCATTCGCGAAGCCCGAGCAGGCAGCTGCCTCGCAATCGGCCGCGATGGTGTCTGCCTGATCTTGCGCCGGGCCTGGCTGGCTCTGGATCTGCCCGTGACACCGCCCATTCCGGCCTACCTGCCCTACGGGAGCATTGGAGTTCGCCGCGCGAACCTGCGCTGCGGCTTGATACCGGCGGAGCTGCTGCGGCAAGTCCTCGAGCACTTTCGCGCCGCGCTGCCTAACGAGGCCGCCGCCTTCATCCTCTGGGATGAGGCTAATCGGCGATTCTGGGTAGACTTCCCCCAGATCGACCGCGCGACGCCGTCACACCTCACCTATCGTCCGCCTGCGCTGCCGCCGCACCATCACCTCATCTGCGACATTCATAGCCATGGGCACGGCGCGGCCTTCTTCAGCGCAACCGACGACGCGGACGACGCGCACGCGACCAAGATCGCCCTGGTTGTCGGACGTCTGGGTCATACGGACGGCCCCGCATTTGCCTCGCGACTGTGCGCCGGAGGGATGTTCCTTCCGCTGCCGCGAAGCCCTTTTTCAGGAGACGATCATGACCTCTGAGACGCCCCTTCGCCACTATCTGCCCGCGGCGCTCGGCAACCGCGCGATCAAAATCGTGCTTGTGGGATGCGGCGGGAACGGCGCGCAGATGCTGATGGGGCTCGCCTCGCTGGATACAGCGCTACGGGCGATTTCGTCGCGTTCGCTCGATGTAACCGTCGTCGACGACGATATCGTCAGCGAGGCCAATCTTGGCCGGCAGCCCTTCTTCAGGTGCGACATCGGCAACTCGAAGGCCCGGACGTTGACCGAGCGAATCAATATCGCCCACGGTCTGGCCTGGACGGCGGTGCATGGTCGGGCACCCGAGGCCGCGAAGCTCGACGGCACCGACATTGTCATCACTTGTGTCGATACCGCATCGGCGCGCCGGAGCGTCGGTGCGGCCATCGCCTCGGCCAGGAATGCGCCGGCCTATTGGCTGGATCTCGGCAACCGCGCTGGCGACGGGCAATATATCATCGGTTGCCCGAACGCTGAGCCCGAGGCCGGGCACCAGATCCTCCCGACAGTCCTCGAATATTTCCCCGAGGTCGCGAATGAGAGCCTGCCTGACGACGACGCGCCGTCGTGCTCGATGGCCGAAGCCCTCGAGCGCCAGTCGCTTTTCGTGAACCGGGTGGTGGCGAGCCACGCGCTGGCCCTTCTCTTCGATCTCGTTGGCCGCGGATCGATCGGCCACGCGGGCGCCTTCATCAATATCGCCACCGGGCAGGCCGTGCCGATCCCGCTACCGATCGCTGCTTGAATCTTCGGTCGAGCCCGAGGCCGGCCACGGGAGAAAGGGGAGGGGGAGAGGGCCGTTTGAGCGGATTTTCGCTCAAGACCGGAGGGCCATCCCATGACCTACGACGTCGCCATGCGCCACCAGCAGGCGCTCGACCCCAGCGCGCTGATCACCGTCGGCACCACCCTCCACGCGATCGGAGCCGCGATCAAGGATTGCCGCAACGCCGGCAAGGACGCCGAAACCGATCCCGCCGTGATCCTGCTCGTTCGCCACCTCAGCGCAGTGTGCGAAGATCGTCCGTCCAATCTCGAGCTTCGGCGCACCTGCATGGACCAGATCGCCGAAATCCGCCGAACGCCGGTCCTGCGCAACCTTGCCTATCGGGGCGTGAGCCATGACGAGGCCGCCAAGCGGCTCTTTCATTCGGAGGGCCGCACCGCAATGCGGCGCCTCGCCGACGCGCTGGGTCTATGCGACGGAACCTATGACATCCGCTCCAGCAAGGGCGGCCCTGCGGTTTCCGGCGAAATCACGCTCCATGGCGAGGAGGCATGGGTGCAGCTCTCGCTGGGTTGTTCGGGCCCGGGTCGGGAAGTCCTCTATCGCAGGGTTCGCGGCCGCGATGATCACTGCGGCGAGCGCAATCACTGGGCATCGGTCAACGATCTCATGGCGCCCGATCGTTTCGCCGACCGTCTGCGGCGCGATCTTCGTCTCGCGACGCCGGTCGAACAGCCAATGCGCCTCTTCGCCTGATCTCGACGGAGGCCGAGCACATGACCCATGTCGAAAAAATCCCGCAGTTCGACCCCTGTTCGGCTGCCACCTGGCTGGCCCGCGGCCGCGCACCCGAACATGCCGAAGCGATCGCGAAAGCCTGGCGCGACTTTCCGGACCTGGCGCCGACGGCTTCACCTGAAGATCGCATGGCGCGCACCCGCGCGCGCGTCCAGGCGATGAAGCCCGTCAACGACGCGATCGCCGCGCATAGCGAGGCCGAGCGCCAGGCGCGCAATTTCAGCTTCACCGAGGAGCGCGCCGTCTCAGGACGCGGCGATGAGCGCGATGCGGCGATTTTGCGTGGACGCGATCGCTATGGCTATGACTGGAATCTCGCGATCCGCTATGCCGACGGCTGGTATGCGGCCCGCGTAGGCTGGAATCATCGCTCGCCGTCCAAGGCCGCAGAACGCCCGGCCTATGACTGCGGGTTCGCCGACGGCGGCGGCGACGTTGACGATCTCTTCGACGCGGCGCGCCGGGCCAATCTCGCTGCCGAACGATCGCCCGCCCCGGTGCAACCGCAGGTTGCGGCGCGTTCGCTACCGTCGGACTGGCCGAAACCCAGCGACCGGCCCCGACCGACGCCATGGTCGCGGCGGGTCCTCATTCTCGGCGATCACCCAGCGGCGGCGCTCGGCCGAGGCGATATTTTGGAGCGCTATCGTGAGACGGGCGGCCGCTGCGGCGGTCACGCCATCATTCTCACCGCCACCGAGGGCTTCATATCCGGTGTAACCGCGCTGCCCGAGGCCGAGGAACTGACGGCGGCGCGGGCCGACGAGCTCATTGCCAGTCCCGAGCAAGAGGACCGGCTTCGCGCGCTCTTCGCGGGCATCGACGTCGAGGACATCCTCGTTGCCCTGCACGGCGAATATCTGCGGGTTCTCGACGCCCATTCGGCCGCATTGCCGACCTGTCGGAATCGCGAACGCACGCGCAACACGCCGCTGCAGGTCAAGGCGCACGCGAAGTTCTGGATGGACCGAGGCCGTGAGACCGGGAGCAATGTCGGCGCCGGCCACATCCGTTGGTCCAAGGCGACCAAGGGCCTCACTGCCAAGTTGGGCGAGCTGACGGCGTGCTATCAGGGGCCGGCGCCCGGCAAGGGGCATCTCGTCTCGATCGAACAGGACGGCACCCCCGCGCACGGCTTCATCGACCCCGGCGGAAAACCCCTCGCGCCGACGCTCATCGTCGGCAGCAAGGCCCGGCTGCGCGTCGAGATGGCGCGGGCGCTCCGCCTGTTTGGCGGGGCGACGAGATTTGCCGCTCGCTAAGACCCGAGGATCCAAAACATGGAAACGACCCGCAGCCAGCGCTGGCGCGAGCGCCGGGCGCACTGGGCCCGCGATCTCACGGTCATCGATCCCAGATCCTATTCCGTCGAGATCATCGGGCACGATGTCGCGCGCGCTTTCATCGCCCGCCATCATTATCTGCCGACCTATCCGGCCGCGCAGCTCGCGGTCGGGCTCTATGGCGCCGGGGCAGTCCTGGAAGGCGTCGCCGTCTTCGCCGTTCCGGCCACCGGGGCCGTGATCACACGGCATACCGGCTTTGCCGATCCACTCCGCGGCTGCGTACTCGCCCGGCTGATCCTGACTGATGCCGTACCCCAGAACGGGGAGAGCTTCTTCGTCGCGCGGGCGTTTCGCCATCTGCGCCGTGAGAAGCCCGGCATCGAGGCCGTGGTTTCGTACAGCGACCCAGGCGCCGGGCATATTGGCCGCGTCTATTGCGCGCTCTCGGCGGCGCACCGCGCCATTACGAGGCCGCGCACCGTCCTGCGCGCCGGCGACACGACGATCGCCGGCCGCACGCTTTCGAAGATCCGCCTGGGCGAGCGAGGCCATGCCGGAGCCATCGACCAGCTCGTTTCGCTTGGCCTGCCCAGGCCGGAGTTCGGGGAGACGCCTGCGACATGGCTTTGGCGGCTGCAACGCGAACGCCATCTCGTGCGCCATCAGCAGCCGGGTCTCTACGCCTATTGCTTCGAGCTCACGCGCGAAGCCCGCCGGCACGGCCGCGGGTTGCCGCGATTGCCCTATCCAAAGGCCCTGCCATTGGCGCATCCGGCGTTCCAGTTCGGTCTTCCCGTCGAGGCCGAGGACCGCGCAGCCGGCCGGGAATGAGGGGAGGGGGATCTTGAGGGTTGCGGCGATGGGCCGCGATCGAGGTCGAGATTCCCATGCACATCCCCAACAACAGGCGAGTGGTCGACACCATTCTGGTCGCCGCCCCGCCGCCCGTGGTCTTGGCCTATGGGATCGGTGTCGATTCCACGGCGCTCCTGATCGAGCTCGAGGCGCGCGGAGAAGCGCCCGACCTGGTGCTGAGCGCCGATCCTGGCGCCGAGAAGCCCGAGACCTACGAGTATCAGCGGATGATCGCCGCATGGATGCGCGCGCGCGGAATTCCCTACGAGGTCGTCCGCTACGTGCCCAAGCGCTTCAAGCACTGGCCGCCCTATTATTCGATCCTCGCCAATGTCCTGACTAACGCGACTTTGCCGAGCATCAGCCTGGGACGGCATAGTTGCTCGTTAGGTCCGGCTTCAGAGACTGTCTCTTTTGCTCGCGATGAGTGACGGGCCGACCGCCGCGCTAACCCAAAGAGCTGGCGGTGGTCGGCCCGTCACTCGCGTCGCGCAGCGACGCCTGATTGCCGGATGAATCCGCTTGGACTCAATTACCGCACTTCATTCGCGAGCAGATCATTTCAGGATCGATTTCACTGGCGAAACAAAGGCTGGGCTTGTAGAAGACCGGAGAACAAAAGGGGGCCTTATGGCGCGGCGCGTTTTCTTCAGTTTTCACTTCGCGAACGATTTTTGGCGCACCCAGCAAGTGCGTAACATCGGTGCTCTTGAAGGGCAGACTCTTTGCACCGCGAATGCGTGGGAAGAGGTCAAGCGGAAGGGCAAGGCCTCCATCGAAAAATGGATCGATGACAACATGTACGGCAAGAGCTGTGTGGTGGTGCTTGTCGGTTCTGAAACAGCGAGCCGCCCTTGGGTAATCCGCGAGATCGTTAAAGGCTGGGATGCCGGCAAAGGAGTGGTCGGCATTCGGATAAACAAACTTCTCGGCCACGACGGGAATTCGTGCGCGGCTGGTAGCAATCCGTTTGACGAAGTCGGCTATGGAAATACCGGGAAAAAGCTATCGTCCATAGCGAAGCTGGTCACCCCTTCAGGCACAGATAGCAAGGCAGTCTATGATTCGATCAAAAGTAAGCGTCCGCCCTCGGGCGTGTTGCGGCATTCAGGCTTGGCGCTGATGGACCTCCGCTAAGGAGTCTCTTTCTGGACTCCAGAAGGAGTCCAA
>NZ_JBWBQS010000024.1:0-63667 GCF_056279125.1 Novosphingobium sp. Sphag1I | reverse complement strand
CGCCATTCATATCTGGGCGGCATCAGCCCCCTCGCATTCGAGGCCAAGGTGGCATAGTGAGATAGGTGACCGGCACAAATCCGTTACAAGTCCAGCAGGGCATTCATGAAGCCCTGAACCTGCGGTTCCTGCATCGCATTCTGGTTCGCGGCCTGCACCCGCCATTCGGCAGGCGTGAGACGTGGCTTCGCGCGGCGATGAGGCCGGGTGATAGTAGGCTTGGCGGGCATGGCTGGCGCAGCCAATGGAGCAGGTGCGGCTTTAGTAGCCGCTGGCTTGAGAGCAGGCTTTGGAGCCCCTGTCGCCTGCGTCGCCGCGGTGGCCGCCTGCGTTGGAGTGGGCTTTGGCGGAGCAGCGGGATTAGGAGAGGCCGCCATGGCCGCAGCGGCACCGGCAAGCAGGCTTGCCACAAGGAACAAGGTCTTCATGGACGGTTCTCCGTTTGAGGGATCATGGCGGCCGGGGAGCCAGCATCGGGCTGCACGGCGGCGGCTTGGAAGCGAGAGTTGGCAGAAGGCGCGGCAGGATTGCCGGGGGCCGGACGATCCGCCGCGCTGTCGAGTTCGCGGCTCCAGTCGATGGCATCGACATAGAGGCCGAGCGGATTCTTGCGCAGAATGTCGGCCTGCTTGGGGGGTTTGAGCGCCACTGAAACCATCGCGGTCCAGCGCGTGCTGCCCACAAGGCTGCCGCGCTCATAGGTGGTTTCGGTCCATTTGACCTGAAACGAGCGATCCGAGGCCCTAACCACGCTGGTCACCTCGACCGATACGGTCTTCTCGCCCGCCCTGGCGAAGGGATCATCGGCGCGGGCATAGTCGCCAAGGAACAGCGCGCCGCGCGGCGAGACAAAATCATAGGCCTGAAGCCAGTCGCCCCGCATCAGCACCGGATCGAGCGAGCGCGAACGGACATCCTTGATGAAACGAGCCAGAAACCATGCGATCTGCGGATCGGTAGGCTGATAGGCGCTCTGCGCCAGCGTAACCGCGCGCGCCTCGCCCAGGCGATCGACCTCGACCACATAGGGCACCACCCGGCTTTGCAGCGATTGCCAGACCAGCGCCATAGCCAGCCCACTGGCGAGCGTCAGCGTGCCAAAGGCCATCAGGCGCCAGTTGGCCGCCTGCACACGGGCATTGCCGATCCGCTCATCCCAGAGCTGGCCGGCCTTGTGATAGGGCGTTTCGGCTTGCGGTGTCTGTCCGTAACGCTGGACCGCGCGTTTGAACGGCATCATGTCAGTCCTCCTTTTCCTTGATGTCGGGATTGGCGCCGTGACCGCCGCGATCACCCGACTGCAGCACATGGGTGATCATCTGCCGGCGATGACGAGCGTTCTGGCGGGATTGCAGCTTGCGCGCCCAAACGGGCATGGCATCGCTGTTGCCTTGGGCAGCCTCGCTGCCCGGCGCACTTCCGGATTGACCTTGAGAGTTGCTGGCAGACGGGCCGGATTTGGCGTCACCATCACCGGCGGTGCCTGAAGGCCCCGCACCTTGCCCTGCTGAAGTTCCGGCCATGCTGCCGCGCGCGGCATTGTAGATGCCGCGCAGCCCGGCGCCGACGGTGCCGGCACCCGCTTCCTGCTGGCCGGTGCGGTAGGCTGAGGCGGTGGCCGACCCCATCGACGTGCCCGCGCGGACCGCGCCCAGACCAGCGCCCGCCAGCCCCCGCGCCGCGCCGATACCGGTACCTGCGGTCGCAGCAAGGCCACCCGCCGCCAGCGCGCCGGTGGCCATCGCCGATCCGGCGCCAAGCTGCGGCGCCCCGGCGACGAGACCGCTCGCAATGGTGGGACCGAAGATGCCAAGGCCCAGCAAAGCAAGGCTGGCGAGCACAAGGCTCATCGCCTGCGCTATATCGGGCTCCTGCCCCTGAAGCGCATTGGTGAACTGCCCGAAATAGGTCGAGCCGATGCCGACGATGACGGCGAGCACCATAACCTTGATCCCCGAGGTGACCACATTGCCCAGCACGCGCTCGGCGAGGAAATTGGTGCGGTTCCACAGGGCAAAGGGCACAAGGATGAAACCCGCCAGCCCTGTGAGTTTGAATTCGAGGATGGTGATGAAGAGCTGCACCGCCAGAATGAAGAAGGCGAGGATCACGATGGCCCAGGCGATCAGCAGCACGACGATGGTCAGGAAATTGTCGAAGAAGCTGGTGAAGCCCAGCATCTCGCTGGCCTGATTGAGCAAAGGCCAGGCCGCCGAGAAACCGGTGCCCGCCAGCTTGCCGGGCTTGAGCAGGTCGCTCGCCGCCATGGTGCCGCCCCCGGCGGTGATCCCGGCCTGAGCAAAGCTCTTGAAGATGATGGTCGAGAGCGCGGAGAAGTGGCCGATAATATAGGCAAAGGCGCCGACATAGAGGATCTTGCGCAGGAAGCGCGCGAGCACATCATCCTCACCGCCCAGCGCCCAGAACAGCCCGGCCAGCGTAACATCGATACCGATCAGCACCGTGCTCAGCGCATGGACATCTCCGCCCAGCAGACCAAAGCCGCTGTCGAGATAGGTCGAGAAGCCGCTCAGAAAATCGTCGATGATGTTGAGATTGTTCATGGCGCTTATGTCCTGATTTGTCCTGATGTGTCCTGACGGGAGGGAGAAGCGTGGCTGGCAAAGAGGCCGCGGGGTCCGGGGAGCATCGGGAACAGACCCCGCGACAAGGCGGACGGTGGGGGGAGGCTAAGCCCGCCGCCCTGCGGTCGGCCTCTTTGGGGCCGACTTCATAGCTGGTGCCCTCATGGCGTGTAGGCCGTGCCGGATCCGAGGAATTTGGCGGTCGCGCCCTGCGCATCGGATTGCGACTGGGTGCGATTGGCCCGGTCGATGGCCTCGGCACGGAACTGCGCGGCCATCATCGCCTGGAGCTGGAGCTGCTGTTTGGCGATGAGCGCGAGCAGTTGGTTGGTCGCCTGCGTTGCTTGCAAGGCGCCCTGCGCGCTCTGGCTGCGGCTCGAAAGGGCCGAGAGATTGACCGTGTCTGAAGCGATGTTCTCGGTGATCTGCGCCTGCACGGTCATCGTCTGCTGGAAGGCCGCCATCGAGCTGCTGAGCCGGGCGCGCGCCGCCGTTACCTGCTGACTCGAGGTCAGCGCCTGATTGAAGCTGGTGGGGAACATCGCCTTGAACTGGCTGTCGACATGGGCGACTTTGAACTCGATGCTTTGGGCCTGCGCCATCAACTGGTTCACTTGCGTCAGGGTCTGACCGATCGCTGACAATTCAGGGAAAGAGACGGTCGAGAGGTTCTTCGCCTGATTGATCAGGCTCTGCGCCTGATTTTGCAGCATGGTGATCTGGTTGTTGATCTGCTGGAGCGTGCGTGCGGCGGTCAGGATGTTCTGGCTGTAATTACTGGGATCAAAGACCGTCCATTGCGCCTGCACCGGCCGGGTCATCAGCAGGGCGGCGCTCGCCAGCATCGTGGTCGCGGTGATGAAGATAGGTTTGAGATGGGGTTTGAAGCGAAGTTTGACGCGGGGGTTGGGCGAAACAGAAGACATGGAACTTCTCCTTTCCGTTGGTTTGCGTTTGGGAATGATGGTCAGGGCGCGGCGTGCTCCTTGAGCAGGGCAGCGGCCCAGGGCAGGCCTCGTTCGGCCAGAAAGCGGGCGGCAAACTCGGATCGGGGGTGCTCGGCCAGCAGACGGTCGATCAGCCGCTGCGTCGCTGGATCGGCGGAACTGGCCAGCGCCAGCGCAACCGGCCCCAGCCCCAGTTCGAACAGGCGATTGCCGCGCGAGGATTGCAGATAATAGTGCCGCTTGGGCGTGGCGCGGCTGATCAGTTCGATCTGGCGACTGTTGAGACCAAAGCGTTCGTAGCTTGCCCGGCTCTGCGGCTCGATGGCGCGGTCATTGGGGAGCAAGATGCGCTGCGGGCAGCTTTCGATGATGGCGGGTGCGATGGTGCTTTGCGCAATATCGGCCAGGCTCTGGGTCGCGAAGATGACCGAGACATTCTTCTTGCGCAGCACCTTGAGCCATTCGCGGATCCGCGCGGCAAACAGCGGATGGTCGAGAAAGACCCATGCCTCATCGAGGATAAGCAGCGTGGGCCGCCCGGTGAACCGCGCTTCGAGCCGGTGGAAAAGATAGGTCAGCACCGGGGCAATGGCACCTGCCTGTCCCATCAGCGCTTCGGTCTCAAAACATTGAAAGTCGCTGAACGACAGATCGTCGCGGGCGGCATCGAGGAGAGCGCCGAAAGGCCCCTCAAGCGTATAGGGCGACAGGGCCGAACGCAGCATGGATGACTGGAGCAGCATGGTAAGCCCGGTCATCGTGCGCTCGGGCGCGGGCGCGCCGGCAAGGCTGGTGAGCGCCGACCAGACCATGTCCTTGATCTCGGGTGTCACCAGCACTTTCTCGTGAGCCAGCAGCGCGCCGATCCATTGCGCCGCCCATGCTCGTTCGTCAGGGCGGGTGATGTGGCGCAGAGGCTGGAATGCGATGGCGCCCTCTCCGCCTTCATTGCTCTCGTCGATACCGCCCAGCCCCAACGCATGATGCGATCCGCCGCAGGCCAGCACGGCGGCACGCGCGGACAGGCCCTTGTCGAAAATATAGATCTGGCTGTCGGGGTAGCGGCGGAATTGCAGGGCGATGAGGCCCAGCAGCACGGACTTGCCCGCCCCGGTGGGCCCGGCAATCATCATATGGCCGACATCGCCGACATGGGTGGACAGGCGAAACGGCGTCGATCCGCTGGTGCGGGCCTGAAGCAGAGGTGGCCCCGCCAGATGCTCATTGCGCGCCGGTCCCGCCCAGACCGAGGAGAGCGGCATCAGATGAGCAAGGTTGAGCGTATGGACCAGCGGCTGCCGGACATTGGCATAGACCTGTCCCGGCAGGCTGGAGAGCCAGGCCTCGACAGCATTCATGCCCTCGCGGATGGAGGTGAAGCCCAGACCGTTGACGATGCGTTCGACGGTGCGGAGCTTGTCCTCGACGCGCTTGCGGTCGATATCCATCACGGTGATCGTGGTGGTGAGATAGCCGAAGGCGACATGGTCGCCGCCCAGCGCCTGAAGCGCGAGATCAGCGTCGACCATCTTGTTGTCAGCATCGCTGTCCATCAATTGCGCAGGCTGATTGTACATCACCTCGCGCAGCATGGCGGTGACCGACTTGCGCTTGTTGAACCATTGCCGCCGCAGCTTCGTCAGCGCCTTGGTCGCCTCGGTCTTGTCGAGGGCGATGAAGCGGGTGACCCAGCGATAGGCAAAGTCCTGATGGTTGAGCGCATCGAGCATGCCGGGCTGGCTGCTGCCGGGAAAACCGAGGATCGTGACGGTCCGCAGATGCGCCTCGCCCAGCATCGGTTCGAGCCCGCCGGTGAGCGGCGTATCGGCCAGCAACCCGTCGAGATAGATCGGCACTTCGGGGACCGCGACGACGTGCTGCCGGGTCGATATCGTGCCATGGAGATAGGTCAGCGTCTCGGCATCGTCGAGCGCGGCGATCTCGGGCATGAAGCCGGCCAGCAAGTCGAGCACCCGTGCGACCTCCGCCTCGAACCGGGCAAGGCCTTGCCGCCAGTCGCGCCCGGCGCTTTCCTCGGGCCGTTCGAGCAGCACCTGCCCTGCCCGGTCGATCTGATCGGGCGCGGGCAGGAAGGTCAGGGTCAGATAGGTCCTGCTCTCGAAATGGCTGCCCTCGGCCTCGAACCCCGCACGCCTTTCCTCATCGACCAGCCATGAGGCGGCGTCGGGAAAGCTCCCTTGCGGATAGGACAGGGCCTCGCGGCGCTGCGCCTCGATATGGAGCGCCCAGCCCGAACCGAAGCGGCGCAGCACATTGTTGGCCCGCGCGGTGATCGAGACCAGTTCGGCCTGTGTCGCCGATTCCAGATCCGGCCCGCGAAAACGCAGGGTCTTCTGGAAACTGCCATCCTTGTTGAGCACCACGCCCGGCGCGACCAGCGCGGCCCATGGCAGATGATCGGCGAGCCGGTCGGCGCGGCTGCGATATTCGCGCAGATTCAGCATGAGAAATATCCTCGCTGGCGAAGGTGGCGCATCAGTACGGCGGCAAAATCGGGATCATGCCGCGCGGCAAAGACCGCGAGCGTGTGGCCCAGAGCCCATGCAACCAGTCCCGCGATCCATTGCTGGAGGCCGAGGCCCAGCGCGGCGGCCAGCGTCCCATTGACGATGGCCAGCCCGCGCGGAGCCCCGCCCAGCAGAATAGGCTGCGTCAGCGACCGATGGATCGGCGCCTCGAACCCCTCGGGATGGGTGTCAGCATCGCTCACCCGACCAGCGCTCCGCCGCCGAAACTGAAGAAGGAGAGGAAGAAGCTCGACGCGGCAAAGGCGATGGAAAGGCCAAAGACGATCTGGATCAGCCGCCGGAAACCGCCCGCCGTCTCGCCAAAGGCCAGTGTCAAGCCGGTGGTGATGATGATCATCACCGCGATGATCTTGGCAACCGGGCCTTGCACGGATTCCAGAATATTGTTGAGCGGGGTCTCCCAGGGCATGCCGGTGCCAGAGGCAAAAGCGGGACTCGTCAGCAACAGCGAGAAGGCAAGCGTGGTGCCGGTCAGAAAGACAGGGCGCAGGTTGAAGGCATGCGATTTGGTCATGACTTATCTCCTTGGGTTGGAATTGCAGGCTGGGGTGGAAGGTCTCGCGCGAGTGCGGCGAGGTCGTAGGCGCCATCGGGCCTCAGCCCGTTGACGCGCAGGACGGTTTCGACGCGGCGGGCATGGCCGCGTCCGGCGATGAAGATGATGAGGTTGATCGCCTCGGCGATGAGGGCGCGCGGCACCGTGGCGACGCTTTCCTGCACCAGCTGTTCGATGCGTTGGAGCGCCGATACCGCGCTATTGGCATGGACCGTGGCGATGCCGCCGGGGTGCCCGGTGTTCCAGGCCTTGAGCATGTCGAGCGCTTCGGCGCCCCTGATCTCGCCCACAATGATCCGGTCGGGGCGCAAGCGCAGCGTCGAGCGTACCAGATCGGCCATGGTGACATGGCCCGCCCGTGTTCGCAGGGCGACCGTGTCGGCAGCCGCGCATTGCAACTCGCGCGTGTCCTCAATCAGGATCACCCGTTCCTCAAGATGGGCCATCTCGGCAAGCAGCGCATTGGCGAGCGTGGTCTTGCCCGAACTGGTGCCGCCGACGACCAGAATGTTGCGGCGCTCGGCCACGGCATCGACGAGGGTACGGGCCAAGGGTTCATCCATGATGCCATCGCGGACATAATCGGCGAGGCGATGGATCCGTGCCGCCGGCTTGCGGATGGCGAAACATGGCGCCTGCGTCACTGGGGGCAGCAGGCCCTCGAAGCGTTCGCCTGCGCCCTCACCATGGGGCGGCAGTTCGGCCGAGACGATGGGGGCATCTGCATGGACTTCGCTTCGCGCGTGGCTGGCGACGAGGCGGATGATACGTTCGGTTTGGGCCGGGTCGCACAGGATGCCGGTATCGACCCGCCCCTGCCCCAGCCGGTCTAGCCAGAGGCGACCGTCGGGGTTGACCATGATCTCGACTACCAGAGGATCGGTCAGGGCATCGGCGATTGAAGGCCCCATCGCGCTGCTCAGCATGGCGCGGCGGCGCTGGGCGGCTATATCGGGGGCGGTGCCAGTCATGGCCGTTTGCCCTCCGTACGATCAGCGCCGAGGCTGCGCTGTCCTTGGGCCATGGCTTCCCCAACTCGCCGGACAAAAGCGTTGAAGCGATCTCGGCCCAGCGCACGGGCAGCGTCGTCACCCTCGGCAAGCGGAGGCTGGACCATCAATTCGTAGCGGATGAAGAGCGCCAGACTTTCCAGCAGCACATGACCGTCACGCTCGATCCGGCCCAGCGCCAGCGACATGCGATCAAGCCGCTGCCCAAACCGGACCTCGAGTTCGCTGGCGGCCTGCCGGTTGAGCCATTCGGTCAGAGCATCGGTCAGGACGCCCGATTTGGACGCACCGGGCTTTGCCGCCAGAGCCTCGAACCTCTGGCTCAGATCCTCGGGCAGAAAGAGCTGATAGCGCACACGTTTGGAGGACATGACCTGCCTCCCCTTCACAGGCCGGGCAGGGCATCGCGCCCTGATCCGATGTCATGATCATCGCCTTCGTTCATCGCGCGGGCGCGGACGAGATCGCTGGGCTGGCGGGCCTGATCCATGGCCTGGTTGTCAGCCCCCGGATCGACATCGTCGCGCTCCATTCCCAAAGCATCAACGGAACGGACAGGCTCTTCTACCTTGGGCATTTCCTCGCCAAGGGAAGGATGAAGCTGAAGCTGCTGGCCGCCTTCGTCGTCGTCATGGCTCGCCGACTGGTCGGTCATGGTCAGGCGGGCGTCGGGGCGGGCATCCTGTCCGGCCCATGCGTTGTCACGAGTGACTGGAGCGTCACGATAGTGGCCGCTCTCCAGCCGGGGGGCGGGAAGCAAGCGTCCCTGAAAATTGGCATCCTCGAAATAGCGCAGCTTGCGGGCGCGGATCGGCGCCATGCCGGAGATCATCACCAGTTCGTCACTGGCGGGCAATTGCATGACTTCGCCCTGGGTCAGCAAGGGCCGCGCAGTTTCCTGACGGCTAACCATGACGTGTGCCAGCCATGGCGCAAGCCGGTGACCGGCATAATTGCGCATGGCGCGCTGCTCGGTCGCCTGCCCCAGCGCGTCGGAAATACGCCGCGCGGTGCGCTCGTCATTGGTCGAGAAGGCGATGCGCACATGGCAATTGTCGAGAATGCTGTTGTGCTCGCTATAAGCCTTCTCGATCTGGTTGAGGCTCTGGGCGATCAGAAAGGCGCGGATGCCGTAGCCGGCCATGAAGGCAAGGCTGGTCTCGAAAAAGTCGAGGCGACCGAGCGCGGGAAACTCATCGAGCATCATGAGCAACTGGTGTCGGCGGGCAGTCCCCTTTTCGCCTTCAAGCTTTTCTGTGAGGCGGCGCCCGATCTGGTTGAGGATCAGGCGGACAAGCGGCTTGGTGCGCGCGATGTCGGAAGGCGGGATAACCAGATAGAGCGAGAGCGGCGTTACACCTTCGACAAGATCGGCAATCCGCCAGTCGCAGCGCGAAGTGACCTCGGCCACGGTCGGATCGCGATAGAGACCCAAGAAGGACATGGCCGTCGAAAGCACGCCCGAACGTTCGTTCTCGCTCTTGTTGAGCACTTCGCGCGCGGCCGAGGCCACGACCGGATGAACGCAAGGGTTTTCCTTCGTGCCCAGATGGTTGGTGCTCATCATCTGCTTCAGGGTGGCAACGAAAGTGCGCTGCGGATCGGAGAGGACCGTCGCGACCCGCGCCAGCGTCTTTTCTTCCTCGGCATAGAGGACATGGAGGATCGCGCCCACCAGCAGCGAATGGCTGGTCTTTTCCCAATGGTTGCGGCGTTCGAGCACGCCTTCCGGATCGACGAGAATATCGGCGATGTTCTGAGCGTCGCGCACCTCATGCTCACCGCGCCGCACTTCGAGCAGCGGATTGTAACGGGCCGAAAGCGCATCGGTGGGATTGAACAGCACGGCATGGCTGAAAGTGGCGCGCCACCCGGCCGTGAGCAGCCAGTTCTCCCCCTTGATATCGTGGATGACAGCCGAGCCGGTCCAGCTCAGCAGCGTGGGCACGACGAGGCCGACGCCTTTGCCCGAACGGGTCGGCGCGAAGGCCAGAACATGCTCAGGACCGTCGTGACGCAGGTAGCTTTGCTCGAACGAGCCGAGAAAGACGCCCGCATCGCGAAGCAATCCCGCCCGCCTGATATCGCGGCGATCAGCCCAGCGCGCCGAACCATAGGTCGTGACGTTGCTTGCCTGACGGGCGCGCCACAATGATCCCGCAACCGCTGCACCAAAGCCGAGAAAACCGCTGGTCCCCGCGATCATCCCGGCTTCGCTGAAAATGTGCGGCGCATAGGCGTCGAAATAATACCACCACGGGAATATCGACCAGGGGTAATAGACCGGCACATGCCCGAGCATGAACCATGGCGCGCCCAACCCATCCTGCCAGGCAAGGCGCCATGCCGCCCATTCGCTGGCCAGCCAGATGCCGACGAAGGCAACGGCAAAGACCATGAAAATCTGGCCGATAAGCAATTTTGTGGGGGTCATGACATGGGCTCCGGAAAGACATTTGTCAGCCCGGCAAGAGTCTCATGCTCTTTGGAAAAGGTGTTAGAACCTCAGAGTCGCCAATTGCCACCTTTGTGCCGACTCCCGTACCGCGGCGGTCTGCGATTGACTTGAAGTTCCATATTTGTTCTCATGCTGCCATGATCCGAGTCGATGATGAAATCCTGTCGCTGCACCTCGAAGTCGCGCTCGCCGTCGCGGCTCCTTCCCTGCTTGATGGGCTGACCGATAGCGATCGGCGCAAGCGGCAGGCCGCGACCTGCGAAATCGCGCGCTATCTTGCCGAAAGGATCAGAGGGCTGGACATCGAGGGGGAGCGTTATCTCACCCCGGCCACATGGCAGCGCGGGTTGTTTCCTGAAGATCTTGGGCCGATAGGTACGTCTTAACTTCCTTGTAGGCCGATTGATCAAGGCTGGATTGCAATTTTGCTCAAAGGAGCTATATAAACGCTCAAAGGAGCAAAGCATGGCAACGACTGTAGAGCAGGATCGTAGAGTAGCGTCGGATGGGCGGAGTTTTGCCTACCGGGAACTCTACAGCGCGTCGCCGGTGGATCGGGTGAGCCTCATCAAGGCCGGCGTGGCCGCCAAAAGGGTCAAGTTGCTTGTCCGCGAAATGCACGTGGATCAAGGCGTGATCTTCAAGGCCCTGAACCTCAAGACCGCGACCGTCAACAAGAAGGCGGCCAAGGATCAGGATCTGTCAGCTGAGGAAGGCGAACGGGTGGTTGGTCTCGCCAAGCTTGTCGGCCAGCTGGAAACGATGATTGCGGAGTCGGGCGATCCCACCGGGTTTGACGCCCCGGCATGGTTGTCGCGCTGGCTGCGCGAGCCGCTTCCAGCACTTGGCGGCAGGCAACCGATTGACCTTCTCGACACGATGGAAGGGCAATCGATCATCTCGAATGCCCTCGCCACCATCCGCAGCGGAGCCTATGCGTGAGCCAATTGCTTTGGCGTATTGCGACGGATACGCCGGACTATGAGGCCGATGACATGTCGGGTGAAGGGGCAAGAATCACTGGTGGCCGCTGGAACGAGAAAGGTGTCGCCGTCGTCTATGCGGCGAGCAATCGCTCGCTGGCTTGCCTGGAGACGGTGGTTCATCTGAATTCCGGCGGGTTGCCGCTCAATCGCTATCTGGTGCAGATCACGGTGCCCGACGATCTTTGGGCTGCTGCCGAAGTAATCACCGCAGCAACGGCGCCGGTGGGTTGGGACGCCGAACCGGCCGGGCGCGCCAGCATCGCATATGGTACAGTCTGGGCGCATGGCCTCCGCTCGGCGCTATTGCTGATCCCTTCGGTCATCGTGCCTGAGGAAACCAATGTGCTGATCAACCCGGCGCATCCCGATGCGGCAAGGGTGACTGCGAGCAAGCAGCGCAAGTGGCTTTACGATCCCCGCATGGTGCGGTGATACTAGGAAATCCGAAGGGACAACGGTCGCTTACGACACACCCGGCCCGCCGCGCTGGCGTCCAAAGGTCCAGTCGATCCTGCCTTCTCGCATGATCCCCGAAACGCCCTGACCGACACGTCGTTCAAGCACCGGACGCCAAGGCACCAAAGTGAAATCCTTCGACCGCTCGATCAGCGCATACCGCCCACCGGTCAGTTCGACCGAGCGAGCCAACCGCCCCTCGATCCTTTCGCCCGGTCGCGCTTCCATGAAGTTCAGCCCCAGTTCTTGCGAAAGCTGCCCCGCCATCCGCAGCAACTCACGTCGCCGCAGATCCTCGATCATCCCGGGCTTGTAATGGGTCGCGCCATCCTTGATCTCGGCGAGTTGCTGATCGACGAGCCATTGCCGCCGTGCATCCAGCACCCCGCGCAACTCCTGCCCGTAACCAGCTTCACGCAATGGAACGGGCGTCTTCGATGTCAGTTCGCGATCGAGCCAGGTCGCAGCGTCGGCACGGGTCAATTGCGCCGGTGCAATGGCAGAAAGCACGGTGACCGTAACAGGTCGTTCGCGGTCGAGACGCGCCTCATGGGCGGCGACCTTCTCAAGATGATCGGGCGTGATGATCCAGCTTCCATCGGCCTCACGTACGAGATCGCGCGATCCGCGCCGGATCGCCTCGAGCCGCCGGACATGGGTCTGGGCGAAGGCCTCGCTCGCCGCCGGACCATGGCGCAGATGAGCGTCAACGGAATAGCTCCCGCCGGCAGCCTGCGCCACTGCCATGATCGTCCGGTCGGCCTCCCTTACCCCGCCGCCTCTAGGCGCGATCTGCACCACCGCGTCCTTGGCCATCGGATCAACGGCATCTCCCCTGCCAATCGCAACATAGTGCGTCCGTCCATCGGTCCCATCAACCAGCAGGTAATGGCGGTCGGCCAGTTCATCGGCAAGACCTCGCATAACCAGCCGTCCGACGACTGGCGTGGCGCCTCCAGATGGATGGTAGATGCGCTGGTCGGCTGGAGCGCGATCAAGCTCACGCGCCGAGAGTTCGCGCTGCATGGTGCGAATGATATCGCCCTTTTTTCCCATCTGCCGCAGCACCTTTTCCAGCCCTTCGGCAAGCTGCCAACGGTCGCCTGACAGCGGCGCGGCAAGCCCCATGCTTTCGAGCTTGCGAAGCCTTCCCATCCGTAGCGCTGGGGAGATATTTCCGCGATCACCGAGAGCCAGCGTCCGCTCTTTATCCATATTGCGCAGCAGAGCCCGGTCGATCGATGTCAGCCGCTCGGCATTCATGTCATGCCGCAGACGCTCCTCGATTTCGAGATCAGTGCGCGGCCCCAGATCGAGCGTCACGATGCGGCTGGCCTGCTCGCGAATGCCATGGGAAATGTAATCACGCGCGATCACCAGATCCTTCCCGTTCTCATCCTTTCCGCGCAGGATGATATGGCTGTGGGGATGACCGGTGTTGTGGTGATCGACCGCCACCCAGTCGAGCTTTGTACCAAGATCCTCCTCCATCCGCCCCATCAGTTGGCGCACGAAAGGTTTGAGATCGGGATATTGATCGCCGTCCTCAGGGGAGACGATAAAACGGAACTGGTGACGGTCTCCGTCGCTGCGTTCGAGAAAGGCTTTCCCCTCGGCGCAATCCACAATCGCATCATAGGCCTTGCCCGGCGCGCCTTCGCGAGTGACGCCATCACGCTCGATATAGCGCAGATGAGCCTTGGCTGCCGCTATCCCCTTCCCTGCCAGCATAACGAGTCGGGTCTTGACCACCACCCGACGCGCGCGAAAGCCGGCGCGCGGATCGCCCGAGGTCAGAACCCGGGCGCGCGCCGCGCCCCGACCGATCCTGCTGCCATCGAACTGTCCGCCACGCCCCCGTCCGCGCAGGCCGGCGCGCCGCGCCGCGCGCACCACCTGCGAGAGGTAGCGAATAGTCTTTCCGCGATCACCGATTTGCCCGAGGCGCGGCTCGAAATCGTCGCTCATTTTGCGTCCTTCCCACCGGAATGACGCTCCCGCAGCCGATCATGCCATAGCTGTAAAAAGCCGCAAGCCGTCTCGCAAAATCGCCATCAAGTCATTGATTTATATAAACATAGATCAATACTATCTCGCCCCCGCCAGTGCCTGTCTCGTAAATTCAACTCAAAAAAGGATGTGCAGACAATGACTTGCAAGATCTCGAGAGATCTTGCTTCTATCTTGCCTTCCCTTTCCCTGCCTCCTTCCAGCCCATCATCCCCTCATGCATCGGACAAACCATCGCCCCGCCCGGCCTGATACCCACCCCGGCGCTCGACCATGAAAAAGGCCCGCGAAAGGCCCCTTCCGGCAACCTTCCGCAGGCCTTCTAGATCGCTCAATCGCGCGTCAAAAGCCGCGCGCATTCCGCTTTTGCCGCTGCCAATTCGGCCATGATCCGCCCGCGTTCGCGCTTCGTCCGGCAGTTCGAAAGCTCGGCGCGCAACTCTTCGATATGCTGTTCAATGCTCATGACTGCCTCCTGATTGTCGCAAGACAGGAGGCGTGCCCGGCGCCGCGCGTGCCGGGTCAAGGACCGCAAAGCGGCCGCGCCAGCGGCGATGGGGGTCACGATTTTTCGGGGGCGGAGCGAGGCCGGGATGATGCAATTATCTCTCGCCCGCCCCCGAAAAATGGTGGGCCCCGTCGTCCTTGAGGCGGTGCGCGCGGCGCCGGATAATGGGCGGACCGCAGCAGACATCCCCCCCCGGACCTCTCCAATTTGACGGGCCGACAAAGGCTGACGAGACAGCCTGTGAGCGCCCCGGACAGGGCAAAAGGCCCCGCAACCCTGGAGGTTGCGGGGCCGGTCGACTGCCTTATTCGCCGGGGTTCCAGATGATCGCATAGCTGTCATCGTCATCCTGCCCGGCAGCCCGGCCAAGATTGGCGTAAAGGGTGCGCCGCCCCAATTCGGGAGCCGACATCGAGAGGCGAATATATTCGCGCTGGGACACTTCACCGGTGCGGATCCAGCCGCCGCCCAGTTCCACGCCGCCGGCCAGAACGCGATAATCGGGCTGTTCCCCGGTCTTGCCGCGATTGGGAATGATGGTGATCTCGGCGCTCACCGAGAGGGTGCGAATCTGGCCCTTGAAGCTGCCATCTTCGAGGCGTTGCACATATCCGATTGCGGGCATTGGTCATCTCCTTGGTCTTCGCCCGAAAACCGCTTCCGGGCGATGGGCGTGCCAAAGGGACGGCTGCAACGGGGCCGCGAACCGTCAGGCCGCAACGCAGTGGAGGACCGGAGCCGCGCGCTGATTTGAGAGGCGAAGCCGGGCGCGAGGAGGCTGCGGGCTTGCCCGTGGCCGGGGAAATCAGGGCGCGGCGATGGTTTCGCGAAGCCGTGGCCGTCCCAGGTCACAGCCCGCTCGGCAGGCGGTTTGACGGCAGATCGCAATGAGCAAAACCGTGGACAATCGGGGTGCCTCACCTGGGCAGCCGGGGCGAAATGAGCGAATCTCAAAGGCCGAGAAAAGCCGTCATTCCAGACCCGTGAAAGGGGAACAGATGAGCGCGATATTCTTGACCGTCCGGCGACTGATCGAGCGACTGGCACCTGCGCCGGTCTGTGTATCCTGCATCGCGGATCGCCTCTCCCTGCCGCTTACCGACGATCTGCGGGCAACCCTTGGCGAACTGGCCGTCGAGCGGGGCTTTGATCGTGAGCGCGATCATTGCAGCCTGTGCGATAAGGAGGGGACCGTGATCCGCAGACAAGGCAAGGCGGCCTGAGGCGGAAGGAAGGCACCGATGCGTCTGTCAGCCCGCCGCCTGATATTCGCGTAATTCAGCACAAAGATCGTCAAACAGATCGAAGAATAGACGTTCGAGCCCAGCCTCTGTCCCGGAAAATGCGGCAGCGGCATGGGGTAAGGCCAGATCGCTCGCAATCATCCGGCCGGTCACGAGAAAAGCAGGATTGCATGCCCGCGCCGCCTCCAGATCGCCGGTGCTGCGCATAGCGCGTGACACAAGCCAGAGGATTTCAATCAGGCGATCCCCCGGCGTGAGCACGGTTTCATCACCGCCTCCTCGCCGCGCGCAGATCGCCTGTCCTTGGCTTTCCAGCCAAAGTTCATTGCCGGATCGGGCCAAGGATTTGGCCCGTTGTGGCGGCGACAGATCAGACGACAAGCGACACCTCGATCTCGCTGCCTTCCTCGATATGCTCGCGTTTGCGGACATCGGCCTTGAGCGGCAAAAGCCATCCGCCGGTCTCGCGGTGAGGAAAGATCGATGTGCGCCATGTGGTCATACCGATGGTTGCGCGCACCGGAAGCGATCCGAAACCCGCCGTCAGCCCCAGCGAAGCCAGCTTAAGCTGAGCGGCTGCTTCCCCCTCGATACCGACAAAAAACCAGCGCATAGGCTTCTCGCCGCTGCGCGCCTGCCAGACCCAGACCTTGCCGGTGAAAGTAACTTCCTCGCGCTCGCTCATGGCAGTGTGGCGCTGATTACAACGCCCGTCATTCTGCCCGTCACCGGGTTCATCCGAGCGTTATCTTGGGCATGAAATGGCATGGGCATGGTGCCATCATGCCGCGCCGATGCGAAGGTGCCAAGCCGCTTTGAGGCATGTTTCAACACCTTCAAACAAGGCGAACCAGTTCAAAAACTCATCATAAAAGCGCCGCCCGGTCCCCTTGGGGATCGGGCGGCGCACCATGCATTACCTAGCGCGAACGACGATCATCCGTCCCTGACCGCCTGTTCGCGATCAGCAGATGCCTGCGCATTTTCCAGAGCGCGCGACAAGCCGCTGCGGGGCGTTTCGGATTCGATATGGTCGGCAAAGACCGCGCACCAGCCGCCGCCAAATTCACCGATGCGCGGCTTCGAGCAGGTCCGCCTCGGCAAGCTGGCCACGAAAGGCAAAGCTGCCCTGCACCCGGCAATCAGCCATGATCTTCCTCCTCAGCCTTGCCAATATCTGCGATCATCAGTGGCGGAACGGTGAGGTCGGCATGAGAAAACCATGCCATGATGGCCTCGAAACTGCCCAAAGCACCTGCCTTCGCCCTGTCGAGCAGGACTTCATCCTCGTCATCAGTCAGGTAGTTCATGACTTTGCCTTGCCCATGGAAAACCGCGCGTTGCGGCCCCCATGAACCGCAACCCCCGCACCAGCGCGTGAAGACCAATCCCCGCTCGATGCAGAAGTCTTCGAGCGCGTCAAACCGGCCCCATGGCACTTCATGGGCCATAAGCGAGAGTGGCTGGCCAGTGACGCAATCGGCAGCGCTAAAAGGCTCGCCATCCCATTCGAGCGAGAGTTCCTGATCGGCGATACGCTCAATAAAATCATCAAGATCGGCAGGCGACAGAATGCCGCCAACGGTGATGGAAGCTGAAACACAGTCAACCATGGGACTATCCTTTCAAGAAAAGAGAGCGCCTTTCAAGGGAAAGAGAACGGGCCGCGCGGGACCGAAGGGAGCGCGGGGACCGGCCCGGTTTTTCAAGAGTAACGGGCGGGGATAGCGTCCATCCCCGCCGCGCCTCATGCGGCCAGCGTCACGCCGCCATCAGGTTCACCGGGGCCATCGGGGCTTTCCGGTTCATCGGAACCATCGCCCCCTTCGAGAGCATCTTCCTCTCCGCCCGGCAGGTCATCCTCGGCCAGTTCATCGGGCAAATCATCGCCCTCACCATCCCCCGACAATTCACGCCGGGCGCTGGCATCGGCGGCCAGTGCGGCCTGATCGACCGTGCCGACACCGCCGCGCGCGGTATAGACGGAAGGCGGGAAGGCCATCCAGCGCGGCACCCAACCCTCACGCTTGTCGCGCCCATCCGTGCCTTCGAGATGGCCACGGATGATCGACTTGACCACCTTGGTCTTTTCGCCCGCATTGGCGCTGGCGATGGTCGCGCCCGCGACTTCCGCCATCATCGCGGTGAGCACTTCACGGTCGCGGGCCAGCTCGAAAAAGGCATCGTCGGCCTGCCAGTAGGGAGCCATATCCATGGCAATATGCTGGCCGATCACATCGATGATCGCGCTGCCCGAAGCCAGCGTTTCACCCATCACCACCGCGATGACGGCAAGCAGATCAGCATCGCCGAGTTCCATCAGGCGCAGAAAAATGACGACCAGATCGCTGCCCATACCATTACCCAGACCGGTGACGGTCGGCTCGTCAGGATCGAGGGAGAGCAGGGCAATCGCCTTGCGCCGCGCCGCATCAAAATCGGCTTCGCCCCGGCTGTTCTCGATGCTCTGGGCAATCGCATCATTACGGGTCGCCTGCTTCTCGATATGGACATTCCAGAGCGAGGAACCGGCGATGGCATGGGCCACCATCAGGCGCAAAGCCAGCCCGCCGTGATCGATCAGCGCAGCGCGCAAGGCGGCATGGCGGTGCAGATCGATATAGCATTGCATCGGCCCGGTCATTTCCGGCCTCGGGGGTTTGGCCACCGGGCTGACCGCCTCGCCGCGCTCGATGCGGCGGGCTTCCTTGGCGGTGACATAGCCTTCGTGGAAGATCACCTCGCCATTGGCGCGCACGTCGATATAGACCCGCCCGCCCTTGCGCTTGGGGGCCTTTTCATGCTCCCAAGTGTGGAAATGTTCAGCGGGCGGAACGATCACCACATCGGGCCAGCCTTCTTCGAGATAGACCGCGCGGCGCTCGGCAATAGCAGCATTTTGCGCAGCCCAGAAGGTTTCGGCATCGGCAAAATAGCTGTCCTCGCCAAAGAGGTCGGCAACGATACCCTTCCTGTCGGCGGTGTCGAAAAGGGCATGGGTGACCGGGATCGACTGCCCGCCAAACAGCCATTGCTTCAACTGATAGCCGGTTGGGCAATAGGCATCGGGATCATCATAAAGCGCCAGCCATGCCTTTTGCCGGCTCTTGCTGGCCATGGTCAGATGGCGAATGGTGGTGGCATCGACCTCCTTGCTGCGATAGGCCTCGCGAATGCGCGGGAGCAGATTGCCCAGCGCAAGGATGCGGCGCACGCCAAGTTCGGGCAGGCCGAAGGTGGTGGAAAGTTCCTCCACGGCCCGCCCTTCGCGCACCAGACGGGTAAAACATTCCCAGCGGGTTACCTCGTCGGGATCGAGACGCGCGCTGTTCTCGATCAGCGAGGCCTCGATGGCATCGGCATTCTCGCCGCTTTCGAGGATGGCGCAGGGCATCGGATCGACCTCCTGCCCCGCCGCACGGCGTTCCTCGGCCAGCAGGCTGGCCGCATGAAACCGCCGCGCGCCCGCGACAATCTCGAAAGTTTCGGGGCTACCATTTTGGCGCACCAGCACCGGCACGATGACGCCATGGCGGCGCATGGTCGGCAGGATGTCGGTGACATCGGGCGCTTTCTTTGAAAAGCGCATATTGGTCTTGCTGACACAAAGCTTGCCAAGTTCGATAAAGTCGAGTTTCATGACTCTTACTCCAAGCGAGTACCGGTCCGCCTGTTCCTTCCAAGAGTGGCGGACCGGTTTTGATGAAGCGGGAAACGCCCGCCCGCGTCAGGTCGTGGTCCCGATGCAAAGACACTGCTTCCCATCGGCCCACGCCAAGCTCGTCGCCGCTCTTGGCGGCATGAATTCAGATCAAAACCCGATCAGGCGCAGGGCGATTTCGGCCTGCGTGATCGAACCCAATTGGCGGGCGGTCTGCGCCCAGAGCGAAAGCGGATGACGGCTGGCAAAGTCCTCGTCGCGCTCGATCCGCAGACCGAAAGGCAGGCGAACGGCGGCAATTTCCCGCAGGGAGAAATAGCCCAGTTCCGGGCATCCGAAGCCCAAATCGGCAAGGCCGAAAAGCGTGTCGCCATCCTCGTCAAGTTCGCTGGCCAGCCATGTGGCCGCGCCGCAGGGGTTGAAGAGTTCGAGCAAGGGCACCGGGTCAGGCTCGGGCAGTTCGTCGCGCTGGGCCACTCGATGGCGGGCCGAGTTGACCGCCAGCGCAACGCGGATTGCATCGGGAAGGAGGTTCATGCCGCCGCCCTCCCCTCGCCTGTCGCGTTCAAATCGGACTGACTGGCATCCAACGGGCTGGTATCCGGCTCTCTGGCATCCGGCTGGCCCGCGCGCCCGCCGCTCTTATATTCGGCATGACGGGCCAGCAGCCATTCGGCAGCCTTGCTGGCCTGACTCGCGGCGCGAAAGATCGCCCGATTGTCCTCGCGCAGCACCTCCAGCCATGAGCCGAGATAATCGGCATGGCGCACAGTCGGCACGATGCCCAAGGCCGCGCAAAGAAAAGCCGATCCCATTTCGGCGACAAGCTCCTCGCGGGCATAGTCCTTGCTTCCGAAAGGATTGACAATCTTGCGGTCGAGCCGCGAGGAATGGCCGGTCGAATGGGTCAGTTCGTGGAGCGCCGTGCGGTAATAATTGATCTGTTCAAAAAAGGCCGGTTGCGGCGGCACCTGCACATAATCGGCGGACGGCACATAGAAGGCCTTGCCCCCGCCGATGCGAAAGGGAACGCCGGATGCCGCAATGACTTCCTCGGCCAGCGGCACGATTTCGCGTTCGGGCAAAGGTTCGGGATCGGGAAAAAGCCCCTCGCGCAGCCCTTCGCATTGGGCGACATTAAAGACGGTAAAGCGTTTCAGGAAAGGCACAGAGCGCGCATCCTCGCCGCTTTCATGCGCCCGCGCCTTCTCGGCCTGCGGGGTGAAGCGGTCGGCGTAAACCACCGTCACGCCCTTCTCGCCCTTGCGGACATTCCCGCCCGCTTCCAAGGCCTGTTTGAAGGTGAGCCAGCCCTGCGAGGGATAGGCGCATTCGATCACGCTGCCCCAGAGCAGCAGGACATTAACGCCCGAATAGTTTCGTCCGGTCAGCGCATTATGCGGAAGCGCCGGCCCCAATCCGGAGCCATCAGCCACGCCCCAAGGCTGCACCCAAGGAAAACGCCCCGCCTCAAGCTGGGCAATAATCTTGGCCGTAACTTCATCATAAAGCTGGCTGCGGTTTTCGCCGCGCGGCGCTTCGCCCTCGCGGATGGCACTAATGTTCCTTGCCTGACGCATGGTGTCCTCCTTGCGCCACCCCAAAACCCCATTGGCTTCCCCCGGAGCGGGGGTGGGCGGCACCAGCGCCTGTCAGGGCGGGACCATCGAGCCGGGCTGCACCGGCACGGCCGCAACGCAGTGGAGGAGCCGGGAGGAACGACCGGCTTGCGGCCCGGCGGGGACCGTCCAGAAGGGCGCGCCGCCCACCCGCGCTCCGAGGGGAAGGCCCACAAAAACGCCGCCGCGCGCCCGCGCGGCGTCAACAGCAACCCTACTTGCCTTTGGCCAAATGATCGTCACCCGAAGGGCCGGAACGCATGTCTGCGGTCCGGGGGCGCCAAGGCGCCTTAGAGCGTGGTCCTGCCCGGTGCCACGCCGGGTAGGATGGCCCGAAATTCTAAGTGATCAGGTCCGTGAATGGCCGGCAAAGAACGGATTGCAACCCGGCTGAAGAAGCTTTCCCGATACATCATTGTCGCCTCAAACCGGCTTCCGCCGAAGAGCGAACGAAGAGCAAAGACGCGCGGTCTGGCGATCCATCAATCCCCGCATCTGCCCGACCGCTAAAAAACAGGCTGCTGCCTGCTATCGGCATTCCCGCTGTACGCGACGCCCCCGTTCGGCCCGCTACCGCAGCTCTAGCCGCAGCCATATAGGACCTTGTCTCGACCGGCAGGCTTTGCTCGCCTGCCAGAAAAGCAGCATAGCGCCCCGGCCCGGCATTATAGGCACCGAACAGGCCGGGATAACCGAAGCGGTCATACATCAGCCGCAAATAGAAGGTTCCTGCCATGATATTGTCATGGGGGTCATGGGGATCGCTGCCCAGCCCCAAACGTTCGCGCATGGCGGCCCAGGTCCGGGGCATCAGTTGCATCAGTCCCATAGCGCCCGCCGGACTGGTGATCGCTCGCCCGTTGAGCATGGTCTGCCCCCGGCTTTCGATGGTCATAACGCGCTCGATCCAGGCTGCAGGCACACCGAAACTGGCCGAGGCCTCCTCGATCATCGCTCGCCATCGCGCCTCCTCGCCTGCCCGCGCAGGCGATGCCAGCAACAGCAACAACCCCACCCCAGCCAGCAGTCGCTTCAGCGCGCCCACAGCAGCCTCGCCCGCCCGAGAATGTCGTCACGCGATGTCGGCCCCAGATATCGGCCGTCGAAGGAGGACGGATCAGACGATAACAGGAACACGGCGTCATCGCGTAGGGTCAAACAGCCTTCCCACCACGGCAAGGCGCGCTGCCGCGCATCATGGGCAAGGCGCCAGGCGAGCTGACGGCTATTGACCGAAATGCGCGAGCCCCACGCACAGACCTTATCACCCGGAACGCCTGCAACGCGCTTGATCAGGGGAACACCAGCCGGAATATAGGCCCGGCGATCTGCCAAAGCCCGCCATGCCTCGGGCACTCGCGCCAGAACCGTATCGCCCAAGGCAGGATCGCGCGTTGATACAATGGCATAAAGGCCTACCGGCATGCTCGCCGTCGCATTCCAGACCAGCTTCGGCCCGGGACGCACGGCAACCGTGCCCAGCAGCGGTACAATGAGCACTGCAACGCACGCAAATCGTCGACCAGAGCAAGCGAACCGCTCGCCCATAACTCGTAAAGTCCGTCCCAATTCGAGTGCGCCAGAGCGAACAGCGTCAGGCATGGTGCACCTCGTCAAGACTGCCTGAATGGATCGAAGATCCCGGCACGACGGAGGCCAATGACCAGGCATTGACGTCATCGATATGGTAGAAAATGTTGTGGCCATGGCGGCGGTAGCTCGGCCCCGCCCCCAGCCAACGCATGCGTTCGAGTTGGCGCTTGGACAGGCCGAGGTAGAAACTGGCCTGCCGTGTCGTCAGAAAGGGTCGCGTGATATCCATGATCTGCACTCCGCATCGACTACAAGCGATGGCAGCAGAATTCGCGCCTCTCCGGCATCCTGAGAATCAGGATATTGCCATGATAAATTAGCGGTGCGACTCGCATCTCTAGGAGAAATGAGATGGCTGCCCGCCGACTGGAGCCGTTTTGCCAATCATGCGGTCATGCCCGGGGTGATGGTGCTACCCATTCAACCCAACTGACTGTTGGGTTTCATCAAGAAACGGCTCTGATCTGTAATTGCAGAGCGAATTCCCGACCAGCCCCGGGTCACTTTTCAGCGCCAGTCAACACCCACCTATCAAAACGCCGGAATTTGGTAAATCAGGGCCTCAATCTTAAGCCGGTGCGGTTCACAGCCGGCTAGAAATTCGATATCAGCAGTCCCCGTAGCTGCGCCCCTTGCACATTTCATAGACCTCTCGAAGAGAATAGGGCTTCTTTCCGCTAATAAGCTCGACATGATCGGTCTGTATCGCATAGTAATTTCCTGCAAAACCTATATCCTGACCAACCATTTCCTCGCTACACCATTGCTGGGCATATTCATGCGGTCGCATATCAGGAGTGAATTTGCGGGGAACCCCCATTTCGTCGAGCTGCTTGAAACGCTCTTCTACCGTAACCGGAATATATTCTACAGGGATGCCAAAAACCTCCGCTGTTATTTGCGCAATCTCGCGATACCCCATCAACTCAGGGCCGGTGATTTCATAGATAGCCTTGTCATGCCAATCCGGATTGAGCATGCAGGCAGCCGCACATTGCGCGATATCGCGCTTTGAAACTGGCGCAAGCCTGCCATGTCCTGCCGCCTGAAACCACTTGCCCGTTGCGATGACCGCGGGCGCCGCGAGCGTCGGAAAGACTTCGGCATAGGTCTGGTTCCGCAAGATCGTATAACCCATTCCGCTGTTCTGCAGATCCTGCTCAGTGACGATATGATCGGAAACCGATGGCACGGGGTTCCTCGGATGAATCCCGCCACAGGATGTGTAAACAATGTGCCGAATACCAGCTGCCTTGGCAGCCATGATGGCATTTCTGTGTTCGGGAACCCGTTTGGCGACATCGAGACTACTGATCAGCATCAGCACCTCTCCTCCACTGTATGCCTCAAGAAGGGAAGCAGAGTCTCGATAGTCGCCGTAACGGATGTCCACTCCATTTACCGCCCGCGAAGCCAGTTTTTCGGGAGTGCGGGTAACGAGCGTAATCCTGCCCGGTTGCTCAGTCTGTAAGAGCTGGGCGGTAATTCTCCTACCGAGGTCACCCGACGCACCGCTGATAACCAGTTTCTTCATAAGAAATTCCATTTTTATATATTATTTCAATGACCTATAGGCATAATCTATATTCACACGGTCATTAGACTTTCCGACTTACTGACATCCAGCCTTTGAAGGCTCCTCAAGGCGGGTGTCGAATTGCTGACTTCGCCTTCGCCGCCAACCAGACGCATATTAGGATAGGCCCTGATGAGCGCCGACAGCGCTGCTGGTCCAACCATTCGTGCCAGCATATTGCCAACACACACATGAACCCCGCCTCCGAAGGCGATATGCCGATTGGGCTGGCGCCGGATATCGAAACGCTCCGGCATAGTGAATTTTTCCGGATCGAGATTGGCAGCCGCGATCACCGCAACAACCTGTTCACCCTTGAAAATATCAATACCGTGAATATTCACGTCTTCCTGAGCAACGCGTATATTGCTCAGTACGACAGGGCTACCCAACCGGAGAATTTCCTCAAAGGCACTGGCCTCCGTCGATGGGTCACCGAGATAATCTTGCAACTGATCAGGGTTGGACAGCAGCAGCCGGGTTCCCATGCTGATGGCGGTCTTTGTAGTATCAGTTCCTCCGGCCAACAGGATAGCCGTGGTCACCGCCATATCCCGTTGACTGATTTCGATACCGTCAGATTCCTGAGCTGCGATCAGCCCGCTGATGATATCAAGCTGCGGATTCTTTCGCCGTTTCTCGATCAGATCGTTTGTGTAATCGAGAAGCAGGCGAGTGGACTGGTCCACCTCTTCAAGCAGCGCGTCTGAAGGCAGACTTGGCCCCAACAGCCGAAACTGATCCGCAAGCCACCCGCTAAACATCTCCTGATCTTCGACCGGAACACCCAGCAAGGAGCAGATGACCACACCTGGAATGGTCGCGGCATAATCTGCAACCACATCAAACTGCGCTTTGTCGCGCAAGCTTTCAATGCGCATGGCGATCAAATTATCAAGAAAATCCTTGCTTTTCCGGAGAACCGGAACAGAAAAGCTTTTCTGGACAGCTCCGCGCAGTCCGGTATGGCGCGGGGGATCAAGGTTCGACAGCGTACTGGCCAGAAACCGCAGAGATTCGCTTTTGTCAAACCGTGGATCACGCGCCAGCATCTGCGGCGCGCAAAACGCTGGCGAGCGCAATACCTCGTCGCAATGCACCCATCTGAGCAGATAGACTTGCCCGCTATCCTCGTCGCGCAGATAGGGAACCGTAGCCTGCAATCTGGCATACACATCATTGGGTGTGTGGACGCCTTCGGGGCTGCGAGCGTAACGGAGTAGATCCTGAGCCGACATTTCCATGATACACGATCCTCAAAAATTGCTTTTATTGCGGTAGCTTCGCTTTCGGAAGCGGAGGCAGGCCGAGGATGGATTGAGCGATTTTGTCGCCGATCATCACTGCCGTGCCGTTCGGGTTGCCCGAGCTCTGCACCGGTCCCACCGATAGATCGACGACCCGCAAGCCATCGATTCCGTGGACACGACAATCGCTATCCACAACCGCCATGGCATCAACACCCATTTTGCAGGTTCCCATCGGGTGAGCGGTGGTCTGCGATGCACGCCGATGAAAGGCGTCGATTTCGTCATCTGTCGTCAATTGGAAAGGAGGCACTGTTATCTCGCCTACCACGGTGGCAAGTTCAGGCATTGAGAGATATTCACGCATCATTCTATACCCCCGCCGTAATTCAGCAATATCGAACGGATCGGTCAGGATATTATACTGAATGCGCGGGGCCGCCGCCGGGTCGGCGGAATGCAGGGAAATCCGTCCTCGGCTCCTGGGGTGCGGCACAGCGTAAAGCGCGATCATGAAATGGCCGGCGCCTTTGACAAGGCCTGGAAACCAGATCGAATTGCGCAAGGTCAGAGCACTGATCATAAAACGAACATCGGGCAGCACGGTGCCCTGAGTGGATCGCCAGTTCGCCGCAGCGATCACGGGCATGGCAGACAGTTCGTTGCGCATGCCCAATGCCCAGCGTAAACATTGCCAGGCAAAACGGTCGGCACGGAACGTGCGATGGAAACCCCTAGGTTCCTTGAGCGCCGCTTCGACCACACCAGCAGGCTGATCATGCAGATTTTCGCCAACGCCCGGCAGATCGTGCAACACCCCGATACCATGCTCGCGCAGATGATCGGCCGGACCGATTCCTGAGAGCATAAGCAATTGCGGCGATTGCATGGCTCCGGCAGACAAGATGACCTCGCGCGAAGCGCGCGCCAGCTTGCGTTCGCCGTTCTGGATATACTCCACCCCGGTTGCCCGCCCACCCTCGATGACAATCCGTGTAACCAGCGCGCCAGTCTCAATCGTCAGACTGCGCCGATTCAGGATCGGGTAGAGAAATGCCCGCGCGGTTGAATGGCGCCGCCCATTCTGGCTGACATTAAAGTCGGGAATATGAAATCCCTCGGCATCGGGACCGGAGGCATCGTCAGTCACCGAAAGTCCCATAGAGCGGGCGGCGGCAAAGGCTCTTTCCGTAAACGGATTGGGAACCTGAGGCTGGCGTACGGAGATGTCTCCGCTGGCTCCGTGATAAAGAGTGTCGCCCTTCCAGTGATTCTCGACCCGGCGAAAATAAGGAAGGACAGAGGCATAGTCCCAATCAGGAAGCCCCTGACTGGCCCAGACATCGAAGTCCTTCGGGTTTCCGCGGTTGTAAACACCCCCATTGATGAGCGAACTGCCGCCCAGACCCTTGCCCCGGGGCACTTCCAGTCGGCGCCCCTCCAACCCCGGTTCGGGCTCGCTCTCGAAGCGCCAAGAGGATTTGGGGTGCATGCGCATGGAAATGCCGCCCAGGGGAATCGTGAAACGCGGATCCCGCAGTCGCTGACCTGCCTCGAGCAAGAGTACGCGCCCGCCCTCCGGACCACTCAGACGGTTGGCAACGACCGCACCCGACGAACCCGAGCCGATAACAATAAAATCCCATTCGCTCATCGCTTACTTGTCCTTGCCCATTTGTGCTTCAGGCCGCGAACTTAGGTTCCGGCAGGCCTGTCACACCCAGTTCCTCAATAATGAACATCGATCCATCGAACGGGTCCGCCTCGCGCCCCAGAAAAGCCGGACTCAAGGTCGGAACAAAGAGCTCATCGAACCCCAGCCCCCCGAATGTCACCGAACCGGGCAGTTTCTGGGGAAAATCGACAATTCGATCAATTTGGCCATCCGGATCGAAACGGACCAGTTTGCTACCCTCGCAGATTGCCGACCATAGAAAGCCAGAGGCGTCGACCGTCGCGCCATCCGGGATGCCTCCCAGGTCATGGGTTGTGGCAAATACGCGGCGTGAGCCAACCTTGCCGGAGTCGAGATCGTAATCATAGGCGTAGATGATCTGGCGAACACTGTCGGCATGGTAGAACGTGGCATTATCAGGCGACCAACAGGGGCCATTTGCGAGAATGATGTCCTTGTCGATCATCCGCAATTCGCTCGCTCCAGGATCAAGAGCGAAGAGCATACCCAGAGGTTCCCGCATACTGCGATCACTGGAACCTACGATAAAGCGACCAGAGCGGTCGACCTTGCCATCAGCCAGAACCAGACCCTCATGAAGAAGCGGGCTGCCAGCCAACCACGAGCAGGCCCCGCTGGTAAAATCAAGCGTGTAAACACCATCCGCCAGGGCGACCAGCGCTCCGCCCCCTTGACGCAGCACCATCGATCCGGCTGGCGAGGGCAAGGACCACGACTGAACGGCCAGTGTTTCCGGATGGTAACGCCAGACCGCACAACCCAGAATATCAATCCAGAATAGGGCCTGACCTGCGGCATCCCAGACCGGGCTTTCTCCGACCATCGCCTTTGGCACATCGAGTCGATTGATTTTCAAGTTAATTCCCCTGGCTGAACATAGGATGTGCTGGAGGCTTCCATCTGTCCGCCTCCAGCACATTGAGCTCGATTAGAACTTCTTCTTGATCGAGACGGCCCATTCGCGCGGTCGGCCCGGCATGCCGGAAATCGCACCCGCTCCCGCGCTGGTCAGATCAAATTTCGACACGAAATAATATTTGTCGAACAGGTTTGTCACCTCCGCCGACAGTTCAAGATCGCCGCCATGATTGCGCCAGGTCAAACGGGCATTGGCAAGAGTGTACCCATTGGCGGTTGCATAAAGCGCGGATGGAGAACCGGCGGCAGGCACGGTTGCATTGCCTGCGATGGAACCCTGACGTGCGATATCGAAGCGCGGCGTCAAAGAACCATTGGCGCCAAGCTTGGCTTCATATTGAACCCCAAAGCTCCACTGCGCCTTGGCCACACCGCGAGGCGGCGAAGCAAGCTGGCTCACAAGTGCGGGATTGGCCGAGCAGCCCGAAGTCGCACCGGCAGAATCGACAACCGCCGGAACAACACAGGTCCATTTCCAGTCGAGAACCGAAGCCGAAGCATCGATCTGCAACCCTTCCATGGGCTTGACCAGCAATTCGGCCTCAAGCCCCTTCACGTCGGCATTGCCAGCATTTTGCGGCACCGCGCAGGGGCCAGGGCCACCGAACTGCGGGCAGGAGAGCAGAGTCAGCTGCGCGCCGGAAAACTTGTTCAGGTAAGCAGAGATATTCAGACGGACCTTGCGATCAAACAGGTCGGTCTTAACGCCGATCTCATAGGCGGTCAGCTTTTCCGGACCAAAAGGGACAGCCTGCGCCGCATTGAATGGACGAGGTGCGATGCCGCCGCCCTTGAAGCCGGTCGAAACGGTGGCATAGGCCAGAATTTCCGGCGAGAAGCGATAGTCGATGCTGGCGCGATAGTCGAAACGATTGCCCGAATAGAGCCCGGTTCGGCCCGTCAGTGCCGTACCGTTCACGCCATTATAGCCCGCACCATAAGTCGCCCCGACCGGATCGAGGAAAGCATTAATCGTAGTGCCGTCCAGATTGTAGCGATTGAAAGTATAGGCCTTGGACTCGTGGGTGTAACGCCCACCCAGGGTCACCGTCAGAGCATCAATCGGCTTGATGATAGCCGTTGCAAACCCTGCGCTCGATTTGCTTCGAACCGGATCGTTGCCGATAAATTGCAGCGGGAACACTGGAAGCGGTCCGGTTGGCAGGGCAACGGAGACGTAGCGGATATCCTGCATTGTGTAATAGGTCGTCTTCTCGTCGGAAATATATCCACCGACGGTAAGATCGATCTGGTCGGAAACCTTCGCGTTCAGACGAAGCTCCTGACTGGCGAACCAACTGTTCAGGTTGCTGTAGCCGAAACCGACGTTAGCTGGCGAAAGATCACCGTCATTGCTGAAACTGGTCTTGAACGCGCGGTAGGCGCTGATGGATTGCAGTTTGAGCGCATCGGAAAGCTTGATGTCGATATTGCCGGAAACGCCCCAGCCGCGATAGTCGGTGGTGCTGGGCGCGCTAGTTGCATTGAGCGGCAAGCCGTTCAGCGCCGGGATCGCACCGGCAACGAACGAGGCAGCCGGCTGACCGCTGGTTGCATAGTTACAGTAAGGCCCGCAAATGAACCGGGAGTCGTAGGGTAGGCCGTTGGACGTGCGCACGTTGGGATTCGTATTATTTGCATAGAGCAGAACTTCTGCCGAAGCATTGCGCTTGTCGTGAATGTAATCCGCGCTGACCATGGCATCGATCATGTCGGATGGGCTGTAACGCAAAATGCCGCGCACTGCCTTATAGCCGACATCGCCGTCCTTGCTCACCACGCAATCACTGGTCCTCACAACCGCCGGAACGCCGCTCGAGGGGTTCTTGCAGCCGTAATCGTATCGGGTGACATAGCCATCCTGATCGGCGAAAGTCCCGGAAATGCGGCCGAAGAGCCCCGGAGCCACCGTGAAATCGGCACTGCCGCGCAAGTTGATACGATTTCGGATGCCATAGGTTGCACTCAGATAGCCACCCGTTTCGCCACTCGGCTTGCGCGAAATGAACTTGATGGCCCCGCCTTCCGAATTGCGACCGGTCAGCGTCCCCTGGGGGCCGCGCAAGATTTCCACACGCTCGACATCGAGGAGATCGAAATTCGCACCGGTCAGTCGAGGATAGTAGACATCGTCGATATACAGACCAACGCCAGGCTCGAGCGCAGGGTTGAAGTCAATTTGCCCCATGCCTCTGATAGTTGCCGAGATCGCCGGCCCAAAAGCCGCAGTGGTTGGCCTCAGGACAACGCTTGGAGCCTGATTTGCGACATCGGTCAAACTCGTCTGACTGCGCGCCTCAAGGGTCGCTGCTGTCACAGCGGTGATGGCAATCGGCGTGTCCTGAAGTTTCTGCGAACGGAACTGCGCCGTCACGACGATTTCCGGCGCGGTTGCACTGGCAGCAGTACCACTTTGTGCGAATGCCTGCGTCCCGGTCATAATGGCCAGAACGGAGACGCTTGCCGAAAAAGAAATACGAACAAATGATTGAATTTTTTTACCGCTCATTTTAGCTCTCTCCCATTTTATTTGTAAAAAATAGTCAATACTATCTGTCGAATTTTTCCACTAGGCGATTGAATATCGTAACCCCCTTATCCGCCGAAATTGGCATCATTTTTCTATTAGGGTCGGTATCGATTATTCTTTGCTGACTTTCGATCATGACCTTGTCTTCTTCGAAGGCCATTTTTGTGACCGCCATCATCGCGTCACGCAGCGTTTCGTCGCCATGATCGCGCCGAGGGCCGGTGGAAAAGAAGTAGCGCGCCTTTTTGCGCCCAACGGGAGTGACCGCCTGGCTTGTGACTGAAACTGCGCCAATCGCATCGGCGAAGTCAGGCTCACCCATGTTGCATTGACGCGCAGTTCCGGTTTTGAAGACGCCCTGCTTCATGATGAGAATTCCGGGAACGAGATAACTGTAGCTCATCCAACCATCGACCAGATCCCCGGTACGGCGGCCGACCGGCCCCGGATTATCCGTGAGCCAGCGTTCGAACCGAACGCCATTTTCCAGAGGAACTACTTTGGGCAATTCCTGGGCAAAGACATTGCCAGCCCCGAAAGATTTTTCGTGAACGTAAGTTAGGTGGCTAAAATCAAGTAAGTTGTCGTTGATGAGCTTTGCCTCGGCCTCATAGTCCAACTGGCCATGACCAAGCAGATATTCGGGATCATCAAGCCCCACTGTAGCAGGAATTGCGGCGGCATCGGCCCGCTCCGGATCCCCCATCCATACCCAGACCCAGCTATGGCGCTCCACACAAGGGTAGTTTCGAACGCGCGCTTGCGCGGGAATTAGATCTTGCCCCGGAATCTCGGTTACCTGTCCTGTCGCATCAAACAGGATGCCGTGATACATGCAACGCAGTTGCCCGTTCTCGCAACGCCCCAAGGAAAGCGCAGCGTGGCGGTGAATACAACGATTTTCCAGCGCAGCGATTTTTCCGTCATTTCTACGAAAAAAAACGATTGGTTCACCAAGAATAGAAATCGAGTATGGCTGACCTTCTGAAATTTCATCCGACCATCCGGCAACATACCAGCAATTGCGAGCATAGACTGGCTCATGATCTTTAACCGTCATCGCCGCTTTCCTTTCACTATTCTATTTTACGTGATGAATCTTCTGCATCAGATCACCGCGCAGGATCATCACCGCGATCGCACAAAGAACCATCGGAAAAATCAAAAGGCCGATGACCATTTTGAACGATGCATGCGTCGCAATTAAATGAGTCAAAATCATTGGCCCCAGGATCGAACCCAGCCGCCCCATTCCCCCGGACAGGCCCATCGCCGTGGCGTGGATGGATGGGGGATAGAGTGACGCGACGAGAGACCCGAGCGCGAGCTGGCTGCCGATAGCGCCTGCCCCAATCAGCAACAGCAGCAGTAGCCAGACAACCTTGGCCTCAGGCGCATTCGCCAGAATTGACAATGCGATAGCCGCAATGACGAAAGCAGCGGTCAAAGCGGGCGCGGCTTTGCCCTTGTCGGATACCCACGCAAGCAGCAATCCTCCCAGCACACTGCCCAGTGCGAGAAGCCCGGATGCCCTCTGCGCGTCACCGCGAGCCCAACCTGCCAGTGACAGCAAAGTTGGAAGCCAGTTGATAAGCGAATAGGTTGCCAGAAGACTGACAAAGAAAATTCCGCATATCAGCATCGTTCTCCGCCGGAGCGCGGAGGAGAAAAGAACAGCCGGAGATCTGGGTTCAAAATTACTCTCACTCCGAGACGCCCGCTTCCTTCCCTCGCCAACCACCGCTCGCGTCGCAAGCAATCCGGTGATGGGCAGCAGGGGAAGAAGTGCTCCCAGATAAAACAATCCCTGCCAGCCAGCCACTTTCTCTAGACTTGGCGCGGACATTCCGGCGAGGAACGAACCCGCACCGGCCGAGGCGGCAATGAGCGTCAAAGCGAATGTCCGGCGCTCCGGCCGTACAATGCTCGCTGCCTGCGCCAGGGTTACGGGCAGCAAAGCTCCAAGCCCCAACCCAGATACAAAGCGCCAGCCTGACAATTCAATGGGCATCTCGACCGAAGTCATTCCCAGAGTTGACAGCGCGATGGCAAGCAAAGCTACAACCATCGCCAGCTTGCGCCCGAAACGATCAGCAAGTGGAGCCAGCATGATCGCCCCAACAGCCATTCCGGTGACCCCAGCAGTAATGACGACGCCGAAATTTTGCGGCGGCAATCCGGTGGCCTTGGCCAGCGACGGAATTGCCAACCCCATTGTCTGCACATCGTAACCGTCGATCAGGATAGCTGCCGCGCACAGGACAAGATGCAGACACTTGCTCAAAGCGGTGCCTCCGCTCTGGCAATCGTCGCCATCGCGGGCGCGATGACCACGGGATCGAGAAATTCTCCGCCAGCCATGCCTGAGCCATCGCCGGCAGCCTGCATGGCTTCCATCTGAGCCAGCACCATACGTGCACGCTCCAGTTCGGCAGAGGTCGGACGATAGGCCTCATGCACGACGCGTACCTGCTCTGGCGCCAGCACGAGCTTGCCATCGAAGCCCATCATCGCGCCCCAGCGTGCATCCTGTGCCAGGGTCGCATGGTCGTTGATGATCGGCCAGGGCGCATCCAGCGCCCACAAGCCATAGGTCCGCGCGGCGAGAATGATGCGTGCGCGGTGGAAATGGAACAGGTCCCCCGGATAGAGAGACCGGTCCATAATATAGGCGGCGATATGCACACCAAGCGATGCACTCAGGTCGCCAATCGCAAAGCCCAGTGCTTCGATATTGGCAGAGCAGGAGGCGAGCCTGTCGATATTGGTGAGAGCCTGGGCCGATTCGATGCCAACGACATAGCCGATCGCATTTTCGAATCCTGCCATGGCACGATGGCGGCCAATTTCCCCATCCAGCCATTGGATCTCATCGACAGTTTCGGGCTTGGACAGAAAGATAGTGTCGAGCTTTCCACCGGCTTTGCCAACGACTGTCGCGATATCATCCGAGGCAAACGGGCTCGACACGGCGTTGATACGCACCGCCTTGGCCGAACGCCCCCAGATATCTTCGTGCAGCATTCTGACGATGGATTCCCGCGCTTCCTGTTTGCGTTCGGGCGCGACCGTGTCTTCCAGATCAAGGCAGATCAGATCAGCGTTGCAGGTCTGAATGCGCTGCCGGGTTTCAGCTTCACCCAGTGTACCGGGAATAAAAATCGTGGTGCGGCGAAGTTTCATCGCAATGCCTTTCTGTTTCAGACCCGAAGAATTCAGGCGCGATCTGCAAACTCGTACAGCGCGCGCCGCACCGGGGCGAGTGCGGCAAATGTCGTGCCGCGGGCGGCAACATCGGCCAGCAGGCTTTCGACCTTGGGCTGAATGAATTCTTCCAAATCATTCCAATGCAAGGGCCGGGCAGCATCGGGCGCTCCCAGCGCGGCCTTGCGAGCTGCGACATAGAAGTCTGACGTCCCCGGCGAGAGAACAGCTCTCGCATCATAGGTCCCTGCATTCAGCTTGGAGCGCAATTCAACGGCCTGAACGCCGCAAATGAGCGCAACAGTGAGATAATGCTCCAGGACATCCAGAGATTCCCTAGCCAGATTGGCGCTGTTCATCGCCTGACTGTTGATATTCTGGTTGAACTGTTCAGCATGAGTCGGGAATCGATCAACGATAGACTGTCCGTAGAAGCTGATCAGGGGCATCATGGAATTGCCGCCGATTTGCAGCGACTTGAGCCCGACATTGGTGCCCAGTTCTACGTTGCCCACCAGCGAAGCGCTGAGGCCGTAAGAAAACTCCGGCGTCATCAACAAAGCAATCTGAGTATCGATATGCTTGGCGAGAAGGCCGATGAAATAGCGCAGCTGATCCATCGCAACGCCGGTGTATTGGGCCAGGAAGTTTCCTGTATGAAAAATCTCGCCTCCTACAGGATCGATAAGCGGGTTATCATTGGCGCAATTGGCTTCGACGGCGACCTGTCGGGCCGCATTGGTCAGCCCGTCTATGATTGGGCCGAGATATTGCGGAAGACAACGCAGCGAATATCGATCCTGGATCAGCTTCCCAAAGCGCCCTTCGCGGTCTCCGGCGGCCTCATTGCGAATGATCTTAGACCCCTGAACCAGCTCAAGCATCACCTTCGCCGTCCATACTTGCCCTGCATGGGGCTTCACCTCATGAATGAACGGGTGAAAGCTTTGATCTGTCGACAGCATGGCTTGCGCGAACAGCGCATGAATACCCAGCGCCAGACTGGCCAGATCCAGAGCCCGTGCACAGGCGTTCGCAGCAACGCCAGTGCAGGCACCGGTCCCATTGTTGAGTGCCAGCCCCTCCTTGGGCTCAAGTTGCAGCAGCTCAAGCCCGAGGCGAGCCAAGGCAGTGTGGCTGTCGAGCGTTTCCTCGCCGCAATCGACCAAATAGGCCGGATCAAGGCCAAGCACCGCACCCGCGATATAGGAAAGCGGCACAAGGTCACCCGATGCCCCAATCGACCCGCGCTGAAACACATGCGGATGCATGCCAGCATTCAGGAAAGCGACGTAGCGCTCGATGATCTCCAGACGAATGCCGGATGCCCCTTTAATAAGGGAATTCGCCCGCAGCAGCATGGCCGCGCGAACATCCGTGACTGGAAGGCGAGGCCCGGTCGTGCTCTTGTGCTGCCACAAGGCCAGTTTCTGCACATCGGCCAATTGTTCGGGACCGACATAAACATCCGCCATTCCGCCAAATAAAGTGGTCACGCCGTAGATCTGCTCCCCCCGAGCAACGCCATCCTGAATGACTTTGCGTGAGGCAGCCACACGTTGCAGAACAGCGGGATCATTGGTGATCCGGACTTCCGCGCCCAAGGCTACTGCCTGAATATCGGCAATGGTCAAACCCTCGCCAGAGAGCGTAATTGCCATCGGTCCTCTCCTTTTATCGTTGATCACATAATAATGCCATTTTACGGTCATTTCCTGCTTTTCTGCGACCATAATTCGACCTATCTGGTCATGTTGATTCACATTTACCCAAAAAAAGGGCACTATATGACCGACGAGCCAAGCCGCCTAAATCTTCAGGATCGCAAGATTCTCAAGGCGCTACAGGAGGACGGCCGGTTGACGAATGTCGCTTTGGCCGAAAAAATCGGCATGTCGCCCAGCCCATGCCTTCGAAGAGTGAAGCAACTGGAAGATTCCGGGATCATTGATCGCTACACAGCGGTTCTTGACAGGAAGAGATTGGGCCTTGGAATTATGGCTTATGTTGAAGTGAAAGTTCCTCAGATTTCCGGAAGATCTATTCTGGAAGAATTCAAGGAAGCCGTCATCAAGGAGCCGAGCATAGTGGCATGCTTTATTACGGCGGGCCAATTTGACTTTCTGCTCCGGGTTGTTGCCCGCGATATGGATCACTATTCCAAATTGGCGCAGGAAGTGTTGCTTCGCCTGCCTGGCGTTCAAGATATGCGCTCCAGCTTTGTTCTTGGCGCATTCAAGGACGATACAAAATTGCCGGTATAGGTATTTCGACATTCGCGGACAAGACAGGCGACCATCTGCCAACGCTCATGTGACTGTCGATTTTCATTTCTAACGAGACGGCGCACTGTCGTTATTTCGCTAAGCCTCTTATGGCCAAGGTTCGCGGCTACAGAGGCGCATCATCCAAAATATTCAGGATTGATCGAACTGAATTCTCCAACCAGATCCCTACCCATCGCAACTTGCGACGCTTCCGAATGCGCCATTGGCAAAGCAATACGCAGCCAATGGCGCCCAAGACCTGCCAAATGCTCGTACAATGGTGAGCCTGTCAGCATGGTGAGCCGGAGTGCAATCCAGCCCGTGGTCGCCAGTGACGCGAGTTGAAGAAACGGATAGGCCACCGCCAATGCATTGGCCTTGCTCAAACCTCTGGCACCTTCTTCCAGCAACGCTAACAGCGCCACCATTTGCCGCCCCGCATAACTTTCTCCCGCGCTAGCCAGATCACTTCGTACCTTGCCAACGAAGGCAGCCATGGCCCGTCCTTCATCGCCCAGCACGCGGCGCATGGTCAGATCCAGCGCTTGCATACCGCTGGTGCCCTCGTAAATCGAGAGCACGCGCGCGTCGCGCAGATACTGCTCGGCGGGCCACTCCTTGGTATAGCCGGCACCACCCAAAACCTGAATCGCTTCGCTTGCGCAGCTAAAAGCCGCTTCGGCACAAAAATTCTTGGTGATGGGCAACAACCACGCCAGAAGGTCGCCCGCTCCGGCCTTGGCATCAAGATCAGGCTCGTGCGCCTGAAGATCGGCCATCAGCGAGGCGGTCAGGACCAATCCCCTGACCACCTCTGCCCTTGCTCCTAAATTCAACAACTGGCGCTGCACATCACCGTGCTGATTTATGGGGACAGGCAAGCCCTCCCATCCCCCGCCCTGACACCTTTCCAAACTATAGCGCCAGGCCAATTCCGCTGCGGCACCTGCAATTCCGGCTCCCTGACTGCCGACTGAAAGGCGCATGCCAATTATCATCGTGAAAAGCTGAGAAAGCCCGCGATTCAATGTGCCGATTAGCCAGCCTTGTGCCTGTTCAAAGCCCATTTCACAGGTTGGTGAGCCATGCAGCCCCAGCTTTTCTTCAATACGTCGTACAAAGACACCATTGCTCCGCCCATCGATAATATTGGGGACAAGGAAGAGACTGAGGCCGGAGGAGCCGGCCGGAGCATCAGGCGTGCGAGCCAAAACCATATGGCCAATTCGCTCGGTCAATGGATGGTCGCCAAAGCTGATCCACATTTTCTCGCCGGTCACAGCCCAAGTATCATCTGCATTTGGGCGAGCCAAGGTGCGCAATCGAGGAACATCCGATCCAGCATCGGCCTCCGAAATACAAATCGTCGCGCCCCAGCTTCCATCGACCAGACGGGGTAGCCATTCATGCTTGATCGGCTCGCTTGCGTATTTGCCTATAACGCGCGCCGCGCAACGAATGGGCGTGGACAACATACCAAATGCAATGCCCGCGCGGTTGAACATCTCTTCGCAAGCCGAATGCAACAGCATGGGCAAGCCCGCGCCGCCATATTCGACCGGACCATCGATCGTCGTCCAGCCGCCTGCCACAAAAGCGGCCCAGGCCTCGGCGTGATCAGTCGCGAGGTTCACCCGCCCATCTGCTAAAACGCATCCCTTTTGATCCGCACGGCGGTTGAATGGGGCCAAAACATCTTCGGCCAAGGCAGCGGCAGCTCCGACCACCTCACCCAACATCGCCTCATCCAAGCCCGCATCTGGAAATAATGCACTCAGGCGACCAAATTCCGGGATAGCCAACATTTGAGCCACGACAGCCGTGGCGGCATCACTATAGCTCAACGAAGCCTCCGTACATTTTTGATGAGCCGCCCGCCGTCAGCGCCGCCTGATCTCGTCGGGATTAAAGGTCAGATCGATTGAACGGCGCTTGAGCCGACACAGTCCGAGGATGAATTCAACAGGTCTTTTAATGGCAGGGTGACATCGGCCAGTTGCGCCAAACCAGGGTGGGCTCCCGCCTCAACAAGCTTGCGCCCTTGAACGTAGTCCTTGACCATGTTGACGCAGTCCAGCGCGATGACCTTGCCTGACTTCAAATAGATCACCGAAAAGGCCCGCGTCGCCGGATCACCGCGCAGAACGGAAGTGTCATAACCCAGCGACAAACCAGCGGTCTGTAACTTGAGGTCATACTGGTTCGACCAGAACCACGGGAAGGCACGATAGGGCCTGTTCTCGCCCATGATGTGCCTGGCAACGCAGGTGGCCTGATCATTGGCGTTCTGCACCGATTCCACGCGCATCACCGCCCCTTCGGCGAAATCGCAGGCAAAGGCAGCGCAATCGCCCACAGCGTAAATGTGCGGCAACGAGGTGCGGCAAAACTCGTCAACCTCGACGCCATTGCTCCCATTGGCGCCAGCCTCGATGAGCGGCGCAACGGCAGGGATGATGCCGATCCCGACAATCACCGCATCCGCAGCGATCACCTCGCCGCTGGTGAGTTCCACGCCGGTTACGCGGGTCTCGCCCGTCAGGCGTCTGATGCCGACATTGGTACGCAGATCAACGCCATGTGCCCGGTGCTCGGCCTCGTAAAAGGCGGAAAGTTCAGATCCGGCGACGCGCGCCAGCACGCGTGGCAGGGCTTCGAGCAGCGTCACTTTGCGACCCAGCTTGATGAGAACCGCCGCCGCTTCCAGACCGATGTAGCCGCCGCCGACCACGACGAAATTCTGAGCACCAGCATCAATTTCGGCCATCAGCGCATCGGCATCGGCGCGCGTGCGTACACCGTAAACACCGGGCAGATCGCCGCCCTCTACCGGCAGGCGGCGCGGATCGCCACCGGCGGCCCAGACCAACCTGCCATAGGCGATGGCCGCTCCATCCGAGAGCGTGGCGACATGCGCGATAGGATCAATTTTGACCACTTCACGACCGAGCCGCATCGTGATGCTTTTGTCTTCCCAGAACTGGGGCGGACGGATGTAGAGCCGTTCAAAACTCTTCTCGCGCGCGAGATATTCCTTGGAAAGCGGCGGGCGCTCATAGGGCGGTTCGTTTTCGCGGCCCACCATCGCGACGCTGCCTTCAAAGCCGCTCTGGCGCAAGGCAATGGCGCATTGCGCGCCTGCATGACCGGCGCCCACGATCAAGACGTCAGAAAAGTTTGTCATCCCTAAACCTTCCGTCAGTCGGCCGGAGCAATTCTGACCCGGATCGCGTCGAGGTCGTCCGTCAATTGAACCTGACAGGAAAGGCGCGAATTTGGTTGCCGGTACTCGCTGCTATCCAGCAAATCATTTTCGTCGTCGCTTAATCCTTGTGTCAATGCACTCGGACCAGCCTCGATGAAGACATGACAGGTGGCGCAGGAACAGCAGCCGCCGCACAAGGCCAGAAGATCATCGAAGCCATTGTTACGCAGCTCTTCCATCAAACTGGCACCGGCATTTCCGATAATGGTCTTTTCGGTGCCATCGAGGCCGACGACATGAATGTTCGCCATTTGTAAGATCCTTAAGTCTTGAGACGCTTTGCATGCCATGCGACATGTTCGGCCATGAAGGTTGAGATGAAATAATAGGAATGATCGTATCCGGGCTGCATACGGATCGTGGCAGTCATGCCTGCTCTGGCACAGGCCATGCTCAGCAAGGACGGCTTGAGCTGATCGACGACAAAGACATCCGCATCACCCTGATCGACAAGCAAATCGGGCAAACGCGCTCCATCCTCGATCAGTGCGCAGGCATCATATTCGCGCCACGCCGCCCGATCAGCCCCCAGATAGCCGGTCAACGCCTTGTTGCCCCATTCGCAGTTCATCGGGCTGGCGATCGGCGCAAAAGCACTGATGGAACGGAAACGATCAGGGTTGCGCAGCGCCACGGTAAGAGCGCCATGCCCCCCCATCGAATGGCCGGTTATGGCCTGCCGCCCCATGTCGGCTGCGGGAAAATGATCCGCGATCAGCGCCGGCAGTTCATCCTCGATATAGGATCGCATATGGAAATGCTCATCCCATGGCGCCTGCCTGGCATTGACATAAAAGCCTGCCCCCTTGCCGAAATCATAGGCTTCATCATCAGGGACAACCTCGCCTCGCGGCGACGTATCCGGCGCGATGAAAATGATCCCATGCTCGGCGCAGGCTGCGCGGAATTCGCCCTTTTCCGTGACATTAGCATGGGTACAGGTCAGCCCCGAGAGAAACCAGAGAACCGGTAATCTTGTGCCGGACGCATGGTCCGGCACAAAGACCGAAAAGGTCATGGGCGTTCCGGTGGCGGTGCTGTGATGCGTGTAGACGCCCTGCGTGCCGCCATGGCTCTTGTTGGTGCTGACCTGCTCCATATGGCCCTCTGTCAGACGAAGGTGTAGGCGCAGATCTTGTTGCCAGCCGGATCGCGCAGATAGCCGGCATAGGCGCCCGGCAAGTGGCTGCGCGCACCAGCGGCGCCTTCATCGGTGCCGCCGGCGGCCAGACCGGCGGCATGGAAGGCGTCAACTTCTGCCGGGCTGGCGGCGGCAAAACCCAGCGTTACCCCATTGCCCGAGGGAGCCTCGCCATTGCCCGGCTTGAGCACCAGAAAAGCCGGTTTGCTCTTGCCGTAGAGAACCACGGTTTCGCCAAAAGGCCCGAGGTTTTGAATGCCCAGCGGAGCCAAAGCAGCGTCATAGAATGCCGTCGAAACAGCGAGGTCATTCGCGCCAAGGCAGGCATGCGAGAAGACGTCATCACCAGAAATCACCGGATCAGCCATTACAATTACTCCTATTTAGATAATGATCAGAACACCACGACGCTGCGGATGCTTTTGCCCGCATGCATGAGTTCAAAGGCAGTGTTGATGTCTTCAAGGCCCATGACATGGGTGATCATCGGGTCGATCTCGATCTTGCCGGTCATATACATGTCGACGATCTTGGGCACATCGGTGCGGCCCTTGGCCCCGCCAAACGCCGTGCCGCGCCAGTTGCGTCCCGTGACAAGCTGGAAGGGACGGGTTTCGATGGTCTTGCCCGCTTCGGCCACGCCGATGATGATGCTGGTGCCCCAGCCGCGGTGGCATGCCTCAAGCGCGGTGCGCATGACCTCGGTGTTGCCGGTGGCGTCAAAGGTGTAATCCGCCCCGCCGTCGGTCAGCACCACGATGGCCGCCACGATCTCCTCACGACTCATGCCCCGCGTGTTGAGGAAGTCGGTCATGCCGAAGCGGCGGCCCCATTCCTCGCGATCAGGGTTAAGGTCGACGCCGATGATCTTGTTGGCGCCGGCCAGACGCGCGCCCTGAATGACGTTCAGACCAATCCCGCCGAGGCCGAACACCACCACATTGTCGCCCACCTGCACCTTGGCCGTGTTGACCACCGCGCCAACGCCTGTGGTCACGCCGCAGCCGATGTAGCAGGCCGATTGGAACGGCGCGTCTTGGCGAATCTTGGCCAGTGCGATTTCGGGAAGGACGGTGAAATTCGAAAAGGTCGAGCAGCCCATGTAGTGATAGATCGGCTGACCCTTGTACGAAAAGCGCGTGGTGCCATCGGGCATCAACCCCTTGCCCTGTGTCGCGCGGATGGCGGTGCACAGATTGGTCTTGCCCGAAAGGCAGCTTTTGCACTGGCGGCATTCGGGCGTGTAGAGCGGGATCACATGGTCGCCCGGCACCACGCTGGTGACGCCTGCGCCCACTTCGCGCACGATCCCCGCGCCTTCATGGCCCAGAATCGAGGGAAAGATGCCTTCTGAATCAAAGCCGTCCAGCGTGTAGGCGTCGGTGTGGCAAATGCCGGTTGCCATGATCTCCACCAGAACCTCGCCGGCCTTGGGGCCTTCGAGATCGACTTCCACAATCTCCAGCGGGGTTTTCGGCGCAAAAGCAACGGCGGCGCGGGTCTTCATCTTCATTTCTTTCCAATTAGCGAGGGGAATTTCAATCGATCATGCATTTATACAGCAGTTCTTCGATGAAATATTACTCTTCGACCAACTCGATTGCGTTGACGATATGCGCTTGAGTATATTCCAGCAGGCCCGCTTCACCCAGTTCAGCCCCAAGACCCGACTGCTTTACGCCACGAAATGGAATGTTCGCATCAATGGCGAGATGCTGATTGACCCAGACCGTACCGCTATCAATTTGACGAGCGACAGCGATTGCACGAGCCGTGTCCTTGCCCCATACCGTGCCGCCAAGCCCATATTCGCCAGCATTTGCACGCGCGATAACCTCGTCGATATCGCTAAATTTCAACACTGGCAGAACTGGTCCAAATTGCTCTTCACGTACCAGCGGAGATTCGTCGTCCAGATCCGCTATGATCGTGGGCGGAATGAAATAGCCAGGGCGGTCGATCGGTGCGCCACCAGCCAGAACGGTGCCTGACGCACTTGCATCTGCCAGCAAAGCCGAGACCTTATCGAACTGCATCTTGTTCTGCATGGGGCCGACAGTCGTGCCCTGCTTTGCGCCGTCATCCACCACGGCCGCCTGCGCCAGTTTGGCGATTTCAACGCAAAACTCGTCATAGACGCTTTCATGAACATAGACTCGCTTGATCGCCACACAGATTTGACCGGCATTGGTCATGGCGCCCTGATAGACCTTTTGCGCGGCTAGCTTGGCCGGCATGTCGTCCAAGACGATGGCTGCGTCATTTCCACCGAGTTCGAGCGTCACCCGCTTCACGCCGGTTGCAGCAGATGCCATGACTTTTTTTCCGGTAGCGGTAGATCCGGTGAAGCCGATCTTGGCAATGTCGGGGTGGGAGGAGAGCAACCCTCCCAGGTCATTCTGATCGACGATAATATTGACCACCCCAGCAGGCAGTACATCGGCAATGATTTCGCCCAACAGCAAAGAAGTAAGCGGAGTCGTTGGAGCCGGCTTCGCAACCATGGTATTGCCGGTAATAAGGCAGGGAGCCAATTTGTTAGCCAGAAGGATCATGGGGAAGTTCCAGGGCGTGATGGCAGCGCAAACCCCCAGAGGCGTCCGATGCTCAAATACCTTGTGACCGTTCTCATGCTTCATGATCTTTTCGGCGACGCGCATCTTGGCGAAGCCTTTGAGCGTGAATACCGTGCCCATGACTTCGTATTGAGCTTGATCGAGAGGCTTTCCTTGCTCAGCGGTAAGCAGCCGAGCGAACTCGTCTGCTCTTGCCATGAGCCTGTCCGCGATCTCATCGACCAACGCGGCCCGTTCGTCCTGAGTCTTGCTTGCCCACGCAGGAAAAGCACGCTTGGCGGCTGCCACAGCAGCGTTAAGTTGTGCCTCGTCGGACTTGGGGCATTTGGAGACCACCTGCTCGTTAGCAGGGTTAATCACATCAAAGCTTGAAGTACCGTCCACGAGTTGGCCATCAACCAACATCTTATATGCGTGTGACATATCGCTCTCCCGACAATTCTAATATGGATTAGGCTACGATCGCAGAATGCCTAATTTGAGCTTTTGATGGCCCGGGCGATGAGTTGCCGGGCACGGACGCCACCTTCATCGATACGATAGGCAGCGAGCTTGAGATCCGGGTTTGCATCGATGGCTTTTTGCTGAGCCGCCAGAATTTCTGCATCCTCAAGAAATACCCCACCCTGCTGGCGTTTGAAGCGAGCGGTAAATCCGGTATCCTCAAGATCAAAGTTTCGCGCCATCCCCCAAAAATAATGATGACTTGTTTCGGTTTCCGGCGTCATGAAATCGACCACTATACCGCGCACACCCTGATCATGGTTTTCCAAAGTCGTGCCAGTATTTGCCTGAGCCACCCCGACATCGATCATGACTGCAGATGGCAACAGAAATTGACAAATTTGCCAGCGATCCACCAAACCGTCCTTGCGGAGCGCGCTTCGCCAAAATGGAGGTGCGTTGACGCTAGGCATCCATCTCGACACAAAGACATTATCGCCCTCAACTCGCGTCTCGATCGGTGCCTCCATGATTTCAGGCTGCCCGATGGAACCAGCATGAACGTAAGTCTCGTGCGTCAGGTCCATCAAATTATCGACCATAAGGCGATAATCGCAATCGATCTGGTAATAACTGCCGTCAAACGTCCAGCCTTCAGCTGCACAAGGCCATAGATTGGGAATAAGTTCAGGGTTCGCCTTTTCCTTATCACCGACCCAGACCCAAATGAAACGATACCGCTCCTCAACAATAAAAGTTTCAACACAGATCGATTTGTTCACCGGATCTGTTCGAATGGGCATTTCGACGGCATGGCCATCCGAGCCAATTTTCAAACCATGATACTTACAGCGGATGTCATCGCCTTCCCGCAGCCCCAGCGAAAGAGGCAAGAGGCGATGAGGACACGCATCCCGCATCGCAATCGGCGTGCGATCAAGCCGGCGGTATAAAACCATCGGAACACCGCAAATTGTGCGAGCCAGCGGTGCTTCGTCCACTTCCGCGTCCCAAGCCGCCACATACCAAGCATTGCGTACCCAGGTTCCCATACATGCCCCCTAAAGCTCAATTTTTCTTTGTCGTTAGATTGGTTATTAGAGAAAGTTATTCGGCCAGATCATTGTTCGCCACATATGGGCGACATCCGATCCATCGAAACCCAATCCCTCTTCGGGTTCACGAAAGTGACGACCGATAATGTCCGTGAAAATTTCGGGATCGAACGCGGGAACGTCGTCAAAGAAGTATGTGTCGTACAGGGTGACAAGACGCGACGTCATGTACCACTTATGATTACGGGCATACTCGGCATCACGCTTCAGATACTCAGGCGGCTGATAATCGGCACCGAAAAATGCATCATAGCTCTCTGGATAGGAGTAGCCGACTTCAGGATCTGGCACATAGCGCAGCGCTTGGTGATATCGGACTGCCCACGCGATTTCCTCATCGACATAAGGGGCAATCATCTGTCCGCCCCAATAACCATGGTCTGAGCGAATAAAGCATCCGTTTGAGATGTCGTGCAGTAACACTGCAAGAACAACGCGCTCATCCTGCCCTTGCTCAAGAGCCCTCATGGCACTCACCGTAAGATGACGCACTGTGATATCGCTAAATCTAGCCCGAAAGAAATCGATCAATTTGGGCTTAGCCGGCATCCGCGTAAGCATGGGATTGTCGCCCATCATAAAGACACTGTCTTTATTGAGGCGCGCCAGCATCTCGGGCTCAGGATCCGGAACAGAAGTGCCGATCCTGCCGACTGGAGCGGGCACCACCATGCGTTCACGACCCGCCTGCGGCCATTCAGAGAAATCACACATTGTTTGAATTCCTAGCGTAATGATTGGCGATCCATGCACATGCCATCAACTGAGCCTGATGGAAGATCATGATGGGCAACAATGCAACGCCTGCTGCCGTTCCAGGAAAGAGAACTTTTGCCATCGGTATCCCCTGCACCAAGGATTTTTTCGTCGCACAGAACTGCAAGGCAATTCTATCCTCGCGCGTAAATCCTCCACGAAATCCTACCCAGAAGGTCGCCCCTAGCATTATTACGAGAGTAATTATGCAGATCACAAAAAGAACAAGCAGCTGCTCCAATCCGATCAACTTCCAGATTCCTTCTCGAACTGCGGTCGAAAATGCACTGAAAATTGACAAAAGTATTGTCACGCGATCAGTAATGAAAATCGTTGATTTGTTGCGCGCAACCCAGTCACCGATCCATTTTCGCAGGAACTGACCAAGTGCGAATGGAACCAGAATCTGAACAATGACGCCCTGCAATCCTTCAAGATTGACTTCAGACCGCTTAGCCCCAACCATTACCCCAACGAGGAGTGGGGTGAGAAGGATACCAAGGACTTGTGACACCGAGGCGGCTGCAACCGCCCCTGCAACATTTCCGCGTGCCAGAGATGTGAACGCGATCGAAGATTGCACCGTAGAGGGCAAAGCGCACATAAAAAACACGCCAACCCAAAGCTGGTCCGGCAATAAACTATGCAGACACGCCCGAAGTAGGATCGCCAAAAGCGGAAATGCGACAAATGTGAATGCCAAAATAATCGCATGCAGTCGCCAGTGAACCAAAGCCCCCTTCAATGCCGATGCTGGAATTTTAGCACCGTGGAAGAAAAATAAGGCAAAAATGGCGACGGACGAAACATTGGATATTATAGCACCAATTGCACGATCAGGCGGAAAATTACTTGCAAGCAATACCGTTGCGATAATGAGTATAAGAAAATTATCAGGCAGCAGACGTTTAAGCATCACGTTCTATCCCATCCCACCCAACCGCATTTGCACACTAGCGGCTTACTCACGGAAATGAGATAGCACTATTTTTATGTCATTTTCTGCTTAAATAGCCGAGTATCTCAAAATTTTTGCAACATTTATGATGTTTTTGAAGTTATTTTGGCACATTCCACCTTACACCGACTCAAGGCAGGTTTTGAATCCCAAATAGCTTGGCAGATTTTTCTCGGATTGATCAAAAGCGAAAGGCTTATCGACGCAAAAATGTCCTCCTGCGGATACTACCCTATCTCGGCGGTCGTCTGGCAATGGACTCGACAGATCGTCGATGCTGCGGAAGTCGCCACGCCCAAGCGGCGGACGGCAAGCCGCAAATCGCCATCCCCAGTTTCTGCTTCAAGAGCAGCATCACGATTTTCCGGGTGCCCGGCGCATAAATACAACAAAGTCAATGGCTTGACCATGGATTGAGATCTGTTCGCCCGGTAGAAAAGCAAGATTGGGCTATTCATCCACGCTATCGGTATCAAACGTGCCAAGGCGAAAATCTCGCGGGACAAGCTAACCTACAATATGAAACGCCCGATTTTCCATTAGCAACAGGCAACCATAGAATTAAGCGTGCCTGCAGTGCAGGAAACTGCGAAGACACGAAAATTTAAAACCCGATAGGCTGCTATCCACTTCCAAGCCATGGACCCTCTGTCAAAATTGCTAATTTCATAGGCTTTTGGAGGTGACCCTCTGCTCCAACTCATCATTCAAAATAATTCCAGACATTTCACCTAGCACGAATTACATCATCAAAAGCAACGAGCCCCAGTCGAAGCGCGGTGACACAAAGCTGTGTCCGAGTACCAACTCCAAATGCCCTGCGAAGTTGGCCCATATAAGTTTCTATCGTAGTTCGGCTAAGCCCATAAATCATGGCAATTTCGGGATCAGATTTCCCGATGGCCACACATTGCAATATTTCAAGTTTTCGAGGACTGAGTGAAGGCACAAGCTCAGCCTTTAACGGATAGCCGCGCAACCGCCTCGCCTCATGAAAGGCGGTAGCACCAACCAGCGTAGCCGCGCGGCAATTCCACTGCGAGGGCAAAGCTTTGCCCGTTACAAAAGAACAGGTGCCAGTTGGCTCTCCCGGCACGCTGACTGGGAGAGTAAGCCCATCACGCAACCCATGACGATTTGCTTCGTACAATATGTCTTTTTGGCGCCGCTCCAGACCAATCAGGTCGGATATTTTTCTCCAGAGAAAGGCCTTGCTGGCGCGCTGGCTGGCCAACATGATCGGATCATGTTGGTAAAATTTTTGCTCGATGAACCTTTCGGCGTAATCGCCGTAATTGTCGATTCGGATTAGCTTGGCTCGCGGCAGATGGAACCAGAGTCCTTGCACCAGAGCAAAGCGCTCAAATCCAAGCTCAGGCACCACGGCTTCCATCAGCCCGGACAGGTCGCTCAGCGACCGGCAACGGCTGGCACTATTCTCAAAGGTCTCGACCAACCGATACAGCCCCATAGAACCTCCACCGTTTGAAGACAGGTCACCTGCGTATCACCTCATTGGTACAAACAATCTGTCACGATGAAATTTGCCCGTTCGGATCGGCTCCGCTGACAGCCAGAGCCAGTTGTTCGAGCCGTTCGATACACAATGCCTCCACCAGATCACGCAGATGAGTAACCCAGCCGGAGATCACTTCAAGATCCTCGCGCTCAATGTGATATTGCTCGGAATAGCGCGCTTCGACATAGGCCCTTTTGAGCAATTCGAACCGGCGCTTGTCGGCGCGCAGCACCCTCGGCCAAGCCTCGATCAATCTGGGATCGCGGCTCTCGACCAGCGAACGCAAGAATTTGATATTATGCGACCGAGGGACATAGAATGAAGTCACCAGCAGGTAACACGAGAATGCGCGCTCAGTCGCCTGATGCATTAAGAAGGCAGCATCTCGATAGGCAGCCGAGCCCACCCCTTCGCCTCTTTCCGCTGAAGATGAGGCCAGCCAGATTGCGCTGTCCACAGTACCCAACCATTGTCCAAAATAAGCTTTCGCCATCTCATAGGCATCAGCTGGCGTTTGAGGCTTTGGCGTTGCCAGCGGATGCCCCGGCAAGTCATGCAGCAAAATTCCATCTCGGGCGATATCAGCCCAGAAATACTCCCCTCTGCCGAGCGAACGATTTACCTCGTCCAGAGTGTGAACAATGATGTTGACCAGACGCCCGACCTTTGGATCGCGCATGATCCGCTCATCGATCTCATACCAATATTCAGCAATGTCGGTCAGATCGGCATGGTTGACGATCACCAGCAGATCAAAATCTGACTGATAGCCGTTCGCGGGCTCATCTACCCAGTCGTTGCGGGCGTAACTTCCGAACAGGATGATCTTGAGAACCTTGCCATTTCGGAGCCAAGCCTGTGTCCGCGACGAGGTGGCCCTTTCAAAGCCGTCCAGAACCATTCTGGTAACGCGGTGGAGTTCAGCCTGCTGTCGCAGCGGGAGATGGTCAAGATCGCTTCGCATGGTGCCACTTTCCTCCATCATCCCTGCTCATGGCAAGAGCTATCCACGATCCGGCATTGAGTACGTAATTTGAATGATTTGCTGCACTGCATCATATGTCATAGAATTGTAATGCGGCGCTCGCGTGATGCGAACGAACCGTTTGTTCCACTGGCCAGTTGCTGGCGTGAGACCCCGGTTTTGGCCTCTTTTGGAAAGGAAGGACGATCGCTCGGCTCAGGCGGCCTGAGGCGCACGCTGCATGTCGATCGATAATGAGATGATCCGATTTCGCATTCTGAACGAGTTCAATGCCGCCCTCGCCATCGTATCTTCGCCTGAAGGTTTGCGGCAGACGCTGATTGCCGCCAAAGAGACGATGGGCTTCGATTACGTGGCCATGACCCACCACGTTGATATCCGTGAAGGGAGTCGGAAACTGATCCGGATCCACGACTATCCGGAAGCATGGGTCGAACGTTTCGACCAGCTTCGCCTCGGGCGGGTGGATCCTGTCCATCGTGCCAGTCAGACCCGGAAAGCAGGCTTTCTCTGGAACGACATCGGCCAAATGATCTACATGTCCCCTGCGGACCGGGCCATTATGGATGCGGCTCGCGAGTACGGCATCGGCGATGGCTTTACAGTCCCCGCTCATGTTCCAGGGGAATCCAATGGCTCTGTATCTTTCGCCATGGCGGTCGGCCGCCCCATACCCCACGACATGCTGACCATAGCCCCTCAAATCGCTGATCGCGCCTTCGACACGGCCAGACTCCTGTGGGGCATCCGGCCTCCCTTCATACGAAGACCGATTTTGACGGCGGCGCAAAGCCGTTGCCTGAGATGGATATTCCGCGGCAAATCGGATTCCGAAACCGGCCAGATCGAGAAGATCCAGACCTGTACGGTCGCCCGTCATGTCAGGCATGCCCGTGAACGTTATGGCGTGGAAAAAAGGACATCGCTGCTCAGCCGTACGCTGTTGGATGGGACACTCAGTCTCGCCGATTTCTACGACTACTGACATTCCCCTTTCAGGGAATAGGATAAATTCTCCAAAATTCTGATGCTTGCCTTCCCCTTTCAAGGAGCGCAAGCCATGTTGCATGTCCTAGCCTATTCGCCGGATTGGCGGTCCGATCCGGTGCTTTGCTCGATGTTTTCCGCGCGAAAGCGCGTGTTCATTGATCTGCTCAAATGGGACCTCCCCGTCTGCGACAATGCCTACGAATTGGATCGCTTCGACGAGCCCGGAGCGGTCTATCTCATCGTCAGCGCTGCCGATGGCAGCCACCGGGCATCAGCCCGGCTTCTGCCGACAACCCGCCCTCACCTTCTCAGCGCCATTTTCCCTGACCTATGCGCCGACGCGCCGCCCACGGGGGCCACCGTTCGTGAGATCACCCGATTTTGTCTGGAACGAAATTTGCGCGCACAAGACCGTCGGCGGGCGCGAAACGAACTTATCACCGCACTGGCCGACTATGGCCATGTCCACGAACTGTCCGCCTATACTGGCGTCGCAGAACTGGCCTGGTTTGAGCAAATCTGCGCGTTCGGCTGGGATTGCCGGGCGCTGGGCCGCCCCAGACAGCAGGATGGGCAGCAGCTTACCGGGCTGCGGATCGACCTGAAACCCGACACACGGGAACGACTGGCGGCAACCGGCATCTATATACGGACGCTCAAGACCTTGGAGGTCCGTCATGCAGCATGATCGCCCTCACCAGCACGAGATCGCAGTTCTGGCTGATACACTACGTCAGGACGGCTTTCTGATCCTTCGGGGCCTGATGCCACCTGCGCAGGTTACAGCACTCGACGATGACCTTGCGCAGCCCTTTGCCGAAACGCCCTTCAGCAAGGGCGGCTTCTATGGCGCGCGAACCCGGCGGTTCGGAAAGCTGCTTTGCCGCTCCCAGCACGCCGCGCCCTTCATCACGCAGCCGCTGATCTTGGCACTGAGCGAAGCAATTCTCAGCCCCTTCTGCGACAATCTGCAACTCAACCTCACGCAGGGGATCGCGATCCACCCCGGCGCCCCGCTCCAACCGCCCCACCGCGATCAGGACATGTGGCGGGGCGAAACAGGCCGCGTCGAATATCTCATCAACGTCATGTGGCCCTTCACCGACTATACAGCGCAGAATGGCGCAACGCTGCTCTGGCCCGGCAGTCATGGCGCGGAAGGCCTTCAAGTAGGACCGGATGGCGCGCCCTTCGTCGCAACGATGAAGCCGGGCGATGCTTTGATTTTCCTTGGCTCAACGCTTCATGGCGGCGGCGCGAACCACAGCACAGAAATCCGGCGCGGCATGATCGTGAGCTACTGCCTTGGCTGGCTCAAACCCTATGAAAATCAATGGCTGGTCTATCCGCCAGAAGTAGCACGACATTTCCCGCCAGAGCTCTCCGCGCTGGTGGGCTACCGGCAGCATCGGCCCAACCTCGGCAATGTCGAAGGACGGTGCCCATCCCTGCTGTTGGGGAACCCGCCAGTTGCCCCCTTGGGCGCGGTCGATGAACTTCGCCCCGATCAGGCTGCGATGGTCGTACAATTCGTGGAGGCCAATCTATGAATGCCGGCCCGACCTCAACCCGTATCTATGAAACTTTGCGCCTGCAGTTACGGCAACGAGGGTATCGCCCAGGCACGAGGCTCGATCCCCTCCGTCTCGCGGACGAGCTCGGCAGCAGCCAGACGCCAGTGCGCGATGCGCTCCATATTCTGGCCGGCGAGGATCTGGTGGTTGCCTTGCCCAATGGCGGCTTCACCACCGCAAGTTTCGACGAACAAGGGCTTTTTGACCTTTATTGCTGGAACAGTGATGTACTGACCGCCGCCTTGCGATGCCAGACGCCGCAGAACGCCTCGCCCTCGCCTGAAGAAATCACAAATCGGAATGAGATCGATTTGGCGGACCGGGTTGCGATCCTGTTTCAATGGGTCGCCAACAGTTCCACCAATCGTGAGCATGGGTGGGCCATAACCCGCATCAATGCGCGGCTCTATGGTGCCCGCATGGCAGAAGGGACCATGATCAAAGAGGGAGAGCAAGAGCTGCATGCCATGAACCTGTGCTTCGGCCAGAACATGTACTCAGACATGCGCAAGCTCGTAGCGCGATACACAAACCGCCGCAAAAGATTAGCTGGCCAGATACTGATAAATATTCAGCGCAATGCCCTCATATAAAGACGAAATATATCCCGTATAAGTTTGGATCACACGCTGCTCCTTCATACCATTACCGAGCCGCACTTATGCGGCTAGAAGGAGTAAAGCTCATGAAGCGCAATGACACCGTGATCGAACTGGGCGTCGCCAGCAAGGAAACCAAGGGCCAGAACGGCCTTATCCCCGACGAGCAGAACGGCCAGAACCAGGCCGGCATCGCCCGCGACTGACCTCGCGGATCGCGTCCGGCTTAGGCCGGGCGCGATCTTCGTTTCGATCATCCTACATTACTCGGGTTCTGGATCGATCCTGCCATGACGCTTGCAACCGGTCACTTCACATTCGCACCCGGCATCAGTTGCTGCGAGGTCGAAGGGCAACTCATCCTTCTCGATCAGCAGGCGGATCGCTATCTCGCGCTGAAAGCCGAGCAAGAGCAGTCCCTGAAACATCTGTTGGCCGGAACGGCTCGTACCACGGGCGATGACAAATGTATCGGCGAACTGGCCAAGTCCGGCATCCTGATGGAAGCCCGTGGCGGGCCTGCACCAAAATTGTGCGAACACCGACTCCCAGTAATAGCTCACATCTCCTCAAGCAAAGCCGAGGTTTCGGCCTTCACCCAGCTTCGTTTTGCGCTGCGGGTGATGATCGCACGGCGTTTTCTCCAATGGCGAGGCCTCTCGGTATCGCTACACCAGTTCAGACAGCGGAAGGCATCGCTTTCAAGCCCATGTATCGATCCCGGCCCCGCCTTGCAGGAAGCTGCCAATCTGTTGAGGCGCATCACGCTGTTCACAACAAGCCATGACCAATGCCTGCCGATCGCGCTGGGCCTTGCCCACCACCTTTTGGATCGCCGGGTGCCAAGCGAAGTCGTTCTTGGCGTCCAGCTCGGCCCCTTTCAGGCCCATTGCTGGCTGCAACATGGCGAGCATCTGATCGGGGACGACCTCGACATCACCCGCACGTTCAAACCGATTCTGGTGATATGATGGAACAAGCCTATCTGGCTCAGATACCTGCCGTGCCGAGTTTTCCGCTTCCACCTTTGGACGCCCCCAAGGGTTTCGATGCGCTGCTCAATGTCGCATCGCTGCGCCTGTTTACGTCAGCCTCAGTCCCTCACCAGATCTCACCGTATGGCGCCATTCTCGGCCGGATCTATTCTCGTCAGACCATCGAACCGGTGACGGCCCTGTCCCCGCAAGATTGGGCTGCGATCGCAGAGACAAAAGGCCAGATCCTGATCGACCAATTTTGGGGTGATTACGTCGCGTTCCTGATCGACGGCGATGGCGATACGGGCGCCAATGCCCGGATCATTCGCGCCCCATTCGGCCGCCTGGGCTGCTATTGGGTTAGGGACGGGCACACGATTACCATCACCTCGCATCCCGGGCTTCTGACCGACACCGGGGTCTCGCAACTTCAGATCGACCCGCTGGCACTGGCCCGCCACATCGCGCAGCCCGAGATGGCGCAGGACCTGACATGCCTGCATGGGCTGCACTCGCTGGCCGGTGGTAATCGGCTCAACTTAGAGCGTGAAAGACCCTCAGTCGATAAGCTTTGGTCGCCATGGCACCATTGTAACGACCGGCTGGGCGTCGCCAGCATCGAGCATGCCGGAGAGGTTTTGAGACAGGTTCTGATTGCGAGCGTCGCCGCTCAAACGCAGGACTATAGGCAGATTGTCCTTATGCTGTCGGGCGGCTTTGACTCCTCCGCTCTCGCAGCCTGTCTGCAGCAAGCCAAGCATCCATTTCAGGCGATCACACTGGTGACCCAATCGGCGATGGGAGACGAACGTCATTTCGCGCAGCTAGCGGCTCAAGCAACCGGCGCTCAGCTTATGGAGGCCTATCGGACGCTGGGTGGCGTGGATCTGGCAATATCCGCCGCGGCCCGAGGAGCACGCCCTTTCGCCCGAGCCTTTACGCAGGAAAGTGATCGCCTCGTTGGCTTGTTCGCAGACAAACAAGGTGCTGATGCCGTGATCGATGGTGGCAGCGGGGACAATCTATTTTTCAACTACATGTCGCTTGCCGCGCTCGTCGAAGTCTTCCGTCATAATAGCCTCGGCAAACGGTTCTGGCAGTTGAGTACCGCCTTCGCCGATCTCACGGGCGCCAGCATCGCCAGTGTGGTGGCAAGGACTATCCATCGCGCCGTAACCCGTGACAATAGCCTGCGCATTGAGAAGAGAGACCATTTCCTCACCCCGGATTTACGAACGGTGCTGAACCACCTTCCCCTCCATCCTTGGCAGGAACCGCCAGCGACGATGGGGGCAGGCAAGGCCGCGCATGTCGCCTTGCTCATGCCGACGCAGGCCAATGTTGAACAGGGTCCACCGCTTGATGGCCTGCGCCCCCGCTTCTCGCCCTTCGTATGCCAGCCGATTGTCGAAACCGTGCTGTCGCTTCCCATCTGGTGCTGGTTCGCCCCGGGTCACAACAGGGCAGCAGCGCGGACGGCTTTCGCACAGAACCTGCCGCCCGAACTGATCAACCGGCGTACCAAGGGCACGCCTGCTCCCTTCATGCATGAACTCTACTTCAAAAACCGGCCTCGCATTCGCTGTATGCTCCTCGATGGACGATTGGCGGGCCTTGGCATCCTCGATCTTGATGCTGTGCGCACCATGATCGATGCGGTCGGCCCGACGCGCGATTTCCGATATTCGCTGATCATGGATCTGGTTGACGCGGAAGTGTGGGCACGCTCGTGGGATTAGCCGCCGCCGGACTGAGGCGAGCATCCCGCGCCGCCTTCATTTTTTCCCAGCGGGCATATTGAACTGCCTTGGCTGGGTCGGCGTCCTTCTTACCTTGCAGCCAGAAGGCGAACCAGTCGAGGTTTCGATTGTAAACATTCAGCCGATGAACAGGCTGTCCCTTCACATGCTCCTCATCTGGAAAGATATACATTTCAACAGGCTTTCCAGCCTCGCGCAGCGCCGTGAAGGCTTCGAGCGATAGCTGGAATTCCTTGTCCGCCAGTTGCATCAGCAAGGGCGCCTCGATCTTGTCGGCGTTGAGCGAAATCGAGGCCGATTTCCAGAAATCCGGGCGGTTTTCGCTGGCCAGGGGTATGCCGATCTTGTCATGCTGCCAATCGGCCCAGGCAATGCCGCCATTCGTCATGGCGGTGTGCGGCTCCAAACAGCAGGTGCTGATCGCAGCGGCGGCAAAGACCGGGTAATTGATCATGGCGAAGCGCGCCGTTGTTGCGCCATCGCTCAAACCGGTGATCCCCATGCGGGCGGGATCGGCGATCCCCATCGCGACCACTTTCTCAACGCCCGTTTGCAGCGATGAGAGCAGGCTGCGCCGCTCGGACCAGTCCTGCTGATTGGCGGCAATGATCCTGTCAACGGTCGTCATGCCCAAAAGCGACAAGGCATAAAGCGGTGGGCGTTCGAGGCTCAGGACCGCAAAACCCTGTTCCGCATATCGGAAGATGGGATATTCATCGCCGGTACCGCCGCGCAGGAAGCCATCGCTATGATATTGCACGACGATCAGGGGCAGGTGCTGGCCGGGCTGATAGTCAGGCGGCAACACTAGATCACCCCAGGCCGGCAGGCCGAAGCTGTTTTTCCAGGTCAGGCGCTGGACCTTCCCCAACCGCACTTGCGCAAATTCCGGGTTGGGCTCGAAAATGACCTTCTGACGCCCGGTCTTCGCGTCCAGCCTGACGATATGCCTTGGAACCTTCGAGTTTTCGCTATCGCAGATCAGGTGTGCTCCAGCCTGAATGCAACCGGTCAACACATCGCCTGTGGCAAGAATACGGTGCGGCCCGCCCTTTCCCGGACGCCAGCGATAGAGGCCCATGCTGCCATATTGCCAGCCTTCGCGGCGAAGGAAGATGAGGGCGGACGAAGCCTTATCCCACCAAAGCCCGACGATCTTTCCCCGGCACATTTCCCACGGGCAATCGACCTGCCTCTTACGCGCATCCATCACCTTCAGGCCGGATGGCGCGAAAAACCCTGTTCCGACCCGCTCGGTCCATGCCCGCGCGCCATTCGACGCCTGAGCTTTGGGCGCCAGCTCATCGTCAGCCGTGGCAGCTGCCCTCAAAATCAGAGCATCCGCTTCGGATGCCAAAGCGCCAGCCCCATCGGCCAAAGAGATGCTGGTCACCTCTTCGGGCAAGGGCGCAGGCATCTGTGGGCGCGGGGAAATATTCGGGATGATCCGCGCGTCATAAAGCCAGCCGCTCGTCGCTTCTTGGTCGAATTCAGTCTTAAACTTCGCCTGATCAGGATGGGTGGCCACGATCAATCGGCTGCCATCATTGCTCCACGCCATACCAACGACATCGGCTTGCGAATGGGTGACCTGCTCCGCCCTGCTGCCATCGGCCCGCGCGCGCCATGCCTGAATCACGCCATGATCACGCCGCTTATAGGCCACCCATTGACCATCCGGCGACCAAACCGGTCTCACCAGCTTGAGAGCCCCGTCGAACATTTCCAGACCGCGTAAAGGCCCGGAATTGAAAATGGGTTCCCCGCCAGTATCGATCAGGCGCGCGCGGCCATCGACCAGACCGACGACAACGACACCTCGGCAAACGATATTCAACTTCACCTCCGCGCTGGTCAGGATGAAGGCTAGCTCTTTGCCATCAGGCGAGAGTGCCAAAGGGCTGATCCCCATGACGGAAGCATCGGAAGGACCGATGTCCCGCAATTCGACCAGATCAAGCGCGGTGATGGCGCGGGAACCCGCCGCGCCCACGACTTGTGGGGGCAAAAGGCCTTCGCAATCCGCGCTTGCATAGCTGCCCAAAGCGAACGTTCCGCTCAGTGTCATGACGGATAGAAGGAGGCGCTTCCGCCTCATAAGCCAGCTTACCATTTCGTGCTGACTCCAAAGCTGAGGAAGCGCCCGATCGGCGAGTAATTGGCCGAGTCATAGGGCGTATCTGTCAGTGTGGAGATCGTGATCTGGCTCGGCTTGGCGTTGAAGATGTTCTGGGCCGAGACGGAGACAGCCAGATTATCGAGGTGAGGCATCAGATGCGGCAGGGCATAGTGCGCCGTGAGATCCAGCGTTGCCATAACTGCAAGCCGCTTGGGCGTGGCATAGCGGTTGTCGATCACCCCGCCGATATAATGGCCGGTGAGATTGACCATCGCATCGTCATGTTTCCATGTGACGCCCGCCTGCCCGCGCCAATGGGGCGGACTGAAAATATTGCCGGCCAGTTGGATGATGGGCTGACTGCTGCTCAATTGCTGGCGGCTGTCGAGATAGCTCGCATTGGCAGCCAGCCTCAAATGATCGTGCGTACTCAGATCAAAGGCATATTCAGCGAGAATATCGACACCCCTGGCCCATTGATGCCCGGCATTAACGTTGCTGTTGTCGACAATCGCCACGACATTGGCCGAATTATAGGCGTAGCTTGTCGCGTTCAGATAGGTCGAGGCCGCGCCGATCACCGCCGCCTGCGTGGCCGCATCAGGCGCATAGGTGATCTGATCGCCGAAGATCGGATTGCTCAGCGCCTGCGACAGTGTGGTAATCGGCGTGACGATCCGGTCGCGATAATGGATGTTGAAATAGGTCACCTCCAACCTTGCCCCCGGGACCGCGCGCGGATGGAAGGCGATACCGGTTGACCATGTCGTCGCCCGCTCCGGCTTGAGCGAGGGACTTCCACCCAGCGCCAGCAGCACCGCCGATGTTGCCGGGGAAGTTGAGGCAGCCCCGACCGATCTGGCAGGATAGAGATAGACGCTTCGGGGCTGATATTGTTCATAAAGAGTAGGCACACGGAAGGACTTGCCCCAGCTTGCCTTGATATCAAAATCCTCACCCGGAGCGTAGATCAGCCCAAATTTCGGGGTCGCGACACTGGCAACGCCGGGATAGCGTTCGTAGCGGACCGCCGCGCTGGCATTGAGTTGCCTGATGAAGGGTATTTCCTGCGAAGACCCGATGATCGGAATGGCCAGCTCGCCAAAGGCATAATAGCTGTCCTGCGTATGCTGGGTGTTCACTGCGCTGCCGACACCGGCGTATCGGACGAAGCTGACCGTTCGATACCCGCCGCCGCCTGCGAGTTTCAGAGGACCGCCAGGCAGATCAAGCAGTTTGCCATCGCCATTCAATTCCACCGAACTGGCCGAATTGCGGTAATAGCTGGTCGCGGTCGTCGCGCAGCTTGCCAGACATAGGGTGCTGACAAGATCGACGCGCTCCTTGCCCGTCGTACCGGCCAGATTGAAGCGCCAGCCGGAATCGAGCTGCAGTTTGAGACTCGGTGCGATCCCCCAGATTTGATCCTTCGTGTTGAGGGCGCCGGTGCCTGTCTGGCCGCCTGAAACCTGAGGATAGGTTCCGGTCGAGCGCCGCAGGTTGAAATAGGCATCGGTTGTGAAAGTCAGTCTGTCGCTGAGCGCCTGATGACCGTTGAACGCCATGCTGTGATGCCAAATCGCCGGCATCAGCGAAAGCTTGGGCGCGACATCGCGGGCATAGGAGCGTTGACGCCCCCAAATGGCGTCGGAGGAACTGTAATCATAGGCGAGGATGATGCCGCCATTCTTCCAGCGCTCACCTCCGGCCAACCCATATTGCTGCTGGAAATTGCCGCCATCGGTGCTGCCGCCGATCCGCGCATTGGTCTCAACGCCCTTCATGTCGCGACGCAGTACGATATTGGCGACGCCCGCCACCGCGTCCGAACCATAGAGCGCGGAAGCTCCATCGGGCACGATTTCGATACGATCGATAATGCCGAAGGGAATGGCCGAGACATCGACGCTCTGGCGCGATGCGGTATAGGGAACCCGGTGTCCGTTGAGCAGGGTAAGCGTTGCATCGCTGCCCAGACCGCGCAGATTGATCGATGAGGCCCCGCCGACATCAACACCTCGGCCAGCCGGAACATTCGTGCCGACGCCAGGGTTCTGACCGCCGCTGAAGCTTTGGGGAATATCGCGCACCAGCCGCCCGAGATCCGAGTAGCCGCTTTCCTCCATCACCGACCGGGTGACGGAAATGACCTGCGATGCGACCGGCGCGCCGGCAATCCTTGAGCCCGTTACAATGATCCCGTTAGAAGCATCGCCCTGCTGCGCGCCGCGCCGGATCAGGTAATTGCCATCCAGCACCTCGACATGAAGGCCGGTCCCGTCAAGCAGGTGAGCGATAGCCTCTGGCAAAGTGTAGCTGCCCGACAATGCCGCAGCCTGCTTTCCTTCGGTATCCCGCGCGGCGGCGATAATATTGCCATGGGTCGCCGAGGCCAGATCGCGCAAGGCCTCACTCAACGGTTCAGCGGGAAGATTGACCTCATGGCGCTGCCCTTCCTGAGCAAAGGCCGGGCAGAAGCTACCGGCCGCTACAGCAGACATGAGGCCTGCTACCGCCCGTTTCATTCCTGATACTTGCATTATCATGCCTCCCTGACGCGACCTCAGCGTGCGTCTCGGGGGCATTGACGGGAGCGGGCGAAAAGCTTCCCCCCCTCCCCGCGAAAATTTTTTATCTCATGGGTCCATTCTTGCCAGCGAGGGAGAGTTGACCGTCTGGCCGTTCGACCAAAGTCAGCCCCAGCGCCTGCGCGGCGATTTGCGCAAAGGCCTTGGGTTTGCGCGCGTCAAACCCGCCGGATACTCGCAACTCGCCAAGCTGGGGATCGCCAAGGACGATCTTCTGCCTGTTATACCGGTTGATCTCCTCGACCGCATCACCAAGGCGAGCCTCATTGAAGGATGCGCGCCCGGAAACCCAATCCAACTCGTCAGCCTTTATCAGGCTGGGCAAAGGCAAATCGGTTGCTTGCGAAAAGCTGAGTAGCTGCCCCGGTGTGAGATTACGGGCAGTCACGTTTTGCGCCGATGGCCCGCGTTGCAGGCGTACTTCGACCGCACCGCGCAGGAGCGCCACCCGGACACCACCGGCCCCGATAGCGACATCAAAGATCGTCCCGTGAGCGATGACTCGCCCATCTCCTGCATCCACGGCAAAGGGACGCGAGGCATCATGCGCGACGGTAAAGCGCGCGCGCCCATGATCGAGCCGAAGCTCTCGCGCCTCGGCGGAAAAGTGGACCCGCAATTGCGAGTCCGCGTCGAGCAGCACCGTCGAACCATCAGGCAAGCCGATCTGCCGGGTTTCACCCAGCATCGTGACATAAACAGCATCGGAAACCGGGTTTGCCGCTTCGGAGCCAGCGATCAAAGCGCGTTGCGATGGATCCATCATATAAAATGACAGAAGCCCGAAAGTGGCAGCCAGCCCCGCCGCGATAGCCGGGGCAACAAACGGATGGCGTTTAACAAAAGGCAGACGGGTAAGACGGCTATTGGCCACCAGTCCTCCACCAGCGGCGACATCAACCTTGGCCATGGAGGCTTTGACTCGTTCATAAGCCGCTGCATGTGCCGGGTCTGCGCCGCGCCATGCCTCAAAGGCGGCAAGCACCGCGATACGGCCACGGGCGGTTTCACCCGGCCCTGTTGCGTCGCCAAGCTGAATGCGGACCAGCCAATCGCTTGCTACGCGATCAAGATCTGCCTCGGCATTCGGATCAGTTGGCATCATCGACTCCAAAATGGCGGTGCAGATGCACGACCGCCCGGCCAAGGTGCTTATCGACCGCCTTGACGCTCAATCCCGTCTTCGCGGCGATTTCCGCGCGGCTATAGCCATGAAACCGACGGGCAATGAAAATATCCCGCGTCAGTGGCTTGAGCATCATCATAACCCCTTCGACACGGCTTAGCATATCCCTTGCCTCATGGGCCGCAAGTTCATCCAAAGCAGGCAAGGCGATATCGTCAACGGGCACAGCGTACAGGGCCATACGCCGCTCGGGGTTCCTGCTACGATCATTCAGGACATTCACGGCCACTTGCGTCAGGTATCTTTCGGGACATTCAGGCGCCGCATCGCGCTCCAGAACCGCAGAGGCAAAGCGGGTAAATGTTTCGTGGACGAGATCGGCAGCATCCTGCGGATCTGATCGGCGATTGAAAAGGCGCAGCAGGCGTCCTGCCTGCGAGCGGTAGAGCGCTTCAAGGGCGCGCCGTCCAAAGGACGGGTTGCCTGCTTGCTGCGCATTCGGCACCTGGCTGTCCTGATTGCATACTAAGTCCATCGACGTAGTCGCCGCGCCGGGCCTCAGGCTCATGGTGATCGCTCGCCCTGATGGAATGGGCTGAGGCTGCCCAGCTTCAAAAATAACACCTGCATGACCGCGCAACATCCTTCGCTGGCGAAACGAAGGCGGCTGCAAACCGGGTGCTGAGAACACGATCGAAGAACGCGCGCCGCTGCCTTTGGCGGCAAAACCGCTTGGACATAGCAACGGCCACCCGGCCGCACAGATCAAGTGCAGCGGATTTGATTTTCGATCAAGGTTCTCAGGCCTCGGCGGCGCCCTCGCGTCGCACAGGAAAGTCTGCATAAGCCAGACATTTAGGCAAGCGGTCAGATGGACTACCCATCAGAAAGACCGAAATCGTCGCGCAATTGCCACATCAGTTCGGAAAGGTGCTTGTTCAAGAGCTTTTACGGTTCAGCCCTCAGGCCCGCATCCGCACAGCATTGCGGCCTTGCGTCTTGACCTCGTAAAGGGTTTCACCAGCGGTATGAAACAATTGCGCCTTGGTCCAACCCGGCACCATTTCAGCGACGCCGCAACTGAACGTAACGCGTAAAAGACGACCATCCTTTGCCGAATTCGCCAGAGCGTGGCACCGGTCGAGGATCCGGTTGCATATCTGTTCAGCCGTGGAAGCATCCGCACGAAACAAGATCGCAAACTCATCGCCACCAATGCGGCCCACCAGATCGTTCACCCGGATTTCGGCCTTGAGGCATTCTCCAATTCTGGCAAGAATGTCGTCGCCCTTATTGTGGCCGAACTGGTCGTTGATGATCTTGAAATGATCGACATCGATCAGGGCCAGCGTGCATATTCCGCCTTCATCCATGGCTTCCTGAACGCTCTGGTGGAATCCGGCCCGGTTGAGAACCTTGGTCAGGTCATCAGTATAAGCCTTTTTCTCCAGCTCGCGTTCGCGAAGAGCGCGGGTGGTGATGTCGTGGAACGTGACAACCGATCCTGAACCACCCTCGTCATCATCGAGGGGAGCAAGCGAGGCTTCGAGACAAATGCCCTGCGTTGCTTGCAGATCGACAACGGTATCGCTGCCTTCAAATAAGTTCTCAAGGCCGGACCATTTATGGGCCAGTTGCCGCCATGAAACTCCGATCAGACTTTCAGCCGCCGTTCCCAGAAGTGCCTCTGTGGGGCCACCGGCAAAGATACAGCACCCATCCGCATCAAAGCCCAGCACGGCATCCGGGCCATTTGCCAGAATCATGCGGATCGATTTTTCACGGTCGTGGAGCTTTTTCCCCACATCGGCGCGCGATGCAACGACTGCAACAACGGTAAAGCAGGTGACCAGTGTCATGATCAGATAGAATTGAAAGAAAGCCGATTTGGCCAGCAGACCGCCATGCATCAGCGCGACCGGCCCATGGCCCTCCATCGTGACCAGAGTGCCCACAATGGCCGTGATGAGCATGGCGATTTGGATGCCCTGACGCCCCAACGGGAAGGTCAGCAGGACAAGGGCGCAGATCGGCAGAAAGAGCAGCGGCATATCGTTTTGCAGAAAGACGAAGGCAACCAAAGCCGAATAGGATGCCAAAAGCCCCAGCATCTTCCATCGCTGCGCCGCGCTCTTGATGCGATAGCATTCGGCATAGGCGCCATCCCAGATCGATTTGAAGAACGGAGTGGCGACCATAAAGCCCACCCCATTGCTGAAGAACCAGCGCGCGAAGGAGGGGACAAAGGGCTGCTGATAAATCACCAGCGTCACCAGCGAGCCCAGCGCCCCGCCGATGGCAGGCGTAATCAAGCCCGCCCAGAGCACGAAATGGCCAAGCGTGCGGATGTCGGACAGCAGGCCCGGCATGGACAATCGGCGCTGCAGGAGCGAGGCCGCCACCCACACCTGCCCCATGTTGATCACGGCATAGAGAATATGCCCCCAAGCAAAACCGCGCATGGCATCATTGGCCAGTTGATTGGCGATCAGACCGGCAAGGAGAACCGGCTTCTGTAGCACGGCAATCTGGATGAGAACGCGCGACAATGAAGATGAGAATCCGGTGTGTTGGGATCGGCGCGGGGCGTAGCCCGGAGCCGATCCCAACACACCGGAGGCATTCTGTTTCAGAGTGTCTGTGATGGTCGTGGTGGCCGCTATGCATGAGGTTTTCCCGGAAGGAGGACCTGACGTGTGGCCGGTCGACACATCAATGATCATCAGGTGAGACTTTTCATGACCAACAGACGTAATGCGCCCGTCGCTCTGGCGGCGGCAAAGGCCGGGTCCAGCACGGCCACCGGCTACCGCTTGCTGCAAAGCGGCGAACTCCCATCCCAGAGGCAAAGCGCTCGCAGCCGCAGACGCCCAGATCCCTTGGCGGGGATATTCGAAGAGATTGTCGTCCCCATGTTAGAGGCGTCTCCGGGGCTGCGGCCCATCGCAATCTTCGAGGAACTGCGGCGCCGATCTCCAGAGACCGAGTTTGGCTCACGACGGACGCTGGAACGGCGCATCCGTCATTGGCGCGCATTGCATGGGCAAGACCGTGAAGTTATTTTCCGCCAGGTACATGAGCCGGGACGTATGGGCCTTTCCGACTTTACCTGCATGAACGATCTGGAGGTAACCATCGCCGGTAAACCACTGGCTCACCTGCTTTATCATTTCCGGCTGCCGTGCGGCGGCTTCGAGCATGCCCATATCATTCTGGGCGGCGAGAGCTTTGTGGCTCTGGCCGAGGGACTGCAAAATGCGCTGTGGTCGGCCGGCGGGGCACCGCGGCTGCATCGAACCGACAGTTTGTCAGCCGCATTCCGTAACCTGGAGGCCGATGCCAAGGCCGACTTGACCCGGCGCTATGATGCGCTTTGCGCCCACTACGGGATGGAACCGACGCGCAACAACACAGGTATTGCCCATGAGAATGGCTCGATCGAGAGCGCCCACGGCCATATCAAGGTGGACTTGTAACGGATTTGTGCCGGTCACCTATCTCACTATGCCACCTTGGCCTCGAATGCGAGGGGGCTGATGCCGCCCAGATATGAAT
>NZ_JBWBQS010000023.1:0-65364 GCF_056279125.1 Novosphingobium sp. Sphag1I | reverse complement strand
ACCCTTGCCAAGCAGATCAAGTCGGGCATTTGCCACGTCAACGGCCCGACCGTCCATGACGAGGCCCAGATGCCCTTCGGCGGCGTCGGCGCATCAGGCTATGGCCGCTTCGGCGGCCGTCAGGGCATCGACAGCTTCACCGAAACGCGCTGGATCACGGTGGAAACACAGCCCGGGCATTTCCCCATCTGATGGGCAAGGGTCTGATCGCGGCGGGCCTTGTGCTCGCCGCTTCGCCCGCGTGGGCGCAGGCACCAGCCGCGCCTGCGCCCACGCTCGACTATGCCTTTACCGCACGCATCACGCTGGCCGCTCCGGTCGAACAGGGTGAGGTGGCAGGCGGGCGCAAACGCTTTATCGCGATCACCGGCGGGACGATCGATGGCCCCATGCTGAAGGGCACGGTCTTGCCCGGCGGAGGCGATTGGCAGACAATCATGCCCGGCGGTTTGACCAAGGTCGAGGCGCGCTATTTCCTGAAAAGCGCCGATGGCACGGTGATCGAGATCACCAACCCCGGCGTGCGCGTGGCCAGTCCCGAAGTCACCGAAAAGCTGGCCAAGGGCGAGAAGGTTGATCCGTCGGCCTATTATTTCCGCACCACGCCGCGCTTCGACGTAAAGGCGGGGTCGCAGGAATGGCTGGCGCGCTCGGCCTTTGTGGCGCGGGGCATCCGCATGCCCGATCATGTCGTCATCGATTTTTACATTGTTCGATAAAGTTCGGGCGCTGTTTTGGAGCAGCGCCCGAATTTCCATGCGTCAAACGGTGTTGGCGGCGATTATTTCCGGGGGCATCGCCGGACGAAGAAATATCTAAACTTCATGGAATTGCAGTTCAATCTTCACCCCATTCGGGTCGTAGATGTTGATTTGGGTAACATCGCGCCCTTGTAATTGCGCCTCGCGGAATGGGACGCCTTTCGCCGTCAAATGCGCCCGCCATTGCCCAAGACCCGCACAGGCCAGCGCGACATGATCGAGGCGGCTTTTGACGCCTATATCGGCCACGACTTCATCACCCGTCGGCCCATTTACATGGATCAACGGCACGCCATCGGCATAGAGCCACAGGTTTTGCGGCCGCCCATGGACCGAACCCGCCGGACCGCGCACCATGCCCAGACATTCCTCGTAAAAGCGCAGGGTTTCCTCGAACAGTGGCGTGCGGATGTTGACGTGGTCAATTTTCAAAATCCGCATCGCCATCATGTCCTTATGCTCTAATCGCGGGGCCGCGACAGGCGGGGCGGCTGGGCCGAGGCGGCGGGCTTATGCGCGGCCAGCCATGTCTGTCCAGCGACATTGAGTTTGACCGTCTCCACCTTGTCGCCAAACCACAACAAAGTGTCATTCTTCACGCTCCACGGCTTCCACGGCATGGCGGGCGTATCGGGCGAACCGGTATTGGCCAGCGCCATCAACGCCTCCATCATCTGTTTCGACAGGGTGCGGTCCCATTCGGTCCAATTGCGCGTGGGGCGGATGGAATTATAGGCGTCCTGTGTGCCGAACCAATAGGGGATGTCGGCGGTGTGATAGGCACCTACGGTTGCGGTATCCTGATCGGCCAGTTTGACGCCGGGGATATAGGGATGGCGGCGGGTATATTCGTCGATGAACACATTCACGCCCTGTGCCGCAGTATCGACCGCGCAGGCCCGCGCCGAGGCGGCCAGATTGGCGTCCTGCGCCGCGCGGCGGGCGGCGGCGCGAACATCGGCGTCGGTTTTGGCCGGATAGAGTTTTAGGAAAGCGGGGGCATCGGCGCCAAACAGCTTTTCCGCGCCCGCCTGATATTCGGCAACACTCTTGGCGCCAGTGATGGCGTCATAGCCGAACGCCAGATCATCTTCGTTAAAGGAGGCGACCATCGGCACCTTGGCGAAATTGCCGGCGGCCACCGCATCGGCGGCCTGTTGCGGCAGGACGCGGCCATCGACGATCGGCCCGTTGATCCGTACGCCCGACACCGACAGGCCCAGTTGCGATTCCGACTGTGTGGCCAAAATACGGTCCGCCGCCATGGCGCGCATGTCGCTCAGGCTTTTGGCGCCGAGCTTTTCCTGAAACGCGATGCCGATCTTTTCCGCGTCGCCCAGCGTGGGTTTAACGCCCCGCAGGTTGCAACCCGACGACATCACCGCCGCACGGAACAGCCCGCGTGCCGCAGGCGCCAGCACCTGCGCCGCCACCGATCCGGCGCCCGCCGACTGGCCCATGATGACGACCTTGTCCGGGTCGCCGCCGAATTTGGCGATATTGTCATGCACCCATTTCAGCGCCAATGTCTGGTCCATCAACCCGTAATTGCCCGAAGCGCCGCCTTGCTCCTTGGTCAATTCGGGATGGGCGAGGAAACCCAAGGCCCCCACGCGATAGTTGAAATTGACGAAGACTGCGCCCGCCTTGGCCATGGCCTCGCCGTCATAATTGGCCATGCCGGACGAACCGATGGTAAAGCCGCCGCCATAGAGGAACACCACCACGGGGCGCTTTTCACCCGCCTTGGCATTGGTCCACAGGTTGAGCGTCAGGCAGTCCTCGCCGGTCGCTTCCTCGCCGAAATAGTGGTTGATGTCATGCGGGCGCAGCACTTGAATGCAGGCCGGCCCTTTGCGGTCGGCGTTGAATATGCCGGTCCAGTGGGCGGGCTGGGGCGGGGCCCAGCGCAGGTCGCCGGTGGGCGGCGCGGCAAAGGGCACGCCCAGATATGCCTTTACCCCCGATGCCAGCGCGGTGCCTGCCACGCGGCCGCTGCTGGTTTCCACCGGGTCGGACGCGATGGGCTGCATCGACTTGTCGGCGGCGTTCAGCGCCCCCGCGCCCAATGCCATCGCCATCATGCTCGCGGTCAATCTGGTGCCCTTCATGTCTCTCTCCTCTTTGGGGGGAAGGCCGCGCCCGCTTCAGACGAGCGGGTCGCGGTATTTGGCCTGTGCGTTCAATCGGATCGGGGCGTTGACGGCGCCATAGCCGTCGTAACCACGCCGCTCGACCACTTCAAAAAACACCCGCTTGGCCACAGCGCGGGTGTAGAACTGGAAATATTCCGATGCATTTTCCCCTTGGCCATCGCGGTCATAGAGGATGTTCAATCGCTCCATCCGCGCCAGCAATTCAGGATCGAGGGCATATTTCGCCTCCAGATCCTCGTAATAATTGGGGCCGATATCCAGCATCGGCAGACCCGCATCGGCGGCGGCCTGTGCGGCGGCAAACACATCATCAGTGGCAAAGGCGATATGCTGAACGCCCGCGCCGAAATAGGCCTGAATAAAGCGCGAAGAGAGCGATTGCACCGCTATCGAGCCGTTGAGCGTGAAGCGCAGTGCGCCATCAGCCGTCTCGACCGCCTGTGAATAGACCAGCCCCATCGGATCGGCGATCTCAAGCTGGGGCGTCTTTTTCACATCCAGCAGCGCGTGGTAATAGAGCAGCCAGCTGAGCATTTCCTCATATTGCATCGTTTGGGCAATATGATCGACGCGCGAGAGGAGAGGTCGGGTAGGGGCCGGTTCCAATGCGCGGGGGAATTCATCGGCCCACATGGCCGCGCGCGTATCAGCATCGACCAGATAGAGCAGGCTGCCCCCCACGCCGCGCAGGGACGGGATTTCCCATTCATCCGGTCCGACTGGCTGGGCAAATCGGGGAATGTCCAATGCCTGCGCCCGGTCCAGCGCGGCCTGTTGGTCGGGTACGGCAAGGCCGATGGCGCAGACCGATCCGCCGTGGACCATGTCAAAGCTGTGCGCCAGTCCTTCGGGTTCGGAATTGACAATAAGGTTGATGTCGCCCTGCGCCCAGCGGGTCACCTCTTTGGACCGATGCTGGCCCACCGGGGCAAAGCCCAAAGCGCGGAACACGCGGCCAAAATCCTCGGCTTCCTCGTGGCTGGCGGCAAATTCGATGAATTCTACGCCGCGCGGCGCGATGCGCGGCGGCATGGGCGAGGGGCGTTTGAGCAAACGCGCCGCCTGATCCTCCAGCAGGCGCAGGGACCGATGCCCATCACGCGCCACCTGATGCGCAGACCCTGCGCGGAAACGGTCGTTGAAGATCTCAAGGCTCCACCAGCCGTCATAGCCGGTGCGCGCAATCGCGGCGGCCCATTCGGCAAGGGGGAAATCGCCCTGACCCGGCATACAGCGGAAATGGCGTGACCAATTGAGATAATCCATGTCCAGCATCGGCGCGTCGGCCACCTGAACAATGAACAGTTTTTCGGGGCGAATGTCGCCAATACTGGCCGAAGGGATGCGGCGGGCCAGCGAATGGAACCCGTCCAGCACAAGACCGATGGCCGGGTGATCCACATCGCGAACCAGCGCCCAACTGTCGCGGTGATCAGCCACATGGCGCCCCCACGCCAGCGCCTCATAGCCCACGCGCTTGCCATGGGCGGCGGCCATCTCGCCCAGTTCGTGGAGATCGTCGAGCATACGCCCCCGGTCATCCATCGCGTGGGGCGAACAATTGGAACAGAGCAGCACCAGATCGGTGCCCAATTGCTCCATCACATCAAACTTGCGCTTCATCCGCTCGAACGCGCGGGCGCGCAGATCATCGGGCAGGCCCTCCAGATCGCGGAAAGGTTGGAACATGGTGCAGGCCAGGTCGAGTTCGCGCATCAGCGCGCCGATTTCCCGCGCGCTTTCGGGTGCGGAAAGCAGGTCGTTCTCGAAAATCTCGGCCCCGCCATAGCCCGCCTCGGCAATCGCCCGCAGCTTGTCGGAAAGAGCCCCGCTGATCGAGACGGTGGCGATCGAAGTTTTGAAGCCCATCGTCCGCTCCTCTTATTCCGCGCTCTGCTCAAATTTCGAGAAACTCTCCCACATCCTCTGCCGGTCGGGGGTCAGGCCGGTGAAGATCCGGAATGCATCGACCGCCTGACCCACCGCCATGCCCCGCCCGGTCATGGTGCGGCACCCGAGGGCTTTTGCTGTTTTGAGCAATTCCGTTTCGAGCGGGAAATAGATGATTTCGGAAACCCAGTGGTGGGGCTGTAAAGCCTCCGCCACGATCGGCATGCCGGGAAATTTGGCCATGCCGATGGGGGTGGCGTTGACGATGCCGTCTACATCGGGGGCGGCGATCATCGCATCGGGGGCCACACTGGCGCGCCCCTCGCCATAGGCGGCGCATAATTGAGCGCGCAGCGCCTCGGCCCGCGCCGGATCGGTGTCGGTCAGCACCAGATGCGCCACGCCATTCAACGAGAGCAGCGCATGGGCCGTCGCCGAACCCGCCCCGCCGCAGCCCAGTTGCAAAACGCGGTCCAGCTTCTCGCCCGCCATTCTGTCGCCAAAGGCATGGGCAAAGCCGGTGACATCGGTGTTGTAACCAATCCGCCGCCCATCGCGAAACGCCACCGTATTGACCGCACCAATCGCGGCGGCCTGGGGCGAGAGTTCATCGAGCAGCGGGACAATCGCCTGTTTGAAGGGAAATGTCACATTGACCCCGGCAAAGCCGACCCGCTGCACAGCATCCAGCGCATCGCCCAATTCATCATCGCCCCAACCGCGATCGGAAAAATCCAGCAGTGAATAGACCATATGCAGGCCCTGCGCCTGTGCCTCGCATTCCTGCATCCACGGCGTGCGGCTTTCCAAAATGCCGCGGCCCAGCAAACCCGCCAGAACCCGCCCCTTGCCAATGCCGACCATGGCGGAAGGAGAAAGGGCGGCGACGGGGTCTGTCATTGTATTTCCTATTCAAAAAAGACCCGCCCCGGACACAGGTCCGGGACGGGGCAGGGGAGGATCAGAATTTGGTCCGCAGACCGATGTTGACGACACGGCCCAGCGGGTTGGCGTTCAAACCGTCATAACCCACCGCGCCATTGACGGCATAAGCGTTGACGAAGGGGGGCGCCTGATCCAGCAGGTTGCTGACGTCCACATAGAACTGGGCTTCCTTGGCCACGCCCAGATCCTTGAACGTATAGGCAAGGTGCAGGTCAACCGTGGTGAAGGCCTTTACGCTGTCACCGCCGCCGGTGGGCACGCCATTGGTGCGGACCAGCGGATTGACCACCGACGAGCCCCAGAACTTGTAGCTGCCCAGATAGTTGATGAAGATGTCGGCGTTAAGCGGCCCCTTGTCGTAACCAATATTGGCGCGCCCTTCCATCTTTACGCTGGGGAAGGTGGTGTTGAAGCCCGACGTGCCCAGCACGCTGAACTTGGCGCCATTATTGCCGAAATACTGCTCGAACTTCAGCTTGCGGGTAAAGGATGCGCCCAGATTGAAACGGCCCACCGGCGTGTCAAAGCGATAATTGGCCGCAACGTCCAGACCAGCGACATTCAGGTTCAGGACGTTTTGCTGTTGGAAGTTATAGCTGAAATAGACCGGGTTGTTGATGACGCCCGTTTGCGGCAGACCGGCCCCCAGAGCTGCGATCTGGGCCGCGGTGGCGCCGGCGGGATAAAGTTGCAGCAAATAGGACAGGTCCGCCGAACCCAGCGCCAGCGGCGCCTGGGGCGCGGTGATGCCGCCGCGCAATTGGTTGTTCCAATAGGTCACGCTGACACGCAAACCGGGAACCTGAACCGGGGTCAGATCGACGCCGATGCTCCATGCCGTCCCCTTTTGCGGTTGCAGCTTGGCATTGCCGCCCGTCACCAGCACGCCATTGGTGCTGGCCCCCAGCGTGCAGGCCGTGGCCGAGCAGATTACGCCCGGAACCGAGGTGATCGCCGGGAAGTTGGCAATCGAAATGGTGGGCGAACCGCCCGGAATGCCGGTGGGAATGATGCCCGAATAGCCCGACTCGCCCGTCAGACCCGTGCCGTTCGAACCGATCGAGGTCAACGCGGGCGCCACAAAGCTCTTGGCCCAGTTGGCGCGGAATTTGATGCCGCGAACGGGTTCAAAGTTCATCGCCAGCTTGGGGTTGGTCGTGCTGCCAAAATCGCTGTAATGGTCGAAACGGCCCGAAATGTTGAGATCGAGCAGTTTGATGAAACTGTCCTTGATCAGCGGGACATAGAGTTCGGCATAGGCCGATTGGACATTGCGGATATAACGCGTGTTGAAGGCCTGCGAAGATTGGCTGGCAATGCCCAAATTGTTCGCGCGGATGTTGTATTGATCCATTTCATAGCCCATCAATTCGCCGCCGACGGCGATCTTGGCAGGGCCGGCGGGCAGATCGAACAGGTCGCCCGAGACCTTCAGATAGGCATTGCGCAGCAATTGGCGGGCATATTGGAACTGGCGGTTGTCAACCAAGGCCGTCTTGGTCGCGGCCGATGTGCCATTGCCCCACAGGTCGATGGCATTGGCGGTGGTCAGCGCCTGCGACACCGATTGCGACACGCCATTGATGGCCGCCGAAGTAAAGCCGTTTAGCGCAAGGTTGAACACCGATGCGTTGAGTTGCCCCACGTTGACCTGGGTCGATGTGTCGATGCCATAAACACCGCCCAGATTGACCTGCCACTTGGGGGACAGATCATAGATGGCATCGGCGCGGAATGAGATGTCTTCGGCCGTGCCGGTGATCGATGCGCCGGGGCCGAACATGCCGTCGGCGTTCCAGTTCGCGGTCATCGTGCTGCCGCTGTAGAACGGGTTGATCGAACGGCCCGCGGGCAGAACGCCGGTATAGCCGGTGCCGTAGACGGTGCCGCTGGCGCTGCCGCGCGTCACATTCTGGACGTTTCGGCGGCTGGAATAGATGAAGTCGGCATAGAGGTGGAGCTTTTCGCCCACTTCCTTGGTGATTTGGGCATAGACATTATGCCGCTTTTCCGAAGGCAGCAGATCCCAGGCCTTTACCGGATCGCAGCCCGTGGCCGTGGTCACGTCATTGCAGCGGGTGGGGGTGAAATTGGTGCCGCCACGGCTGCGCAGGTCGGCGCTGCTGGCATAGGAGCGCGATTTTGAAGCAAGGTTCGAGCGGTCGGAATAGTTGTACGAGAGCATGACGCTGCCCGTGTCATAGGTCTGGCCCCAGAGCAGACCGGCGTTGAGCGAGTTGTAGCCGCTGGCAAAACCCTTTTGCACATTCGCTTCAAAGCCATTGATTTTCTTGCGCGTGATAAAGTTGATCACGCCCGCCACCGCGTCCGAACCGTAAACCGAGGACGCGCCATCGGCCAGAACCTCGACGCGTTCCAGCGCCATCGGGGCCAGAATGTTGGGGTCGGCCAGCACGTGGTTGATGCCGCTGGTGGGCAGGCGGTGACCGTTGATCAGCACCAGCGTCGAGTTCGAGGCCGAAGCGCCAAGGCCGTGGATGGTGGGTGCGTTGGTGCCCGATCCGTCGGCCGAACCAAAGGCGCCCTGACCCGCGCTTTGCAGGCCCACGACCGAGGGGACGGTTTTCAGAACCTGCTGAACGGTTTGCGCGCCGGTCGATTCCAGATCGGTGCGGGTGACGGTGACCAGGTTCGAGCCGACCGGCGCAACGCCCTTGATGCTGGAACCGGTGACGATGATTTCGGCGTCAGGCTTGAAATCGGCTGCCGCTTGTTGGGCATAGGCCGATTGGGCGCAGGCCAATGCAACGGCCAGCACAGAGCTTTGCGCGACGAAACGCATCTTGATTTGCATGATTGTTCCCCTCCCAAGGGCATTGCGGCTCATGGCCAATCTGTTTGTGAACTAACTGGTACATACAGAGTCGGCGGGCGTCAATCCGTTGGTTCACCCGCCGTTCAAATTTTAGTTGAGCTTGACCCGCTCAACCGGGCCCAGAATGAAGAGATAGGCCAACGTCCCGATGATCCCCAGCGCGCCGATATAGGCCAGCGCGCCATAGAAGCTGCCCGTGGCGCCAACGGCAAAGCCAACCACCAGCGGGGTGATGATGCCAGCCAAATTGGTGAAAAAGTTGAACAAGCCCGCGGTCAGCCCCATCATCTCTTTGGGTGCGACATCGGACAAAAGTGTCCAGCCAAGCCCGGCCAGACCCTGACCGAAAAAGGCCAGGCTCATCACCGCGATGACGGCATTGTTGCTGTCCATATAATTGGCCGAAACCATGCTGGCGCACAGCAGAAGGCCCGCGATGATCGGCACCTTGCGCCCGATGGTGGGCGAACCCGTCGCGCGGATCAGCCAGTCGGAAAATACGCCCCCCAGCATCACCCCGGCCGCCGCCGCAATATAGGGCAGCGAGACCAGCCAGCCCGATTTGATAAAGGTCATGCCGCGTTCCTCGGCCAGATAGGACGGGAACCATGTCAGGAAGAAAACCAGCGTGGAATTCGAGCAGAACTGACCAATCGAGGCACCCGCGATCTGGCGCGTGGCGACAAGGCGCCGCACATTGGCCCAGCTGAAGGCGATGGGCTGGGTGCCACCGGAAAAGCCGCCGCCTGCGGCAATCAGGTCTATTTCTGCTTGGTTTGCGCTGCTGTCCTGCGGCTCGCGATAGAGGCGATGGAATAGAAAAGCGAAGGCGACGCCCAGCCCGCCGACCACGAAAAACAGCGAGCGCCAGCCATAGGCGTTGAGCATCCAGCCAAGGACCGGGATCAGCAGGCCCAGCCCGATATATTCGCCAACGGTGTAAACGCCGGTCGCCTTGGCGCGCTCATTTTGCGGAAACCAAGTCGACAGGACGCGGCTGTTGGCGGGGAAGCAAGGGGCCTCGGCAAGACCCAGTGCGAGGCGGGCCGAAACCAGCCCCGCAACCCCCGTCGCCAGCCCGTGCAGCGCCGTCATCGCCGACCACAGGCCCAGCGAGAGCGCATAGGTCAGCCGCGTGCCCAAACGGTCCAGAACATAGCCGCCCGGAATTTGCGCCAAAGCATAGGTCCATGAAAAGGCCGAGAAGATCAGGCCCATCACCTCGGGCGTGATATGCAATTCCTTGACCAGTTCGGGCTTGGCCACACCCATGACCGAACGGTCGAGATAGTTGATCAGGGTTGCGGTCGAGATCAGCGCAAGGATGACAAGGCGTTTGCGGGTCGGCTTCATTTCGCCCGCTCCCGCGCCCACATGACATGGCGCACGCCCAGCGGGTATCCGTTGACGCCAAGGCCCGAAATGATGCCCGTCACCACTTGCGTCATGATCGAGTGGCTGCGCCATTCGGCCTCACGGCGGTGGATGTTGCTGATGTGGACCTCGATCACCGGGCAATCGACCATTTTGAGCGCGTCAAGGATCGGATAGGCGGCATAGGTAAAGGCTGCAGGGTTGAACACAATGCCGGCGTAACCTTTGCGCGCGGATTGAATCCAATCGACGGCTTCATGTTCCGCATTGGTTTGTCGGAAATCGATAGCATAGGCGGTTCCGGCCACTTCGGCCTCGCACATGGCCTTAACATCGGCCAGCGTTTCGTGGCCATAGATGTGCGGCTCACGCTCGCCCAGCAAGTTGAGGTTCGGCCCGTTGAGGACCAGAATCGTGCCACCCATGGCATATCTCTCCCTTTGTTTGGTTGCGGCATAATCGAAAGCGCTTGCGTTGCAAAGAAATATGTACGAACTAGTTCATAAATCAAAAAATGACGGAGAGTTCGATGCGATGGGGATATGCCGGAATCGCCGGTGCGCTGCTGTCTGGTGCCGCATTCGCGCAGGCGCCGGGGGATTGGGCCACCTATGGCCATGACAAGGGCGGCCAGCGCCATTCGCCGTTAAGGGAAATTACGCCAACCAATGCGGCGCAATTGGCGCCTGCGTGGGTCTATCATATGCGGCCCGCCACGCCCGCGACCACCACGGACGCCAATGCCGATGCGCAGCGGCGCGCCGAAGGACTTCCTGACATGACCGCTGGCGGCGCGCCCACCGGCCCCCGTGCCCGGCGCAGCCGTTTCGCCGGGTCGGAGGTGACGCCTCTGGTCGTGAACGGGCGCATGTTTGTCTCCACGCCCTATGGCCGGGTGGTGGCGCTGAACCCTGATACGGGCGCGGAAATCTGGGTCACCACCATTCCAGGGCCGGGGCAGCCGTCCTTGCGCGGCGTTGAATATTGGGCGGGGGACGCAAATACGCCGCCACGCATTGTGTTCGGTACGCGGGACGGGCGCCTGATCGCTCTGGACGCGACAACGGGTGCGTTTGCCGAAGGGTTTGGCGACCATGGCGTGGTTGAAATGAAAACGCCCGAAATCCTGAATGGCGGCGAGGCGCGCTTTTACGGCATGACCAGCCCGCCCATCGTCTATGGCAACCTGATCATCACCGGCAGCGCGGTACAGGAATTTCCCGCCAAGGGCGCGGCGGGCGATGTGCGCGCATGGGACGCGCGCGACGGCCATCTGGTCTGGACGTTCCACTCGGTCCCGCGCAAGGGCGAGAAAGGCTATGACACATGGGCACCGGGCAGCGCGGAAGGGCGCAGCGGGGTCAATGCATGGGGCTTCCTGAGCGTCGATGAAAAGCGCGGGATTGTGTACATGCCCTTTGGCGCGCCCACCTTTGACCGCTATGGTGGAGATCGGGCGGGCGACAATCTGTTCGGCACGTCACTGGTCGCGGCGGATGCCAGGACGGGCAAATATCTATGGCATTTTCAGGTGGTTCATCACGACATCTGGGATGGTGACTTAGAAGCCGCGCCCTTGCTGTTCGACGCCACGATCAAGGGCCGGAAGGTGCCCGCCGTCGCGGTGATCTCGAAATCCGCGCTGCTTTTTGTACTGAACCGCGAAACGGGCAAGCCGATCTTCCCCATCGCCGAACGCAAGGTGCCCATCAGCGATGTGCCGGGGGAAAAGGCATCGGCCACCCAGCCGTTTCCGTTGGTGACGCCGCCGCTGGGGCGTACCAGCTTTTCGATCAAGAATGACATCACCGATCTGACGCCGGAACTGCATGACACTTGCGCCAAATGGATCGCCGACAATCATATGGTCGAAGGGCCTATCTATACGCCGATCCATCTGGACAAGGTGACGATCAGTTTCCCCGGCCTGCTGGGCGGTGGAAATTGGGGCGGGGCGACCTATGATCCGGCGCAGCGCTTGCTGGTGGTCAACACCCATGATCTGGGTCAGGTGACGAAGATGGTGCCATCGAAAGGTCCGCTGCCCTTTGAAAGGGGGCAGCCTTCGGGCCGGTTCCGCCCTGATAACACCCGCCTGCTGTGCCAGAAGGGGCCGTGGGGCCGTCTGTGGGGCGTGGACATGGTAACGGGCAAGATCCGCTGGCAGGTGCCCTTGGGCATTTCGGATGAAGCGCCGGAGGGCAAGAAACTGACCGGGCGGCCCAACATGGGCGGGGCGATTACGACGGCGGGCGGGCTGACCTTTGTGGGGGCGACTGATGACAATCGCTTCCGCGCCTTTGCCACGGCCACGGGCAAGATGGTGTGGGAGGTCAAGCTGGACGCGGCCGCCCATGCCACGCCCATGACCTATGCGGGGCGTGACGGGCGGCAATACGTCGCCATTGCGGCCACCGGAGGCACATTCCTCGACAGCCCGCTGACATCGGACACGATCACCGCTTTCGCCCTGCCCAAGAAGGAGGCCGGACAATGAAAATCGCCCTTCGCTTTGCCGCTTGCGCGGCGCTGGCCCTTTCGCTTTCGGGACAGACGCCCGCGCCTGTCCCGGGTGCGCCTCGTACGCCTCCGCCCGGCTATCAGGATGCCTATGCGGGAAAGAAGCGCCTGTTGATCATCGCCGATCTGTCCACCGGCAACCAATCCGCCCATATGGCCGTCAGCCATGCCGTCTCGGTCATCGAACAGATCGGGCGCGAGAGCGGGGCCTATGTGTCGTTCATCCGCACCGACATGGACTGGATCACCAAGGGCGAGACCTGGGGCAAGTTTGACTATGCCAAAGGCGGGCCGAAACAGGCGCGGGGCAAGAACCTCGACTATTTCGACGCGGTATTGTTCTACACCAACGGCGACACGACCCTTTCGCCGCAACAGAAGCAGGATTTGCTGGATTACGTGGCCAAGGATGGCAAAGGCTTCATCGGCATCCACACGGCGACGGCCACTGCGGTGAACTGGCCTGAATATGGCGAGATGTTGGGCGGGGTTTTCGACAACCACCCATGGATGATTTCCGACGCCAAGATCATTGTCGAACGGCCCGGATTTCCCGCCATGAAGGCGTTCAAAACCGGCATGGTGCTGAAAGACGAGCATTACCAGATGCTGCCCAACCCCTATTCGCGCGACAAGGTGGATGTCCTGGCCCGCATCGACACGTCCAGCGTCAACATGGCCGCGCCCATGGTTCACCGCAAGGATGGAGATTTCCCCGTCGCTTGGATCAAGAGCTATGGTCAGGGGCGCGTGTTCTATTCCGGCCTTGGCCATACGGACGCCAGTTGGGACGATCCGCGCATCCGAATCATGGTTTTGGAGGCAGTGAAATGGGCGGTCAATGGCGGTGAGAAGCCGGTGCCGCATGGGATGAAGTGAAGGGGGGGAGTTATGCCTCTGGCGGGCAAAGGGCCCGGAGCATTTCTCTTGAGAAATGCGACCAATAAAGACTCCCCTTTGCAATCCCGATAATGGGGTGGTGTTTGGTTGGCGAGATTAAGTTGAATGAAATAAAGCCTGCGGCGCTATTTATTCGCGCCGAAGGCTTTGAAAATTCAAAGGTCGCGCCCGGCACCCATTGGCCGAGCCCATGGCGCAACGCAGACAGTAATGGGAGCGCGAGGGTCTAGACCCTCGCATTCACCCCTTTACTTCCCCACTCCATAAGTCCGCGCCAGATAGGCCACGATCACGTCATAATCCGCGTCCGATACCTTTGCGCCCTTGCCGATCATCTGATCGACCACTTCTGCCCATTTGTCGGCGTCATAGCGTTTGCTGGCGACGATGGCGGGCGGGTGACACGCGGCGCAGGCGGCCTGTACCTCGGCCTGTCCTGCGCCGGTGGGAAAGGTGGGGGCGGCATCCTGTGCCATGACTGTGCCGCCCAGCGATGCAGCGGCGGCAGGCAAGAGGAACCACAGGCGCTTCATTTTGCGGCGACCTTTTTGTCCAGATGGGCGTGCAGAAAATCAAAGGTGGCATTCATCGCGCGCAAGGTAGCCTCGCGGGTTTGCGCGGGGGTTTTGCCGATAAAGCTGTGGTCGACGCCATCGATATAGATGCTATCCACCGGGACGCCTGCGGCCTTCAGCTTTTCCTCGCCAAGGTGCGATTGTGACACGGGCACGGTCTTGTCCTCTGTGCCGTGGATCAGCAGGAAAGGGGGATCCTTGGCATCGACATAGGTGTTGGGGCTGGCCGCGGCGAATTTCTGCGGGGTACAGACGCCGTCGCAACCCAGCAATTTGGCGGCGGCTCCATCCTGTCCGCCGGGGCGGCTGGCCGAAAGGGCGGCGAAATCGAACACGCCGTACCAAATTGCGGCGGCCTGAACGCATTCGCTGCCCGGTGCGGCCTTGGTGCCTTTGGGATCGAGCGAGGTGTCGCCGCAGCTCATCGCGGTCAGTGCCGACAGATGCCCGCCCGCCGATCCGCCCCAGATGCCGGTGCGGGTGGGATCAATGCCAAAACGTGCCGCATTCCCTTTCAGGAAACGCAGGGCGGCGCGGGCGTCCTGAACCTGTGCAGGGAAGGGAGCCTCGGCGGCAAGGCGGTATTCGAGGCTGGCGACGACAAAGCCTTCACTGGCCAAACGTGCCAGCGCGGCGGGGAAATTGGCCAAGGCGCCCGAATGCCGGGTATGGCCCGCCACCCACCCGCCGCCATGGATGAACAGCACGAGCGGTTTGGGGCCGGCTTTCTTGGGCGGCATGTAAATATCGACGATCAACGGGCGATAGCCGGGAATGGTCGAATAGGTGACATCGGCAAGACTGGTCACGCCGCCGGGCCATTGCGTAACATGCACCGGATAATGGTCTTCGAGAACCGGCTTGGCGTCGACCGGAAATACGCGCGGCGCCGCAGACGCCGTAAAAGGCAACGCCAAGGCCAATGCCGTGGGAAGGAAATATTTGCTCATGAGGCCCTCTCTCACTCTTATGTGAACCGGATAGTACACAAGAGTCGCGAGGGCGCAACCGGCCCTTGAACGCAAATTGTATCAGCGGTGATGATGGGCTTCAGCCCGGCTTTACCCAGCGCAGGACGCAATCGATGATTTGTACCCGGCGCCGTGCCTTTTGCGCCGGTTCGGCAAAATCGACGCCGAAATTTTGCAGGAAAGTGTAACGGTTAGAAACGTTGTAAAAGGACAATGCCGAAATCGTCATGTGCAGATCGACCGGGTCGATGCCTTCACGGAACACACCCTGATCGACGCCCTTTTTCAGGATCGCGCCAAGGGCGGCGATGACGGTACGGTTGCGCGCCTGCATGTCGGGGATCTGGGCAATGTGTTCGCCCTTGTGAACGTTTTCGTTCATGACCAGACGCACGAAATCGGGATGTTCAAAGTGATAATCGAAATTGTGCCCGATGATCGCGCGCAACGCCTGTTCGGGCGACAGGTCCTCAAACCTTGCGGCCTGTTCCTGATTACGGATCGTGTCATAGGCGCGTTGCAGCACGGCCTGATACAGCCCGTCCTTGCTGCCGAAATGGTAATAGATCATCCGCTTGGACGTCTGGGTCTTTTCCGCGATTTCGTCGATGCGCGCCCCGGCCAGCCCTTTTTCCGAGAACTCATGGGCGGCCACTTCCAGAATATCCTCACGCGTGCGCAACGCGGTCAACTGGCGCTTGGACAGGCCATTGTTGTCGGAAAAGCCGTTACTCTGGGAAAAGACTGTGCTGTCCTGCGTCACCTTCAATGCCACTCCCGCGGGCCAAATTGATCCAGATACGCCCCGTATTTCGGCCTAGCCTATGCCATGCGCCTTGTCATCCCCGTCGGGGTGGCATGTGGGGGGCGGATATGCAACAAGGCGCAAAGTTCAATCGGAAAGCGTTACGTATTCATGGAAAATGGCACTTCGATGCTGCACGATGGGTTTCTGCTGCTTGGCTTTGCCATGGTCTTTGTGCTGGTGTTTCGGCGGCTGGGGCTGGGTGCGACGCTGGGTTATCTGTTGGCGGGCGCGGTGGTGGGCCCGCATGTTCTGGGCCTTGTTGGCGAGGCCGAACAGAAGATGGGTTTTGCCGAACTGGGCATCACGCTGCTGCTGTTTCTGGTTGGGCTTGAATTGAACCCGTCGCGCTTGTGGAAAATGCGGCGCGATATTCTGGGCCTTGGCATGATACAGGTGGTGCTGTGCGGCGCGGCCTTGGCGGGCTTTATCTATGTGGTCACGATGCTCTCACCCACGGCGGCGCTGGCTTTGGGCATGCCCTTGGCGCTGTCCTCGACGGCGCAGGTTTTGCCGATGCTTCAGGCGGCGGGCCGTTTGCGCACCCCCTTTGGTGAGCGCACCTTTGCCATCCTGTTGTTTCAGGATCTCTCGATCATCCCGATGATCACCATCATCGCCACGATGAGCCGTAATCCCGCTGATGCCAATGGCCCTCCGGGGTGGCAATTGGGGCTGTATACGGTTCTGGCGATTGTGGGGCTTATTTTGGCGGGGCGCTATCTGATCCGGCCCTTGTTCCGCCTGATCGGCAATCTGGGCGAGCGGGAGATGTTTATCGTCGCTGCGCTTTTTACCGTCATGGCGTCTGCCGCGGTGATGGAGGCTTTGGGCCTGTCGACGGCGCTGGGCGCGTTTATCGCGGGCGTGATGCTGGCGGATTCGCCCTATCGGCATGAATTGGAGGCCGATGTCGAGCCGTTCCGCTCGATCCTGCTGGGGTTGTTCTTCTTGGCGGTCGGCATGATGCTCGATCTGCACACCATTGCCGAACGTCCGTTCTTTGTGATCGGCATGGCGATCGGTCTGGTGGCGATCAAGACACTGGTGATCTTTGGCATTGGCAAGATGTTCGGCATGAAATGGCGCGCGGCCTTGGCCTTGGGCATGTTGCTCAGCCAGGGCGGCGAATTCGGCTTTGTCCTGTTTACTCAGGCCCAGCACGCCCTGCTGATCGCGCCCGAAGCCGCCAGCCTGTTTGGCGCCATCGTCACCGTGTCGATGGCCAGCACGCCTTTCCTGATGCAGGCCACCAAGCGGATGCGCGAGGAACCGGCCATCGTGAAGGGCGAGCGTGCCGGGCCGGAAACCGCCGACCGCGCCGCCGCCATCGTCGTTGGCTATGGCCGCTTTGGCCAGAGCGTTGCCCAGATGCTGAACGCCAGCGACATTTCGGTGACCATGATCGACACCGACATCGAAATGATCGACATCGCCAGCAGCTTTGGCGCCAAGGTCTATTTCGGGGACGGCACGCGCCTCGACCTGCTGCGTCTTGCCGGGGCAGAGGAGGCGACCATGATCCTGTTCTGTATGGACGGGGATCAATTGACCGCCGATGCGATTGAGGCGGTGCATCAGGCCTTTCCACAGGCCAGTCTGTATGTGCGCGCCTATGATCGCCGCGCGGTAATCCGTCTGAAAAAGACCCCCGCCTCGCGCATTGTGCGTGAAGTGATGGAATCGGCGGTCCGTATGGCCCGCTTTGCGTTGGAGGACAGCGGCGTCAGCGTCGAGGCGATCAACCGCGCCGAGGAAATGTATCGTGCCAGTGATCGGGAGCGTTTGAAGATCCAGATCGAAGCGGGCGATGTGCGCGCCGCCCATGAAAAAATCATCACCCGGCCTGCGGGCGAGGATTAGGGCAAGGGGGCAATAGCGGCTGCGCGCCCTTTAAACCCGGCGCAGCAGGACGGACAGGTTGTTGGCGGGCATGGGGTGCACGCTCTCCACCCGCAATCCGTTCCGCTCTGCACATGCACCGACATCCTCAAGCTGGCGCAGGCCCCAACGCGGGTCACGTGCGCGCAGATCCTGATCGAAGGCTTCGTTGCTGGGCGCTGTCGCCTGTCCGGCCACGCGATAGGGGCCATAGAGATAAAGCAGGCCGCCAGCAGGAAGGATGGCGCCGGCCCCGCGCATCAGGCCTTCGGTCGCTTCCCATGGGCTGATATGGATCATGTTGATGCACACGATCGCGTCGGCCTGCTTGATCGGCCAATCCTCGCCCGCCGCATCCAGTTCCAATGGCGGCGCAACATTGCCAAGCCCTTGCGCGGCCACCCATGCGGCGATGGATTGGCGCGCAATGGGTGACGGATCGGATGGCTGCCAGTTCAAATCGGGCAGGGCGCGGGCAAAATGGGTAATATGCTCGCCCGTCCCGCTGGCCAGTTCCAGCACCAGCCCGGTCGAGGGCAGGGCGCCGCGCAGCACGTCCAAAATCGGATCGCGATTGCGCGTTGTGGCGGGCGCATATTGGCGCAGGTCCGGCTTGTCCTTCATCGGCAAAAGATGGAGCGCACAGCCCCGACCGTCAACCAGAGAAGGTGATAGCGCCTTGATGCACTTGCGGATCAAAATACCCTTGCAATTGCGCGGCTCTGGCCCAAGAAGTGCGGTCCCTTCGGAAGAAAGCGCCGCAAAGGCATGAGCAGAATTCGCAATATCAAGGAACTGGCCGATCTGGCCGGAGTGTCGACGGGCACGGTTTCGCGCGCGCTGGCGGGCTCAACCTTGATCAGCCTGAAGACGCGCGAACGCATTCAGGCCTTGGCCAAGGAGCATGGGTTTCGCCCTAATCTTCTGGCCCGCAATCTGCGGATTCAGCGCACGAACACGATTGGCGTGCTGATCCCGCTGGGCCATGAAACGGCGCAGCATCTGACCGATCCTTTCTTTATCACGATGCTGGGCCTGCTGGCCGACAAATTGACCGAACGCGGCTATGATCTGCTGCTCAGCCGTGTGATCCCGACGGACAGTGCTTGGCTGGACCGTATCGCCACATCCGGGCGCGTCGATGGATTGATCGTGATCGGCCAATCCGATCAGGCCGCAACCATCGATGCGGTGGCGCGGGATTATCGCCCGCTGGTCGTCTGGGGTGGCTATGACGAGGGGCAGGTCCATTGCAGCGTGGGCAGCGACAACCGCAAGGGCGGCGATCTGGCGGCCAGCCATCTGATCGCGCAAGGGTGCCGCAAGATCGCCTTTTTCGGCGACCCCAAGACGCGCGAAATCGAACAGCGTTTGAACGGCGTGCGCGACGCCTTGGCCCGTGCAGGCATGGGGCAGCCGCATATCGAACCGGCCCATTTGACCGATGAGGAATTCGGGCCGGAAATCGCAGGCTTTCTGGGGCAAGCCGCCGATGGGCCGATCGGCATTGTGGCCGCGTCAGACGTGATCGCGCTCAAAACCCTGCGCGCCATGGCGGTCCAGGGCTTGTCCGCGCCCGGCGATGTGCGCGTTGTCGGCTATGACGGGCTGACGATTGGCGAACATACGGTGCCGCAGCTCACCACCGTATGTCAGGATCTGGCGCGCGGCGCAGAGCATCTGGTGGATATGCTCGTGCGCCGCATCGCGGGTGAGGATACGCAAAGCGTGGTGATGGAACCCGAACTGATCCTGCGCGGATCAGCCTGACGTTTACAGCCCCAGCGCGACGGCCAGCGCGCCCAGCAGGCCCGAATTATCGCCTAGTGCGGGGGCCACGATCACCTCGGCCGGATGGCCCGCGAAATACCCGGCGCCGCTTTCTGTTGCCATTGCGCGCACCTTGTCCAGCAGGCCGGGCGTGGCGGTTACGCCGCCGCCCATCACAATGCGCGCCGGTTCCATGATCGCCTGAAATGTGACGGCGGCCTGCGCCAGATACCATGCGATGATGTCGCCCCCCGGATGCCCGTCGGGCAATTCGGAGAGCGATGCCCCCCAGCGCGCTATGATCGACGGCCCCGCGGCCAGCCCTTCAAGGCAATCGCCATGGAACGGGCAATGCCCCTTGAAATCCCGATCATCGGGATGGCGCGGCATACGGATATGCCCCATCTCCGGATGCGACAGGCCGTGCAGCAGCCGCCCATCCGACACAAAACCCCCGCCGACCCCGGTGCCGATGGTCAGATAGAGCAGCGAGCCGACGGTCTTGCCCGCGCCCCAACGCGCCTCGGCAAGGGCCGCGCCGTTCACATCGGTTTCCAGCCCCACCGGACAGTCAAAGGCGCGCGCAAATGGTCCGACCAGATCGGCCCCGCTCCAATGTGGTTTGGGCGTGCGCGTCACATGGCCCCATGTGGGCGATGCGCGGTTGAGGTCGAGCGGGCCAAAGCTGGCGATGCCGATGGCGTCGGGCGTCAAACCTTGTTCACGGAACCAGCCGATGGTGGCGCCGATGGTTTCCTCGGGCGTGGTGGTGGGAATGCGATGGCGCGCCGCGATGGTACCATGTTCATCGGCGATGCCCGCCACGAATTTGGTGCCGCCCGCCTCGATCAGGCCATATTGCGCCATGTCAGTTCCCCTCAACCCAAGCCTTCTCGCCGTTCAGAGCGATGCGGAATGTGGGGGCGGGTGTACCGCCAAATCGCGCGCGCCGCCATGCCGGATCGTCGAGTTTCGTTTCGGCAGTGCAGGCGGGATAATCGATAAATCCCCAAACATCGAGCGAGGCGTCCACCCACCAGCTATAGGTCTGGAACGGTGCCTCCTCTGGATTGGCAGCGACCAGGCCGGTGCCATTCAGGGGCCGCCACGGGCCAAGCACGTCATCGGCCACTGCGCCATAAACGCCGTTCGGGCCGGAAGGACCATCGGGGGCAAAGACCTTACGCTGGGTTGACCAGAACAGGTAATAGAGCCCGCCTCGATGGATCAGCAGCGGGCGTTCCTGTTCATTGTTCAAACCATCGGCGCTCAGGATCGGGGGCAGGATGTCCCATTCGGTCAGTGCAGCATCACGCGCGCGGGCGATGCCGATACAGCCGTTGAACGCATGGACGGAATCTTTCAGCGATCCGGTAAAGACGATATAGGTCGCGCCATCCTTGGGGTCGCGGAAATGGGCCGGGTCGCGAAACCCCTTGATGAAACCGGGCACACCTTCACGCTGATTGACCAGCATGTAATGCACATTATCGGCCATGATGTTTTCGTGAGCGGCGCTCCATCCGGTAATGGAGAAGCCTTGCGTGTCCAGCTTGCCCTTGGTCTGGAACAGGCGCTGGGCAAAGGAGCGGGCTTCCTCGCCCGGATAGCCAGCGACGGTGTAGAACAGCGTGACCTCGCCGGTTTCGGGGTGCCCCGGATCTGGATGCCAGAGCGCGCTGCCCGCCCATTCGCGGCTGCCGGGATTGAAACCGTCGGGCAGGGCGTGGCCATGGTCGTGCCATGCGCCATCGGGGGTGCGGGTCATCAAACGGATGCGCACGATGTCATGGCGCGCCTCTGGATCGGGCAGGGCAGGGGCGCACAGGATGAACCACAGGCTGGTGCCGTCAAACAGTGTCGTGGTGCCGTCAGCGTTTTGCAGAGGCCACAGATCCCACAGGTCGATGCCGGGCAGGATGGCGCTTACCTCTGCCGGGTCGATGACGGGAATCGTGTTTTGCGGCGACAGGGTGATGGCGCGGACGTGGTCTGCGCGCCATGTCGAAACCGAGGGGGAAACGCTGGGCTGCGTCACTTTCATTCTCTCCCAATGCCTGCTTGAGGCGAATTATAGGCGAAGTTGCGAGGTTGAGCAATCGTTTGCAATTGTTGCCGCGCCCGCTTGGAAACGGGTGGGTGTGGGCGGTTCAGATCACGGTCAGGTCGTAGACCAGAACCTCCTCTCCCTTCATCGGCGGCAGGGGCAGGCCCATGCGGTGCAGCCACGCGCCATCGACCTCCATCGCAGGCGCGCCATCACGGGCAAGGCGATAGCGGCGTGACGGATCGACCATGTTCAGGCGCAGATGGGGTTGATGTCGCATTGTGGTTGGCGCGATGCGGGTGATGATCAACAGCAGTTGTTCTTCATCCCCATGAGCCTGCCAAACGACGCTGTCGCCAACCTCGCCCTGCCACACGCGGCCATGGTGCAGGCGGGTGCGCAGCGCCTTGTACCGCGCAATCGTCGCGGCCAGATCGTCGGTTTCCGCCTGTGTCAGTTTCCGCAAATCCAGTTCCACGCCGAAATGGCCGGGCAAGGCTACGCCCGCCCGGAAAGGCATCGACTGCATCCGCCCCGTCGAATGGGCGGGGCATGCGCCGACATGGCTGCCCATGACTTCGGGCGGCATGAATTGCAGGAAACCGCGCTGGATCGAAACGCGGCTGATCGCGTCGATGCAATCGCTGGTCCAGAAACGGTGCGTATGGGCAATCACGCCCGCATCGATCCGCCCGCCGCCACCGGCACAGCTTTCGATCTCCACATCAGGAAAGGCAGCGCGCAGGCGGGCCATCAATTCATAGGTGCCCAACACCTGTTGTCGGAACTTGGCATGGTGACCCGCGTGGGTCAGGTCGCGATTGTGATCCCATTTGAGATAGGAAATGGGCAATTCGCGCAAATGCTGCGCCATCGCGTCAAACAGGTAATCGCGCACCCTTGGCAGGCTCATGTCCAGCACCAGCTGGTTGCGCGCGCCCAGCAAGGGGCGGCCCGCGATATGCAGCGCCCAATCGGGATGGGCGCGGTACAGGTCGCTGTCGGGATTGATCATTTCCGGTTCGACCCAAAGGCCGAATTCCATGCCCAGATCAACCACATGGCGGGCCAGGGGCATCAACCCATCGGGATATTTGCGCGCATCCACCACCCAGTCACCCAAGGACGATGTGTCATCATCGCGCCCCTTGAACCAGCCATCGTCAAGGACATAGCGCTCGATCCCAACGCGCGCTGCGGCATCGGCCAGCTCCTTGAGCGCTTCGAGATCGTGGGTGAAATAGAACCCTTCCCATGTGTTGAGATGGACCGGGCGGGGCTTCATGGCGCCATCGGGCCATGTCATGCGCGCGCGAATGGCGCGGTGAAAGGCCCATGACACGCCATTGACGCCCTGTGCCGACACCGTCGCCAGAATTTCCGGCGTCACCATGCTTTGCCCCGGCGACAGGCGCATTTCGCCCGGCGCCAGCGCTTCGCCCATCAGCCATTGGCGGCGGCCATCGTCGAGCCATTCGATCGATTGCATGTGATTGCCGCTCCACGCCAGTTGCGCGCCATAGGCGGTGCCATCGGCGCAGGTGACGATAGCGCCGGGAAAGCAATCATGGCTGGTCAAACCGCGGCGGTTTTCTCGCCGCCACTGGCTGCGCGTCAGCACGTCGTCGATGGCGACAAATTCGCTGTTATGCCGCCCGCCATAGGACCGGACGCGATCCGCATCGGGCGGCAAGGGCAGGTTGCCGGAGGCCAGATAGGCGACATCCAGCACATCCTCTCCGGTATTGGTCAGCGTGCTGGAAAGGGTCAAAGTATCCGTGGCCGGGTCAAGCCGGGCCGTGATCGCAACGGCGATGCGGGCCACATCGTCGGCCATGTGAAACGTAACGCCATGGTCGCCCTGTTCCACCCGCGTTGCGGTGATCTGCTGCGCCCAATCCGCGCCCGCGCGGCTGGCCATCAGGGCGCTTTGCGCGAACCAGCCCATGCCCATTGTGGGAAAGATCGACAAAGGCTGATCGAAATGCAGCGAAAAGCTGGGTTCGGGTCGCGTGTCGCGCAAAGGTGCGGGGGGCACCACCCCATCGGGCAGGCGCGGCCCCCAATAGCGCCACAGCGGGGCCTCATCGGGACGCACCTCCCATATCGCGGTGCAGGCGGGTGAATGGAGCGTGACGAATTCAGGCTGCACGAGCAGGTTCCTCGGCATTGTCGCGGACGCGCAGCATCGTCAGGCCCGCGCAGAACAACAGGATGGCGGCAAAAGTGATGGCGTGGCCCGGATCGCGGTTCAGCACATGGCGATAGATCCAGCCGAAGGTCAGCCCGTTGAGCAGCATGGGCACAACGATCATCATATTGAAAATACCCATATAAACCCCGGTCCTTTCGGGCGGGATAGAGCGGGCCAGAATGACATAGGGATTGCCCATGATGCTGGCCCAGCCAAGGCCAAGGCCCAGCGCCGGGATCATCAGGGAAAGGTGGCTACCCAGCTCCGGCATGGCAAGGGTGGTGAAAATGGCCGGAGCCTGCGCCGAACCCGCACCCACGCCGGGCAACATCAAGAGCGAAAGGGCGCAAAGCATCAGCGCCGCCATATGCATTCGCGACGCGCCAAACCGCCGCGCCAGAGGCACCATGGCGAACGCAGCCACAAAGCCAATCAGATTATAGAACGCGCCCAATTGTTGCGTCGTCAGCACCGCGTCGCGAAAGGCCGTGCTGCTCTTGTCCGCCGTGCCAAAGGCCGAACGTCCGATGGAAAGCGCGGCATAGGACCAGTAGATCGAAAAGCCATACCATTGGAACAGGCTCATCCATGCCATTTGCCGCATGGCGCGGGGCATTTCGATGATGGCCTGAACGATCTCGCGCAGGGCGGCGCTGGCCGATTTATCACTGGCGGCGATGCGGGTGCGTTCATCGGGCGTGGTGGGCAATTCGGGAACACGCAGCACCGACCACAGGATCGTACAGATCGACAAAACCGCCCCGATCAGGAACGAGATATGCGTAATCGTGGGGATATTGTGTTCATCCACCGCATTGCGATCCACCCCGAACCAATAGACCAGGATCGATGGGCTGAGAAAGGCGAGGCATTGCGCAAGGCCGGTAAAGGCGCTCTGGCTGAGAAAGCCGATTTCGTGCTGATCCGCGTTCAACCGGTCCGAGACATAGGCCCGATATGGTTCCATCGTCGTATTATTGCCCGCATCCAGCAACCATAGCAGGCTGGCCGCCATCAGCAGGCTGGACGAATGGGGCATCAGGAACAGGCCGATGCTGCACAAAATCGCGCCGATCAGGAAATAGGGCGTGCGGCGGCCAAAGCGTGTATCAGTACGGTCGGACAATGCGCCGACCAGCGGTTGAATCAACAGGCCCGTCATCGGCCCGGCCAATTGCAGGATCGGCAGGCTGGCCTCATCCGCGCCCAACCACGAATAGATCGGCACCATATTGCCCTGTTGCAGGCCAAAGCTGAATTGCAGCCCCAGAAAACCCAGGTTCATTTCAACGATGCGCAACAGCGACAGATGGGGCTTTCGTGTCGACACACTGACCGAATGGGCGGCCAGATCGGCGGGGGCGGCGTGGGCCATGGACATCCTTTCGTGGCGGCCCTCTTTTTGGGGCTGACTCGTTCTTGCGGGTTTGAATTAACCTGTCCCGATGGAAAGTGCAACAATCGTTTGCATTGATTCGTGGTTGATCAGTCCCGGTTTAATCATTTTGTGCCGGAAGGCGATTTTGAGCACCGCCTGTTTTGATCCATTCCGGTGTGAATAGCGCCTAATCCGCATGCCCCATTTGCCATAGTTTAACGCGCGCGCGTGAGAGATAGGGTAGGATGCTATAAAAGAGAGGGCGCGGTTCGACTGTCGCCTATTTGCAACAGGGAGGAAAAAGTAAAAACCGAGAATGCACTCGATTGCAAAACCTATTGCAACCGATTGTTTTGGGGTTTAGAGGCGATTCTATCAGCTGCCCGGAATAATCCGGGGGCGTTCCATACCTCTTGGGGGAGGATCTGATCATGAAATCAGTTTTCAAGTCGTGCGCGTCTTTTGCAGCGTTGAGCCTGGCCAGCCTTTCGGCCTCTGCCTATGCCGCCGAACAGGCGCCTGCCGCCGCCCAGCCTGCATCCGATGACGGGCTGAACGCCATCGTCGTGACCGCATCGACGGGCGACAAGAGCAAGCTCAACAGTTCGATCTCGATCTCGTCGGTTTCGGCTTCGACCATCGCCGATTTCCGTCCCAATTCCCAGGGCGACCTGCTGCGCCTCCTGCCTGGTCTTCAGCCCAATATTTCGGGTCCGGGCGGCAATGGCAACTTTGCCGTGCGCGGCTTGCCCGTGGCCACCGGCGGCGCCACCTTTGTCCAGCTTCAGGAAGATGGCCTGCCGCAGGTTCTGTACGGCGACATCCAGTTCGGCAACAACGACTATTTCACCAAGTTCGACGCGCTGACCGAGAGCGTGGACGCGGTGCGCGGCGGTACGGCGGCCACCATGGCCAGCCAGGCGCCCGGCGCGGTCATCAACTACATCAGCAAGACCAGCAAGTCCGAGGGCGGCTTTGTCGAGCTGGAAAAGGGTGTGAATTTTGACTTTACCAAGGTCAATTTCCGCGATTCCGGCATTTTGTCCGACACGCTGTATTATAACATCGGCGGTTTTGTGAACATCGGCCATGGCCCGCGCCATGCGGCCTATAATGTGTCGAAATCCTATCAGATCCGCGGCAACATCACCAAGGAACTGGGCGATGGCAAAGGCTATCTTCGCCTGCTCTTCAAGGTGGCCGATACGCAGGAACCCAATGATACGGGCGGCATCGCTTGCGGCAATATCACCGGCGGCACCGGCTGGGGCGGCAAGGTCAGCAATCTTTCGCCTTGCGGCAATTTCGACACGCGCAAGCAATCGATCTATTCGATCAACAATGCCTCGTTCCAATATGTCGATGTTGACGGCACGCGCAAGCTCACGCCTCTGAACGGCATCACGACCAATCAGAAGACGCTGCAACTGCAATTCCACTATGAATTTTCGCCGCGCATCAAATTGGACAACAATGCCCGCTACAGCTCGATCAGCGGCGGCTTCTCCTCTGGCTTCTTCAACGCCACGCCGACCTCTGGCGTGATCGGCAGCGCGCCCAATGAATTGACGACCGCCACGGTCGCCTCGATCCGCTATGCCAACGGGCCGAATGCGGGACAGCTGTTCACCGGGGCGCTGCTCAACAACAACACCAATGTCTATACCCGCATCCGCGATCTGGGCAGCTTCGTCAACGATCTGAAACTGTCGGGCAAATTTGACCTGACCAGCAAGATCCGCGCGAATGTCTATGCCGGCTGGTTCTATATGAGCCAGAATATCGCGATGGATTGGCACACCAACCGCACCTTCAGCGAGGCGCAGGGCAGCAATCCGGCGATGCTGGACCTGTATGATGCCTCGGGCAACCTGCTGACGGCCAATGGCATTGCCGGTTATGGCAATAACTGGGGTTCGTGCTGTGCGCGTAATTACGATTACACGTTCACCGACAATGCGCCTTATGTCAGCCTCAATCTGGACGGCGGCGACTGGCAGGTCGATGGCTCGCTCCGTCAGGATTTCAACCATGGGCAGGGCACCGGTTCGATCAGCACCGGCAGGGCCTATACCACCAACGTTTACCAGTATAACGCGGCCAAGGCGGCCTATGTGACGACGGCGATCCCCTATTACCTGCCCGATGCGGCGGCCGAGGTGATCAATTACAGCAAGGACATGACCTCCTGGTCGTTCGGTGGTCTGTATAAGCCGATGCAGAACATGTCTCTCTTTGTTCGCGCCTCGCGTGGTTCGCGCTTCAACGCGGATCGCATGACGTTCAATGGCTATTTCAACCGTGACGGCTCGCTTAACAGCACGACCGGCGCGGCGGCTGTCAGCGATTATGTGAACCAGTATGAAGTGGGTGTGAAGAACGGCGGCAATCTGTTCGGTGGCCGTTACACGGCGGAACTGACGGTCTATCGCTCGAACTTCAACATCACGACCTATGAACTGTCGGCCACCAAATGTGGCGGCGCGGCGGCGGGCTGCATCATCGCCAACAAGTATCGCACGATGGGCGCGGAATTCTATGGCACCTATCGCCGTGGTCCGTTCAACCTGATCGCCAACCTGACCTATAACAAGGCCGAAAAGATGCCCGCGGGCACGTCTGCCTATGTCCGTTCGGACTCCATTCCTGACCTGTCCTATACGTTTGCGGCCAATTACTCGATCACGGACAATGCCTCGGTGGGCGCGAATGTGACGGGTGTGACCAGCACGGTGGACAACAATGGTCTGGAATATCCGGGCGCGGCCGTGGTGGGCGCGAATGTGAAGTACAGCCCGATCAAGAACCTGCAACTGGGCGTCAATGTCCAGAACCTGTTCAACACGCTGACGGCAATGGGGCCGGGCAACAGTGTTGCAACGACCAATGGCACCAGCTCGGTCATCAACATCACCAGCATGGTGGGCCGCACGGTCATGGCGTCGGCGCGCTTCAGCTTCTGATCGCTGTTACAGGTGTGAAAAAGCGGGCGGGCGCGGAAGGACACTTCCGGCCCGCCTTCTTTTTGGATTAGAACAGGGCCAAGGGAGAGGGCGAGTGAACGATTCAGATCGGAAAATCCGCAAGGTTCTGATCGTTGGCGGCGGTTCGGCGGGCTGGATGACGGCGGCCATGTTGGCCAATGCGCTCAAACAGGATTGCGCGATCACGCTGGTGGAAAGCGAGGAGATCGGAACCGTCGGCGTGGGCGAGGCGACCATCCCGCCCATCCGCATCTTCAACGAAACGCTGGGCATTGACGAGCGCGAGTTCATGGCAGCCACCAAGGGCAGCTTTAAACTGGGCATTGAGTTTGTCGGATGGGGGCATGAGGGCAACCGCTATTTCCACCCCTTTGGCCCGCATGGGCGCAATTTCGACATGGTGCCGCTGCATCAATACTGGCTGAAATCGCGGATGGAGGGGGATGCCACTCCGCTCGATGACTATTCGATGGCATGGCATATCGCGCGGGCGGGGCGCTTTTCCCACCCTTCGCCCGATCCGCGCAGCGTGCTGTCCACCTTTGAATATGCCTATCATTTTGACGCTGGGCTTTATGCCCGCTTCCTGCGCGCCTATGCCGAAAAGCGCGGCGTTGAACGCGTCGAGGGCAAGATTGGCGATGTCGCACTGGATGGCGAAAGCGGCCATGTCCGATCCGTCACCATGCAGGACGGGCGGACCATCGAGGCCGACCTCTTCATCGACTGCTCGGGCTTTCGCGGGCTTTTGATCGAAGGGGCGCTGAAAACCGGCTATGATGACTGGTCGCATTGGTTGCCGTGTGACCGCGCGGTGGCGATGCCCTGTGCCCATCCGGCGGGCGATCCCAACCCCACGCCCTACACCCGCTCCACCGCGCGTGAGGCGGGGTGGCAATGGCGCATTCCGTTGCAGCACCGCGTCGGCAATGGCTATGTCTATTGCAGCCAGTTCATGGAGGATGACCGGGCCGCCGATCTCCTGTCCCAACGCCTTGATGGAGAGGCTTTGGGTGATCCGCGCCATTTGCGTTTCACCGCCGGGCGGCGCCGGATGCATTGGAACAAGAATGTTATCGCGGTGGGTCTGTCGTCGGGTTTCCTCGAACCTTTGGAATCGACCTCGATCCATCTGATCCAGGCCAATATTTCCAAAATCCTCGCGCTGTTCCCGACGCGTGATTTCGATCCCTTGACCCGCGATGAATTCAACCGCATCGCTCATGGCGAGATGGAGCGGATCCGCGATTTCATCATCCTGCATTACAAATTGACCCAGCGGCAGGACAGCGAACTGTGGCGCTATGTTTCGGCCATGGATATTCCCGACACGCTGGCGCTGAAAATCGAGCATTTCCGGCGCAATGGCCGTTTGATCGCGCGCGAACTTGACCTGTTTGCGCCGCCATCATGGCTGGCCGTGCATGTGGGGCAGGGCAATATTCCGCAAGGGTTAGACCCGTTGATCGACTATCGCGGCGTGGATGCGCGCGAATGGTTGGGCAAATTGTGCGGCGCCATGGCGGCCGAGGCGGGGCGGATGCCGATGCATGGCGCGGTTTTGGCCCAACATTGTTCGGCGGCATGAACGCATCGGCCATCGCATGGCGTGACAAGGCGCGCAGCCTCCGCGCTCAACAACGCATGATCGAGGCCGATGACGCCATCGCCAAGGCCCATGCGCTGGCCCCCGACGATCGATTGATTGCATTCCTGCATGCCCAATCACGCTATGAATTGGGGCATCCTGCGGCGGAACTTTTTGCAGAGGTCTGCCGCCTGTGGCCCGACAATCCCGACGCCATCCGCAATCGCGCCATGGCAGAGGCGGGCGAGGGGCGATTGGGTGAGGCGGTTGATTTATTGACGCGCGCTCTGGCGCAAAATCCGCAATGGCTGGATGGGCACCGGGTGCTGGCGGCTTTGCGTTGGACGTCGGGTGATGCGGTTGGTTTCGATGCTTCGTTCGCGACCGCCGCCCGTGCCCATCCGCACGCGCAGGGCCTCTGGCTCGGCTGGTTTTCCGCCGTGGCGCAGCATCGCGACTGGCCCCGCGCCCGCGCCATTCTGGACGAGGCGGAAAGGCATCTGGGGCAAACCAAGCCGTTGGTGCAGGCGCGACTGTTCATCGCCAATGAAAGCGGGGATGCGCAGGAAACGGCCCGCCTTTTGACCGCGACGTCGGGATGGGACGATGCCTTTGTCCAGATTGCGCGTATCCGTGCGGCGCTTCGCATGGGCGATCCAAAGGCTGCTTTGGCCATTGCCCTGCCGCTGGCTGAGGCCCAGCCCGGATCGCCGCTGGCGGGGCAGGCATGGCCCTATGTTTCAACCTGCTGGCGATTGCTGGACGACCCGCGCGGCCAATGGCTCGATGGGGATTTTGTGCGCAGCATGGATGTCGGTTTGAGCGGCGGGGAGTTGGACGAATTGGCGCAATGCCTGCGCCATCTACACACGGCGCAATTACCCTATGCCGAACAATCGGTGCGCGGGGGGACGCAGACGGATCGCTCGGTTTTGCTGCGCCACGAACCCATCCTCCAACGGGCAAGGATGGCTTTGATGGCGGCGGTGGCGGATTATGTGACTGCCTTGCCCGCGCATGACGCCGCGCATCCCCTGTTGTCGCGCCCGCGCAATGATCTGCGGATCAGCGGTAGCTGGTCGGTGCGCCTGAATGGGGGCGGCTTTAACGTCACCCATTCCCACCCGATGGGCTGGATCAGCAGCGCTTTCTACGTCAGCCTGCCCAAGGATGAAGCGCCGCCGTCGGGTCATTTCCATTATGGCGCGCCGCCCGCCGAACTTGGCGTGGATTTGCAGCCCTATGCCACCATTGCGCCGCAGCGGGGCCATGTGGTCCTTTTCCCGTCCACGCTGTGGCACGGCACCATGCCGACACAGGGCGGGGAGAGGCTCAACATCGCCTTTGATATTGTGCCCGCTCAGGGTTGAAAGGTGAAGCGATAGGTCTGGCTGCGCCGCTGGCCGGGGGCAAGAATGTCGGCCTCGCCCCATTCGCCGCGACCAAAGCTGTTGGGCGCATGGCTGACGGGTTCGACGCAGAAGAAGTCGTGGTCGCCGGGGCAATAGAGGTGAAAACCTGCGCCAGGGCCTGAGATCGCCACGCCCACCGGGCCGCCGGCGATGGTCACAACGGCGTCGGGCGCGACAAAGAAATTGTCCAGCCCTTCAAAGGCCTCCACCGGCACCGGCGCGCCGGAAAACAGGATCGATTCCTGCGGGCTTTGCGCAAGGCCGGTGGCGTCGTTGAACCACATGACATCGGAAGTCGCGGTGATCATGCTTTGCGGAAACCGTGGAAAATAGGGGTGCAGGCCAAATCCGGCGGGCATGGCCTCGCTTGCATGACGGTTTTCGATGGTCAGTTCGACGCTCAGCCCATCCTCGTCCAGCGTAAAGGTTTGCCATGCGGTGTAGGGCCATGGCCAATCGCCCGCATCCTCGTCCAGACGCAGCGTGGCGTGATCCTCGCCCGATGCCTCGACCAACCATGCGCGGCGCCAGCCATTGCCATGGATGGCATGGGGCGCGCCCAGATGGTCCACAGCGATGCGGTGTTCAACATGGTTGAACGCGAAGCGCCCATGCGCAATCCGGTTGGCAAAGGGCACCAGCGGAAAACAGGCCATGTCCAGTGGGTCATCCCCCACCGCGCGGCGCATGACCGGCACCCCGTCATAATCGAGCGACAGGATCGATCCGCCATGGTCCGGCGCGATCTGACAGGTGGCCTTGCCCTTGGCCAGATTGAGAAAGCTGGAGGTCGTCATGCGGCGACCTTAGCCTGCGTGGATGAAAAGAGAAGGGGGCGGCATGGCATGACAATGGCAAATTGGGTTCAGTTGGCGTTGAATGATATTCAAGATGAATGCTAACCGTGATGTCATTAATGTCCCGCCTTGAGATGATGGCTCCAGCACCCCCGCCAAGACCATCACTTTGCTGAAAATTCAGGAAAAATCATGATCGAACTCACCATCAACGGTCAAAAGCGCCGAATCGATGCCGAAAACGACACGCCCTTGCTGTGGGTCCTGCGCGACGATCTGGGCATGACGGGCACGAAATATGGTTGCGGCGTGGCGCAATGCGGGGCCTGTTCGGTGTTGGTGGATGGATCGGTCATGCGTTCCTGCGTCACCCCGGTTGAGGCGGTCGCCGGGCGCAAGGTGACGACCATCGAAGCGATGGAAAAGGACGCCGTCGGCGCCAAAGTGGTCGAGGCATGGGTCAAGCATCAGGTGCCCCAATGCGGCTATTGCCAGTCCGGTCAGGTGATGGCGGCTACCTCTCTGTTGAAACAGAACCCCAAGCCCAGCGATGCCGATGTTGAAGCGGCGATGGTCAACCTTTGCCGCTGTGGCACCTATAACGCCATCAAGGCGGCGGTGCGCGACGTGGCCGGACTGGGCGAAAAGGGAGCCAAGGCATGAACCTGCCCTTTGCAAATCCGATGAACGAACCGGTCAACGTTTCGCGGCGCAGCTTTATCGTCGGGGCCGGGGCCGGCGCGCTGGTCCTTGGCTTTGGCGTGCCGACGGGCGCGGCCCGGGCGCAAGGCGCGGCCAAGATCGTGCCGGGCACCCGCGTTCCGGCGTTTCTGGCCATTCGCCCGGACAATTCGATCCTGTTCCAAAGCCCCTTTGTAGAAGGCGGTCAGGGTATCTGGACCGCCATGGCCCAGATCGTGGGCGAAGAACTGGACGCCGATCCGGCCAGCTTTACGGTTGAAAATGCGCCTCCCGGCCCGGACTATCAGGTCGTCTTTGGCCAGATGCGGATCACCGGCGGGTCGTTTTCGGTGCGCAGTTCCTATGCCACCATGCGTAAACTGGGCGCGACGGCCCGCGCGATGCTGGTTCAGGCCGCAGCGCAGAAGATGGGCGTGCCGGTCGGTGAATTGACCACCGAACCGGGCCGCGTTCTGCACAAGGCCAGCGGCAAGAGCATGACCTATGGCGAATTGGCCCCGGCCGCGCTGGACATGCCCGCGCCGGTCAATGTGACGCTCAAGGACCCCAAGAATTTCCGCTGGATCGGCAAGCGTCAGCCGCGTCTGGACGTGCGCGCCAAATCGACCGGCAAGGCGCAATTCTCGATCGACATGAAGGTGGACGGCATGCTGCATGCCGCCGTCCAGCACGCCCCGCGTCTGGGCCAGACGGTGGTCAAGATCCGTAACGAGGCCGAGGTCAAGGCGATGAAGGGCGTGCATTCGGTGCATGTCCTGCCCGGCGCGGTGGCGGTGGTTGCCGAACGCTTCTGGCACGCACGCCGCGCGGTTGAGGCCGCGCAGGTCGATTGGGCCGAGGCGACGGGCGAAACCTATCGCCCCATGCCCGCCGATTTCTCGACCGAGGCGTTTGCCCAGCACCTTGCCACCTATCAGGGCAAGGAAGAGGTGGCCGAAACCGAAGGCGATATGGCCGCGACTTTTGCCAAGGCCGCCACGACCATCAGCGCCACCTATCAAAGCCAGTTCGTGAACCATGCCCAGTTGGAGCCGCCCTCGGCGCTGGCACGTTATAATGCGGACGGCACGCTGGACATGTGGTTCCCCAATCAGGCCCCCGAAATGTTCCTGGCCGAAGTGGCCAAGGCGACGGGGCTCTCAGCGGACAAGATCCATATTCATTCGCCGCTGCTGGGCGGGTTTTTCGGACGTCACTTCATCTATCCCCATGGCACGCCATGGCCGCAGGCGGTCGAATTGGCCAAACGGGTGGGGCGTCCGGTCAAGCTGATCTGGACGCGTGAGGAGGAATTCCTGCGCGATCCTCTGCGCCCGATGGCGGCGGTGCGTTTCCGCGGCGCTCTGGATGCGTCGGGCATGCCCATTGCCATCGAAGCCGTCAGCGTCACCGAAGGGCCGACCGAGGGCATCGCCGACAAGCGCGGCCCCAAGATCGACGATGCGGCGCTGGAAGGTCTGACCGGCAAGAAATACGCCATTCCGGCCAAGCGCATTGCGCAGGTTTTCGTCAAGAGCCCCACGACGTTGGCCTATTGGCGTTCGGTCGGCAATTCGATGAATGATTTCCTGTATGAAACCTTCCTTGACGAAATGGCGGACAAGGGCGGTCAGGACCCCTATGCGCTGCGCCTGAAACTGCTGGAAGGCAATGCACGGCTGACGACTTTGCTCAAAAGCGTGGTCGATCTGGCGGGCGGCTGGAAGGCTGGTCCGTTCACGGCGGCGGACGGCACAAAGCGCGCGCGCGGGATCGCCATGGCATCGCCCTTTGGTTCGGAAACGGCGGCCATGGCCGAAGTTTCGATCGTCGATGGCCAGATCAAGGTCCACGACCTGTGGCAGGCCATCGATCCGGGCAGCATCGTCAACCCCGCCATCATCGAGGCACAGGTCAATTCCGCCGTCGCACTCGGCCTGTCCGAAGTGCTGGTGGAGGAAGCAGTCTATAAGGACGGTTTGCGCGTGGCGCGCAATTTCGACGGCTATCCGATCCTGTCGCCCGATCGCATGCCGCGTGTCCATGTGCGGATTGTCGAAAGCGGCGCGCCGATGGGCGGGATTGGTGAACCGGGTCTGCCCGCAGTGCCGCCCGCGGTGGCCAATGCGGTGTCGCGCCTGATCGGCAAACGGCTGCGTAAAATGCCTTTGGCCAATTTTGCGTGATTTGAACTTGGTTTTGTCAACGGGGCGGGGGCGCAGGCTTTCCGCCCCGTTACTTTATCAGGATGATGCGCAAGTCATTCACATTGGTCATCGTCGGGCCGGTGATCAACAGATCGTCCAGCGGCTTGAAGAAGCTATAGCTGTCATGCCCTGCCAGATGATGCGTGGGTGAAAGTCCCAGAACGGCGGCGCGTTGCAGTGTGTCGGGGGTGATAATCGCGCCTGCTGCATCCTCGCTGCCGTCTATGCCGTCGCTGTCGGCGGCCAATGCCCAAATGCCATCGGCCCCTTTCAGCGCCAGCGCCAACGAGAGCGCGAATTCGGTGTTGCGCCCGCCTTTGCCGCATTCACCGCCCTTGAGCGTGACCGTGGCTTCTCCCCCGGAAAGCAGGGCGACGGGGGCGGAAACGGGATGCCCATGCTGGCGGGCCGACAGGGCGATACCGGCCATAATCCGGCCCATTTCGCTTGCCTCGCCCTCAATCGCGTCGCCAAGGATGAGGGGCGTATACCCCATTTCCGCAGCCTGTTTCGCCGCAGCCTTCAACGCCTGCATAGGTGAAGCGGTGATGTGAAAATCACCCTTTGCGGTGCAAGGCTCTGTTTGCCGTAAAGCATCCATCACGGCGGCGGGGATGGGCAGGTCATATCGCCCGATAATCGCCAAAGCATCCTGCGGTGTACTGTCATCGGCCAGCGTGGGGCCGGAGGCGATGGCGGCGGGATCATCGCCGGGAATGTCGCTGATAAGCAAGGTCAGGACCGGCGCCGGCGCGGCCGCCTGCGCCAACCGCCCCCCTTTGACGCGGGAGAGGTGGCGGCGCACAATGTTCATCTCGGTAATCGGCGCGCCGCTGGACAAAAGCGCCTTGTTGAGGGCCTGTAAATCCGCCAGTTCCATCCCTTCGATGGGCCATTCCATACAGGCCGACCCGCCGCCAGAGACAAGCGCGATGACGAGATCGTCTGGCGATAGTCCCTCAACCGCCTGCATGATCCGGCGCGCGGCGATGATGCTGTTGGCGTCGGGGACGGGGTGGCCTGCCTCGACAATGGCGATGCGTCCGGCGGGTGTGGCGTGGCCATAACGTGTGGCGACGATGCCAGAGACCGGGGCATCTTCACCCCATGCCTCAATCAAGGCGGTGCCCAATGCGGCGGCCATGGCGGGGCTGGCCTTGCCCGCGCCGATGATGACGCATCGCCCCTTTGGACGCGGGGGAATATGGTCGGCCATCAGATGGACGGGCAGCGCCGCCTCAATCGCGGCCTGATGAATGGCGAGCAAATCGGCGCGGGCGTTGGCATCGTTCATGATGCAAAACCTAAAGCATCCCCCCGGCACGACAAGCGGATTTGGCATCCGTGCCGCAGGTCGGAGATGGGTTCAGGACGCGCCCATCGGGTCCATCGTACCGGCCGCAGCAATGCACCAGATAACGCCCAGCGCCAGCACACTTTCCACCGTCACGCTGCGGCGAAGGGCCGCAAGGGAGGAACGCAAAGACGCCGCATCACCCGCCCGTTCCAGCGCAGGCACCAGATGAAAGCGATTATGCGCCGCCAGCAGCAACATGCCGCCAAACAGCCCCAGCTTGGTCAACAGCAAGCGGCCATAGGGTGCCCGTGCCATTTCCGGCCATTGCGCGGGCGGGGAAAGAAAGAGCAGATTACCGACGCCGCTGAGAACCAGCACGCCAACCAGCACCGTGCCCACCATCGCGAACCCGCTCAATTGGCCACCAAGCCGTGCAAGTGCAACGCGATCCTGCGTTGTGGCGCGCCACAGCATGGCGGTGAACCAGAATAACGCGCCCAGCCAAGTCAGACCAGCCCAGAGATGGGCCATGTCTCCGCCCAGACGGATCAACGCCTCCGTACCCATCGAGGCCGCCGCATGGCCGCCCCATGCCAGACAGGCCGAGGCCAGAGCGCCCAATCCCGCAACCAAGGCTAGCGGTGCGTGAGGGCGCAAAATCAGGAGCAGCAGGGCGAGGGTCAGGAACAGGCCGCGCGCCATCAACGCCCAGCCCAAAGCCGAATCCGTCAGCATCATCGAAATCAGCGAGGGATCAAGCTCCCCCACTGGCGTATCGGCCATCCGCGCAAGGATAAAGGCGAACTCGCCCAGACCCAGCACCAGTCCGAGCATACAGCCCAGAGCCAGCACCCAGCGTCCATGCCCGGTTGCGAAACGCTGGCCCAGCAGGCGGGCCGACATGCCGGCGCCAAAGACCAGCCCCAGATCGATGAACTGAAGCCAGCGCAGCCAGACCAGCGTTTCCCCCATCACTTGACCGAGAAGCTGAGCTTGCCCGAAACGCGATGCGTATCCTTGGAAACGACGTGCCAGTTGGCGTCATAATTGCCCGCGGGCAGAGCGCGCGGCAGCTTGGCCACCAGCGTGACGCCATCGGGGGCAAGGCTGGATTTGACGCCGGTCATCTTCATCGGTTCGTGGTGGTCCATGCCGGGCATGCCGGTCATCACCACATCCACGCCCGACATCGCGGCCAAAAGCGGTTCGCTGAACGTGATCGACACCTGCGTTACCTTGCTGGCGGCGGCGCCTTCGGCCGGGGTGGCGGAAACGATCTTGGGATGGGCCAGAGCGGGCGCGGCAAAGCCGGCAACAGCAACACACGCGGCCATAGTGGAGGCAAGAATTTGGCGCATCGGATCGAACTCCCAGGGGAATGATAAAGTCGGGCGTATCGCCCGGCCCTTTCATAGGACGCCGGATTATAGAATCACAGAGGCCGGGCGCGGTAGTGCATTTCCGTTCTTTGCCGCGCAATAATCTGCGGTTTCAAAGTACCCTGTCGGCGCAGGATTGCGCAGGCTTTGCGTAATCCTATTCAGGGCCAGCCGGGCCGACAGGGATGGCGCGTTAAACGCTGGGCTTTACTCCGCCCGCCGTCGTGTTGGGCGGGGTAAAGCCCAGGCGATCTTCGTCCGTATAGATTTCAAAGCGGGATAGCGTGACCGGGCCAAAGGTCGTGGTCAGCGCCGCATCGGCCGCATCGCGCCCGCGCGCCATCAACACGCGGCCACGGCGGGGGAAATTATGCCTTGCGTCAAAGACGTACCAGCGGCCCCCCAGCCAAACTTCGAACCATGCCGAAAAATCCATGTCGCCGACAATCGCGGGCAAATCCATATCGCCCAGATAGCCCGTGCAATAGCGCGCCGGAATGTTCATGCACCGGCACAGCGCAATGGCCAGATGGGCGTAATCACGGCATACGCCCGTGCCTTCATGCAGGACATCCCATGCCGTTTTGGTCGGACGCGCGGCCATATAGTCAAAGCGGATGGCGCCATGGACATAATCGACAATCGCCTGAACCAGCGGCCATCCCTGCGGCACATGGCCGAACAGGCTCCACGCCTGTTCCAGCAGGCGGTCCGTTTCGCAATACCGGCTGGCCAAAAGATAGTGCAGCACATCGTCGGGCAATTCGGCCAGCGGCGCTTGCCGGGCGTGAATGTCGACAAGGTCGGGTTCGAAAGAGTCCTCGATGATAAAACCGCAGGAAATGGTGATTCCGCCCGCCGGCATGGTCAGCCGCGTGCAGATGTTCCCGAAACCATCGACATAGTCATAGAGCGGCACGTCGGGCGTGGTGAAGATGCGCTGGGCTGTGCGCAAATCCTTGTTGCGCGATGGATGCACGCTCAACTTTGCCAGCATCGGAACGGGATGTTCGCAGGTGAACCCAATATCGTATCCGGCGCGGATCAGCATGCAGCATGGCTTTCTTGAGAGAGGGAGGGCGATGAAGGGAGGAGGCGCGGATAGGCGCCTGTGGGATCGCTTGGCCTCTGAACAGGGTAGAGATGACCTGATCTCAATCCGGCGCGATGGGGCTGATCAAAGTGTTAGCCCATATTTGCGTCTGTGGCCACCGATGCTTTGCGCCGCGCGAAAAACCGGGAAATCAAACCGATGCCGATGATTGCATGGCATATAACGGCGCGTTTGCGGCAATTGACCTGTTAAAATCGGCGGAGAGCCGTGCAAGCTCGGCCCATTTTGTATCGTTGGGAAATTTTGCGCCTCGGTAATTTTCCGAAAACAGCCCGCGCCGTTGATCAATGTTGGTTTGAGAGCCGAAGATTGAACGCGAGCGCCAATCCTGACACCGCCGCGACAGTGAGGAAGGCGGCGCGATAGCCCATCACCCCGTCCCCCGCCACATCGACGCGCCCGATGACTTCCAGCACCACCCCCGCGATGCAGATGCCCAGCGAAAAGCACAATTGCTGGATCGTGGCATAAAGGCTGGTGGCCCCGCTCATCCGTTCGGCAGGAATATTGAGGAAGGCCACCGTGTTATATCCGGTGAACCCCAGCGAGGTAAACAGCCCCGTTACCGCCAGAACGGCCATCATTGCGCTCATTGGCCATCCTTGCTGCCAAAAGGCCAGCGCGCCATAGCCGATGCTGGCGATAACGCCCGCCACGCTCAGGCTGTTGCGATAGCCGAAGTGGCCGATAATGCGCGGGGCAAGGGGTTTCATCACCACGGCGCCCACCGCGCCCGCCATGGCGATAATCCCGGCGGACGCGGCCGAAAGGTGAAATCCGTTTTGCAGCATCAGGGCCAGCAGGAAGGGCTGTGCCCCCTGTGCAATGCGGATCAGATTGCCCGCCGCCACTGACAGCCCAAACGAAGGAATGCGCAGCAGAGAAAGGTCCAGAAGAGCGCTTGGAACCGCTCGTGCATGGCGGACATAGGCCCAGCCCCACAGAATTGCCGCCGCCAGCAATGCCCATGCCAATGGGCCTCCCCATGCGCGGCTGACCAGTTCCAACCCAAACACCCCGCAGCCCAGCGCGGCGCCGGACAGAACGAAGCCCTTGCCATCAAAGGGCAAGGCGGCTTCGCGGGGCATCGGCGGCATCAGCCACAGCGCCAGCACCAGCCCCAGCAAGCCAACCGGCAGGTTGATGTAGAAAATCCAGCGCCAGTCCAGCCATGTGATGATAAAGCCCCCCAGCGGCGGCCCCAGAATTGGCCCCACCAGCGCCGGCATCACCAGCCACGAGAGCGCCGCCATCAATTGATCGCGCGGGGTACAGCGGATCAGTATCAACCGCCCCACCGGCATCATCAGCGCCCCGCCCAGACCCTGCACCATGCGCGCCAGAACCAGCGCACCCAATCCTTGCACCTGGGCACAGCCAACCGAACCCAGCAGAAACACCACAATCGCCGCGCAATAGATCCGCCGTGCGCCCCAGCGATCCGCCATATAACCGCTGGCCGGGATGAAAATCGCAAGCGAGACCAGATAAGAGGTCAATCCCACGCTGAGCCACGAGGCCGGCACGGCCAAATCGCGCGCCATCGCGGGCATGGCAATGGCCAATACCGTTGCGTCGAGTTGCTGCATCAACAGAGCGGAGGCGATCACCAGCGCAATCAAACGAAAGCTGCGTGGTTTGTCCGCTTGCACGGCCATGCCGGATGTCCTTTCAATCACGCTGGCAATATCATCGGCTTCGCCTGCAACGCGCAACCTTGCGCGTCAACTTGAAAGGGCCGGTTCATGCCAAACTTTGCCGGACATGCTGTTTTACCTGTTACGTCTTGAGCAAAGGTGCATCATTGGGACCCATCGTGTGAATGGCGGGGGCCGGTGAGGGCCGGCCCCCGCCAACGGCCCATCAGAAGCTGACCCGAACACCCATGGTCATATAACGACCAATGGGATCATAGGCGCTGCTGGCGGCCGTGGTAAAGGTTGTGACGGGCAGAGGCGAAAGCGGCGGCGCCCGGTCAAACAGATTGGCGACCGAGAGATAGATCTGTTGGTTGCCCCCGCCAATGTGGAGATTATAGGTGCCTGTCACATTGGTATAGAACACGGCGGGCGTGTGGTTGATGTTCACATCCACCCCTTCGACCCAATCCGCGCGCAGCTTGGCCGCGCTGATAAAGCGTTCCTGCACAAAGAGCGAGAAGTCGCCCTTGGTCCAGGTGGCCTGCGCCACGCCGCTCCAACGGGGCGTGGTGGTTTCGCCCAGACCTTCCAGAACCGGCGAACCGGGCGACTGCGAGTTGTTCTGCAGCCCATGGTTGCCCACAAGGCGCAGGTTCAGCTTGCCGCCCGCCAGCGTGGTTTTATAGCCCAGTTCAAAGTCGATCCCGGCCACCGTCTGCGCGGCCAGATTGAGGTTGGGGCGCTGGATGCTGAGCGAGCCGGAGGACAGAACGGTGATATTGGCGCATTGCACCTGATTGCCCGCCGCGCATTCATCCACCACGCGCTGTTCGGTCAAGGTGGTGATCGCGTCATTCAGCTTGATCTTGTAATAATCGACCGAGGCCGAAAAACCGGGCAGCCAACCGGGCTGGAACACCGCGCCAAAGGTGGTGGTCAGCGCCTTTTCGGGGCGCAGGTTGGGGTTGCCGGTGGCAAAATTGACCTGCGGGGTCTGAACGCCCTTGTACACGACGTTGCCGTTGAGCTGTGTGGCCGGATTGTAGAGTTCCAGCAGATTGGGCGCACGGATGTCGCGCGACACCGTGCCGCGGAACCGCAGTGCGTCATTGACCTGCCAGCTGCCGCCCAGTTTCCATGTCGTCACGCCGCCCGACGTGCTGTAATCGGCATAGCGCACCGCGCCGTTCAGATCGAGCGAGCGGGCAAAGGGCACATCCTTGAGCACCGGTACGGCGACTTCGAGATAGCCTTCGCGGATGTCATACTGACCCGAAAACGGCAGGGGGTTGAAGAAGCGATAAGGCCCCTGACGACCGTTGAGCGCCGACGGGCCGCCCCGGATGCCGGTGAAATCGATGCGGGTGGGCGAAAGTGCGTCGGTGGTCTGGCGGGCGGTTTCCTTGCGGTATTCGACCCCTGCGGCCACCGCGATCGGTCCTGCCAACTGGATCTTGTCGCCCAGATCGCCGCGGATATTGGCCGACACCACCTGTTGGCGCAGGCGCAGGTTGAGCACATTGTCGCCGGTCACGTAATCGGTGATGGCCTGATTGGCGGCCTGCGGACCGAACAGGTTGCGCGGCGTACAGCCCGGATCAAGCCCGGCCAGTGTCGAGCGGCAGACAATCCGGCCCGACACCGGATCGCGCACCGCATCGGCCGAGGCATAGAGATTGCGCGCGATGGTCAGGTTGTTTGAGCGCAGTTCCTGATCGGTCTGGCCAAAGGTATAGCTGGCATCATACTTCCACGATCCGCCCAGCGCGCCGCGCACGCCCAGCGATCCGTGATAGACGCTGATCTTCGATTCATTTTCCGACAGCGGCAATTCGCCTTCAAACCGACCCATCTGGAACGACTGGACACCCGCCGTCACCATCCGCGCCAGAACGTCCGCCGGCAGATAGGCATTGTCGCGATAGATCGTATAGGCCGCGCTCGATCCGGTGTTCTGGCTGACAAAGGCGCCTTGGGTGGTGTGGCTGTTGGCGTAAAGCCCTTCGGCAAAGATGGTGGTGGCGGGCGAGAGGTCGAATTCCGCGCGGGCAAACGCGTTGTAACGGGTTTGCGTCGGCATCAGGCCGATATTGGCCCGCGCGCCGTCGCCGCCGCTTTGAAAGGCCGTGCCGGTGTTCGTGCCGTAATTGAAGGGCGCCGCAACGCCGCCGGGCAGGAATTGCGTGCCGCGCAGCGGCCCGGCCGAGATCAGCCCGCCATAAGTGCCCGCCGAGCTGCGGATCGAGGGGATCACAAGGTTGCGCGGAAAAGCCCCGGCCGTAGGATTGGCAATCATGCCTGCATTGTTGTCAAACCAAGCCCGGCCTGTGCGCTGATCGGCGCGCAGGCCCTTTTGATGGAAATAGTCGGCCCCCGCGATGAAGTGGAACCGGTCATCGGCCCCCGACACGCCATAGGCCACCGATCCGCCCACCGAGGGCAGATCGCCATGGCCTGAGATGCCGCCCAGAGCTTCGGCCTTGAACCCCTTGAATTTGGTGTCGAGCACAAAGTTGACCACGCCCGCCACAGCGTCCGAACCATAGGCCGCCGATGCGCCGCCCGTCACCACATCGACCCGGCTGATCAGCCCCTGGGGCAGGATGTTGATATCGACCGAACCGCCGCTGTTGGTGGCGGGCATACGGCGACCGTCCAGCAGGACCAGCGTGCGCTGAGCCCCAAGACCGCGCAGGTTGAGCAGGTTCTGGCCGCTGTTGCCGCCGCGGCTGTTGGTGGTCGAAGGGCTGGATGTTTTGGTGCTGCCGTTAAAGACCGGCAATTGGTTAAGGCCATCGGCCAGATTGGTCGGGGCCGAGGCGCGCAATTGTTCGGTGGTGGTGATGGTGACGGGGGTGGGCGCCTTGAACCCGGTGGCAACGCGGCTGCCGGTGACGACGATGGCGGCATCGGCAGGGTTGGCGGGGGCAGTTTCGGCGGGGGCCTCGACCGGCGCCGGGGTTGCCTGCTGCGCCAGCGCGGGGGCCGACATCAACAGGACCATGGCAACCGGCATCATGGCGGCCCCTTGGATGAATTTGCTTTTCGCGGTTGTGTTGATCACTTCCATCTCCCTAGATTTCTATAATTCTTGAAAGCTATGAATTCATGCCTGACGATTGAGCCGTCCGCCGATCAGCAGGGCCAGCAAGGAAAGCAAAGCGGCCGCCGCGCACCATGCGCCGGGAATGGCCTTGTCGCCGGTCGCCTCGATCAACGCGGTGCAGATCGCCGGGGTAAAGCCGCCGAAGATCGCGGTGGCCATGCTGTAGGCGAGGCTGAAGCCGACGGTGCGGACATGGGCGGGGATCACCTCGGTCAGATAGACGATGAAGGCGCCGTTATAAGTGGCATAGACAGCCGCCATCAGCAGTTCGGCGGTCAGCAGGCCGCCAAAGCTGGGGCCGGCTACCAGCCAGCGCATCAGCGGATAGGTCATCACCGCCGCCAGCGTCGTGGCCCCGATCAGCAGCGGGCGTCGACCGATACGGTCCGACAACGCCCCCATCACCGGCAGCAGCACGAAATTGGTGACGCCGACACAGGCCGTGATGAACAGGCTCTCACCGGGGCCGAGTTTCAGCACCTTGCTGCCATAGGTGGGGGTATAGGCGGTGACCATATAGAAGAACACCGTCGTCATCACCGCCATCAGCGCGCCCTGCAGGACAAGACCCCAGTTGCTGCCGATCATGCGCATGATCTGGCCGATCTGCGGATGTTCCTTGCGGTTCAGAAAGACCTCGGTTTCCTCGACATGGCGGCGGATCAGGAACAGGAAGGGGATCATCGCGCAGCCGATCACGAAAGGCACGCGCCAGCCCCAGTCCTGCATGGTTTCGGGCGACAGGCTGGTGGACACCAGCAGCCCGATCAGCGCGGCAAAGACCACCGCGGCCTGTTGGCTGGCCGATTGCCACGAGGTGAAGAAGCCCTTGCGGTCGGGCGGAGCGATCTCGTTGAGATAGACCGAAACCCCGCCGACCTCGACACCGGCCGAGAGACCCTGAACCAGGCGGCCCGCCAGAATAATCAGGGGGGCGGCCAGACCGATCTGGGCATAGGTGGGCGTAATGGCAATCGCCAATGTGCCCAGCGCCATCAGACCCAGCGTCAGCAGCAAACCCTTGCGGCGGCCGTGCCGATCCACATAGGCCCCCAGCACCAGCGCGCCCACCGGGCGCATCAAAAAGCCCGCGCCAAAAGTCATCAGCGTCAGCAGCAGCGAGGCAAATTCGCTGCCCGTGGGGAAAAAGGCCTTGGAAATATAGGTCGCATAATAGCCGAAGACCATGAAATCGAACATTTCAAGGAAATTGCCGCTGGCAACGATGAAGATCGATTTGAAGGCCGATTTGCGGCTTGCGGCCCCGGCAAGGCCGTTTGCCGCGAGGGTGGATGACATGTTCATGGCGTTACCTTCTGCGATGCCGGCTCCATGCCGCTGGCGCGGATGGCGGCTTCGGCCTTGGAAGAGGACAGGAAATCGAGCAGGGCACGGGAGGCCTGTTGGCGGGACGAATTGGCCACAACCCCCCCCGAAAAGGCGGTCACTTTCTGAAGCTCGTCAGGGACAAGGCCGATGATGCGGATGCCTTTGACGGGTTTGAGTTCGGACAATTGCTGGAACCCGATCTGGGCCTCGCCGCGCGCCACGATCTCGCCCACAGGCGTGGCGGGGATCATGCGACCCTTGGGCCGGACAATGTCGGCCACGCCCAGACGGTCGAGCATGGTGGTCTGGATATAGACGCCGCTGGCGCTGTCGGACCACGCAACAGATTGCGCCGCGATCAGCGTCTGGCGCAGGGCCGCAGGGGTGGAGATGTCGGGCTCAGGGGCGCCTTCACGCACCGCCACGGCGATTTTGGACAGCGCCAGATCAACCGGCGTGCCGGGTGACACCTTGCCCTGCGTCACCAGATTGTCCAGCGCCGAACGGGCAAGGATTACCACATCGGCCTGTTCACCACGGGCGAGGCGCGCAGGAATGGCATTGACCGTTGTGCCCATGGAGGGGCCATGACCAATGATGATCCTTGTGCCGGTCTGGGCCGTGTATTGAGCGGCCAGAACGTCAAAGGCCGCGTTGAAACCGCCCGATGTCAAAACATGCAGCTCATTTGTGGCGACAGGCGGGGCGGACGGCGTCCGCGCGCCCGGATGGTGGCAAGCGGCCAGCAGCGGGGCCAGCATAAGCCCCAGCACGACGCCCCGGCGAGCCCGCGAGGCAGGTCCGCCCGCGCCGGTTCGCACATCCTTGTTCAATAGCCGGCGCATGACAGGCTCACTCCCATTTTATCGCCTCTTTGGACGTTTTTGTCTGCGGCCGGGCTTGAGATGGCGCCCGGCTGTGTTTGACTATAGAAGCAACCCGACATATATTTATCAAATGCAATTATCGGTTGACGTAATGCGTATGACGCATAAATTGCCGGGGGAGCGATAGAGTGCTGCGTCATCTTTATGTGCAGGTCGTGCTGGGGGCGCTGGCCGGTATTGTCGTAGGGCATTTCTGGCCGCGGCTGGGGGTAGAGCTGGGGCCGCTGGGCATTGCCTTTGTCAAGACGATGCGGATGATGGTTCCGCCCATCCTGTTTTGCACCATTGTCGATGGGATCGTGCTGCATGGCGGGGCGGTGCGCACCGGAACCACCGTGGTGCGGGCGCTGATCGTGTTTGCGGCGATCACCATCGGCGCGCTGTTGATGGGGCTGCTGGTGGCGGGCCTGCTGCGGCCGGGCGCGGGATTACAGGTTCCACCGCCGGTGGCGGGCGGCGTTGATCTTCATCGCCAATTGGCCGGGGCGCCCATCAACGGGCCGGGCGAATTTCTGCTGCGCATGGTGCCGGAAACCTTCTTTTCCGCCTTTACCGCAGGCGACATTCTGCCGGTGCTGTTCATCGCGGGGCTGGTGGGGTTTGGGCTGCTGCATATTGGCGCGGCGGGCGAACCGATTGTGCGGGGATTGCGCGTTCTGGCCCAGTTGCAGTTTGCCATCGTCGGCTTTCTCCTGCGCGTGGCGCCGATCGGCGCATTTGGGGCCATCGCCTATACGGTGGGGGCCTATGGCATCGGTTTTATCAGCTCGCTGGGCATGCTGGTGGCCACGTTGGCGCTGGCCTGCATCGGGCTGATGGCGGGTTTGCTGATCGTGGTCCATGTGCGCACGGGCCTGCGCCCCTTTGCCCTGTTGCGGCACTTCCGCGATGAAATGCTGATCATCGCGGGCACGTCATCCAGCGAGGTGGTGCTGCCCCGCCTGATGTCGAAACTGGAAGGCATGGGTGGCGATCCGGCGGTGGTCGGGCTGGTGATGCCGGTGGGCTATACGCTCAATCTGGCGGGGACAGCGGTCTATCTGATCGTGGCCACGCTGTTCCTGTCCGAGGCGCTGAACATCCCCCTTCCGCCAGAGCGGATCGCGCTTTATCTGATGGTCATGCTGGTGACGTCCAAGGCCGCCGCCGGGGTGATCGGCAGCGGTTTTTCCGCGCTTTTGCTCACGCTATCGCTGCTGCCCGATGTGCCGGTGGCGGCGGCCGCCATGCTGATCGCGGTGGATCGCATCCTTTCGACCTTGCGCGCCCTGACCAGTGGCGTGGCGAATATCAGCGCGACCCTGTTGGTGGCGCGATGGAACGGCGGGCGCTTTACGCTTTAGCCTGCGTCCATGCCTGCGAAAGCAGGCTGACCAGCCGGGCGCAGGCGGGCGACAATTGACCGCCGGGCCGCTGTAGCAGGCCGATGCTGCGGAAAATCACCGGGTCTTTCAACGGTCGCCACACCAGATTGCCCGCCTCCGGCCCCGCACAGGCCAGCTTTGGCAGCACCGATGGCCCAAGCCCTGCATCCACCAGCGCCAGTGCCGATGTCAGGCGGGTCACTTCATAAAACCAGCTCAGATTGATGCCCTGCGCGGCCAGCCCGGCCTCCAACGTGGTGCGGTTGCCGCTGGCGCGGTGGACCGTCACCAACCGACGCTCCACCAGATCGGCCCAGCTGACATCGGCCTTGGCGCCAAGCGGATCATCCTTGCGGCACACCAGCCCATAGGGATCGTCATAGAGCGGCGAATAGACCAGATCAGAATCCGACCCGACCGGCAGCGACAGGCCGAATTCGGCCTCGCCGGTACGCACCGCCTCGGCGCATTCCCCGGCGGAAAGGTCGAGGATGCGCACCCGCGTGTTGCGATAATCGAGCGAAAAACGCTGCAGCACCTCGGGCAGGAACTGCACCGTGGCGCTGGGGATGCTGGCCAGCGTGATGCGGCCCGCCGCCCTTTCGCCCTGCGCCATCAGGCCGACCAGCGATCCGTCGATTTCCTGCAGCATCCGGCGGATCAGCGGCACCACCTGTGCGCCCGCCGCCGTCAGGCGCACCGTCCGCGTGGTCCGCTCGACCAGAACCGTGCCCACGGCCTGTTCCAATTTCTGGATCCGGCGGCTGAGCGCGGGCTGGGACAGGTTCAATTGCTGTGCCGCGCGCATAAAGCTGCGCCCATCGGCCACGGCAACCAGTGCGCGCAGGTCCAGCAATTCACAATTCATCGGGATGGGAAAGGTCATAGCGGCCTGCCAGTTACTGTGGCGGAGTAAAAGCGGCGCGGGCCTGCGCCACGCGTTCTCTTGTCACACAGCCGATGGCATGATCATTGACCAGCCCCATCGCCTGCATGAAAGCATAGGCGGTGGTCGGCCCGACAAAGGCCCAGCCGCGCTTTTTGAGATCCTTGGACAGGGCAACCGATGTGGGGGTGGTTGAAACGACCTGTAAAGCGGCGCCCGGTTCGACCCTCTCCTCATAACGCCAGAAATAGGCGGCAAGTGAGCCTTCCTGTTGGACCATTTCCACTGCGCGCCCGGCATTCCGGATCGTGGCCTCGATCTTTCCGCGATGGCGCACGATGCCTTCGTCATGGAGCAGTCGTTCGATATCGGCCTGATCATAGGCGGCAATGCGGTGGAAATCGAAACCGTCAAAGGCGGCCCGAAAATTCTCCCGCTTGGTCAGGATGGTGCGCCAGCTTAGCCCCGACTGAAACCCTTCCAATGTCAGCTTTTCAAACAGGCGGCGATCATCGGCCACCGGAAAACCCCATTCGGTATCATGATAGGCCAGATAATCCGCCGTTGCGGCACACCATCGACAGCGGTGATGCCCGTCGGGGCCGGGGACGGTTGCGTTCATCGTTCGGGCCTTTCGAATGGATGGGACGGTTTGGCAACGATCCGGGCGGATGGCGTTTTCTGCTCTGTCATGCCTGCGCCCCGGCTGCATTTTGTCACACAGCTTTTGCCACGGGACGGGGCTGGGTTCAATTACTGGGGTTCAATTAAAAGGGGATCTCGATTCCTTCGAAATCGAAGAGTTTGCCGCTGTCATGCGGTTTGAGATCCTCGATCACATCCAGCAATTGCAGGGCCGCACGTTCGGCATCGAACAGTTTTCCCGCCACAACATTGCCCTGAAACGGGCGGGACAGGTCCGTGTCCACCGTGCCGGGATGGAGCGTGACGACAATCGAGCGGTCGTTGCGGCGGCGCTCCTCGATGGCCAGATTGCGCACCAGCATGTTTAGCGCCGCCTTTGACGCGCGATAGCCATGCCAACCGCCCAACCGATTGTCCGTGATCGACCCCACCCTTGCGGATAGCGCGGCAAAAACCGCCCGCCCGGTTCGGGGCATGAGCGGTAGGAAGTGCTTAGCCACCATCACCGGGCCGATCGCATTGACGGCATGGACCCGCGCCAGCCACGCCGGATCAAGATCACGCAGCGCCTTTTCCGGCCCGCGACCGTCTTCATGCAGCAATCCGGTGGCCACGATAATCAGCGTCGGCGGCGGCCCCTTGGCCACATGCGCCGCGGCGGCGGCAATGCTGGCCTCGTCCAGCAGGTCGATGTGTTGCGCGCCGCCGCGTGATCGGGCAAAGCCGTGGACGGTTTCAAAGCCACCTTCCTCGATCAGCGCGGTTTCAAAGGCATGGCCGATACCGCCCGATGCCCCGATGATGACGGCGCTGTTCTTGCTCATGCGCGGGTGAACCGCCAGCGGTCGGCATCGCTTTGGGCGGCGTCAAAACGATAGCCGTCGCTGTCAAAGCCGCGCATCGCGTCAATGTCGGTGATGTGATGTTCGCACATCCATCGCGCCATCATGCCCCGCGCCCGCTTGGCGTGAAAGCTGATGAAGCGCGGGCCGTCGGGGCCGCCTTCGCGAAATTCGACCTCGACCACGCGCAGCCCCGGCAATTGTCCGGCAACGGCGGCAAAATATTCCTGACTGGCCAGATTGAGCACTGCGCCCGAGCCTTCCTCCGCCACCTGCGCGCGCAGATGGTTGGCGATCCGGTCACCCCACCAGTCGGTCAGCTTTTTGTGCCCTCGTGGCAGGGGGGGCGCCCAGCGCGTGCCCATTTCCAGCCGATAGGGCCGGATGGCGTCAAGCGGGCGCAGCAGGCCGTACAGCCCCGAAAGCATCCGTACATGGTCCTGCGCAAAGGTGACGGCGGCCTCATCAAGCGTATGGACCTCAAAGCCGGTATAGACATCGCCGGCAAAGGCAAAGAGCGCCTGCCGTTCGGGCAAATCGGCAAAATTGTTGAAACGCTCGACATTCAATTGCGCCAGCTTGGGCGAAATATGCATCAGCTTGCCCAATTGCTCGGCGCTCAGATCAGCAGCAGATTGCGCCAGATCGAGAGCCTCCTGCGCGAAATGCGGGCTTGAAATGGCGAGCGTTGGCAGGGTGCGCTCAAAATCGAGCGTCTTGGCCGGGGAGAGCAGTGCAATCATCCCCATCGCGTTAGCGAGAGCGAAGGGCAGCGTCAAACTGTCCGCGCGGCCATGTGGGGTCTTGCAAGAACGCGGGTGGCTGTTGGGCCGCGATGAAGGGCGATACCAGGATGAGAGGACGGAAGCCTTTTTTGACAAATGCTTATGCCTTGATGCTGGCCGGGCGGATAGGGCGCGCAAATTTCCATATGAATGCGGACCGTCAGCATCTTGCAACCGATTGCGTAAAACTTCAATATCATCGCCAAGACAAGCGTGGCGGCCGAATCAGGAACTGCCGGACACGCCGATAAAAAGGGAGCAGAATTGATGAAGTTGGAGAGGAAACCAGCCTGCTCGACGGTGATCATCGCGCTGACGGCGGCTACCAAGTCTTCGCTCGATCATGTCCCGGCGCATGACATCACTCTGGCCGACGTGAAGAGGGCGCAAGCATGACAACCTCAAGAATGGGCAAATTTGCACTCACTGCGGCGCTGGGCACCGCGATGGCCTTGAGCGCCTTTGCCGCGCAGGCCGCCAAACCGGCCCCGACGTCGCAGACGGAAAAGGCGGCCGCAAAGGCCCAGCCGTGGTGGACCCATGCCGTCATCTATGAAATCTATCCCCGCAGTTTTCAGGACAGCAATGGCGACGGCGTGGGCGACCTGAACGGCGTGACGCAGCGGCTTGATTATCTTAAAACGCTGGGGGTGGACGCTATCTGGCTGACGCCGTTCTATCCTTCGCCCAATGCCGATTTTGGCTATGACGTGTCCGATTATACCGCGGTGGCGCGCGAATATGGCACGATGGCCGACTGGGATCGGTTGACCCGCGAGGCGCGCAAGCGGGGTATCCGGGTGATGGTCGATCTGGTGCTCAACCATTCCTCGGATCAGCATCCGTGGTTCAAGGAATCGCGCTCATCGCGCAACAATCCCAAGCGCGATTGGTATGTCTGGCACGATCTGGCACCTGATGGCGGGCCGCCCAGCAATTGGGAATCGATCTTTGGCGGTTCGACGTGGGAGTATGACAAGCCCACCGGCCAATATTACTATCATATCTTTTTGAAAGTACAGCCCGATCTCAATTGGGCCAATCCGGGGCTGCAAAAGGCGATGCATGATGTGGCGCGCTTCTGGTTGCGCCATGGTGCCGCCGGGTTTCGCCTTGATGCCACGCCCTATCTGTTTGAAGACACCAATTGGCCCAATGACCCGGATGTGAAATCGGGCGCGCCGGTGGGGCTGAAACCCTATAACAGCAACCTGCCCGCCACGCGCGCGGCACTGCGGGGCTTGCGCAAGGTGGTGGACAGTTTCCCCGGCGACCGGGTGCTGCTGGGTGAAAACGCGATTTCCTCGATTGCCGACCTGCGCCGGGTCTATGGAGAAAAGGGCGACGAGATCAACCTGCCGATGGATTTCCTTTACAAGGATGTGGCGGGACTTGATGCGGCGGCCTTCAAGGCGCGTATTGATGAGGCCGAACTGAAGCTCGACGGATTCCCCCCCGTTTTCCATTTCAGCAACCACGATTCCCCGCGCCAATATTCGCGCTTTGGCGATGGAACGCATAATGACCAGATCGCCCGGATCACCGCGGCCATGACGCTGACCCTGCGCGGCACGGCGTTGATGTATTACGGCGAAGAGATCGGCATGCCCAATCTGGCGCCCGAAGAATTGCGCGACATTCCCCTTGGCCCCAAGCGCAAGGTGGCCGACAATCGCGACCCCGAACGTTCGCCCATGCAATGGAGCGCGGGGAAGGGCGCGGGCTTTACCAGCGGCGATCCGTGGTTGCCGGTGGGGCGCTCGGCCGGGACGGTCAATGTCTCCAGCCAGCAGGCAGATAAGGGATCGCTCTTTCACTGGTATGCCCGGCTGCTGAACTTGCGCAAGGTGAATGCGGCGATGCGTGACGGGGCGTATATTCCTTTGGAATCCGGAAATTCCAAGGTTTTGGCCTATGCCCGACGGGATGCGAAAGGGCATGGCGTGCTGGTCCTGCTTAACATGAGCGGTCAGCCTCAGACAATGTCCATCAGCGGTTGGACGGGCCACGCGCCGACACTGGGCGACACGCTGATGACCAGCGTGCCGGGCGCGACGTTGGATTGGCATCACCCGGAGCTTGAGCCATTCGGCGTACGTCTGGTTGCGTTCAAGGGGGGCTGATGCCCTATGGGGCGGCAGGTGTTTTAGAGGCCAATGATGTCTTCAAGGACCAAGGCTTCTGCCTGCCGCCGCTTTGTCCGTTCACGCATTCATGATGGCGGCTCATTCCTCTGGAAATGCTTGGCTGTGTAGGCGACGGCCCATCCTACCTGATCCCAATGACGTTCCCCAACCAGATACCCAGTGCCCGATCAGAAGCGGACGCGCAAACCGATCGATCCGGTCGTGCTGTTGCCCGCCACGGCGCGTGCGGTGCGCGTGACCTGTGTGTCCAGCCATAGCCGGGGTGCCAGTTGCCAGATGCCCGACATGGCGATTTCCTCAAACCCGTCGGGCGTGCGCACGGGTTCCGGGCCCGTCGCGCTGGGCGGCGGGGAAAGGCGCCACGTCGTCATGCCATTGTCGGTGACATAATGCGAATAGGCGACGCCCAGATAATGCTGTCCCCGGCGCCCCAACGCGCGGTCCACGCGCAGGGAGGCGATTCCCGTCAGCGCCCTTTCGCCCAGTTCGAAATCCGATAAGGCCTGACTGGTGAAATCGAAACGCTGGTGCAGCGAACGAGTATAGACATATTGGCCCGCAATGGTCGGCGTGATGTACCAACGCGACGATGGCTGAAACACCCGCCCCACGCGCAGCCCTGCGGCGAAATAGCCCGACCCAGAGGTAATGCCGCTCTGACGTGTGCCGCCCAAACCCTGAATTGCGCCATAGACCTGTCGGCCATAGCTGGCATAAGCGTCCGCCACCCAGCCGTGCCAGTTGCCGCCCGCGCCGATTGATCCGATGTGATAGGTCGACGGGATGGCCGCATCGGCCTGTTGCAACGTGCCGCCAAACAAAGTGTAGGCCGCGCGCAGATACGTCGCCCCCTTGTACCGCGTGACGGCCAGCGAGCCGTAGGGGCTGCTGGTTGTCGTATCGCGATCGACGATGCCGCCCGTTGCGCTGGCCACCCAGATCGCCTTGGGCGGAGGAGCGGCGGGGATTTCCAGCCTTTCGGGCTGGGCTGTCGGTTCGGGGGCTTCAACCGTCTGCGCCTGTGCGGCGTTACAGGAAAGCGCCATTACGGCGGCTAATATCAATCTTCGCATCATGCGGCCTTGGGCAAGATTTCATCATAAAGCGTGGGCAGCACCAGCTTGGCGACAAAGCCTTCCTCGCGCTGTTCCAGCAGCACATCGCCACCATGCGCGCGGGCAATCGAACGGCATACGGCAAGCCCAAGGCCGCTGCCGGGCTTGTCGGATTCGATGGCCTGTTCGCAACGGAAAAAGGGTTCAAAGGCCCGCTCGCGGTCCTCCAAGGCGATGCCCGGCCCATTGTCGATGATTTCGGCCACGGCCCCCTGCTCATTCACCAAGACACGCACACGGGCCTGGTGGCCATATTTCAGCGCATTTTCAAGCAGATTGCCCAGCAACCGCCGGATGCCCAGCGGATCGACCTCTACCCGGATCGGGGTGACGACATCCAGACGAACGCGGTCGCCCATGACGCGGGCATCCTCCACCGCATCACGGACCAATTCGGCCAGATCGATCCTTTGTCGCGCGCCGGGCGTCGATGCGTCACGAATAAAGGAGATGACCTGACTGATCATCATCTCCATTTCATCCACCTCGGCCAGCAAGGCATCGCGTTGATCGTCGGGCACATCCTCCAGCCTGAAACGCAGGCGCGTCAAAGGTGTGCGCAGATCATGGCTGATTGCGCCGACCATCGCGGTGCGGTCATCGACAAAGGCGCGCAATCGGTCGCGCATCTGGTTAAAGGCGCGGGCGGCGCGGCCCACTTCGGCCGGGCCGGACAGCGGCACAACATCGGCCGCCGGATCACGGCCCAGAACCTCGGCGGCGCGGACAAAGCCTTCCAGCGGTTTGACGATGCGCCGCGCAAACATCAACGCCAAAGGCACCGTGACCAGCAGCGAGAGCAGGAACCAGATCATCACCCGCTTTTGCCAGCGGTTGGGGAAAGGTTCGGCGCGCGGGGCCACGGCAATCCAGCTTCCATCGCTCTGACGCAGGGCGGCGACGAAATCGCCCTCGATAAAGGGCGGGGTCGTGAAGGATAGTGCGCCGCGCGCCTCGCGGAAGGGGATGGGTTGCGGAATGCCGATGGGGGCGGGCGATGTGGCCGCGACGCGGGGCGTTGTCACCATTTCGCCGGTGGAAAGATCATCGCGCGCGCCCATCACCGGCCGCGCCGGGGGCGCAATGCTGGCCATTGGCGCCAACTCTGATGCCGATCCATTATTGCGCAGCGTGGGCGTCGGGGCGGCCATGACCGAATATTGCTCGGTATGGATTGGGGCGGCCATCGGCGGGGGCATGCCAGCGCCGCCCATCGCCGCAGGGCCCATGCCCGCCATGCCGGGACCGGTTGCGCCGGGGCCAACGGGGCCTTGGCCCGCAATCGACGGGCCGGTCACGCGGGTGGGGCCGCCGGTCTGGACCTGCTGGCTGGTGGTCGAATTGGTTGTGTTGGTGATGGTTGAAATTGCTGGGCGCGACACGCCGCCTGCGGGCGCGCCGCCTGCGCCTGCTGGGGCGCCATTCTGTATCCCGCCGGGCATTTGCCCTCCCGGAGCATGGCCGCCCGGAATGCCGCCACCCGTAACGCCGCCGCCCGGCGCACCGCCACCGGGATGGCCACCCCCGGGGATGCCACCGCCCGGAACGCCACCGCCAGGAACACCGCCACCGGGAAAACCGCCGCCCGGAAAGCCCCCGCCGGGAAATCCTCCACCGGGAAACCCATTGCCCGGACCGCCCATCGGACCGCCGCGCATTCCCTGCGCATGAGCCGTGCCGATGAGGGCCGAGGTCAGGCTGGCATTTTCCAGCGGGTCGGCCATGGCCATCGGCCCGCGCGAACCATCGGCCGGAACCGTCACGCCGCCCACCGGCAATTGGGTGTAAAAGGCCAGAACCACATGATCGACCCTTTGCCCCAGCCGCCGCGCCAAAGCCTCGCGCGAGGTTTCCGAGACCAGCCAGCCCGAACCGCTGATGTCGGGCGGACCTTTCATGCTGCGAAATTCCAGGTTCTCGCTGTCGGCCTTGCCCAGCAACATCCGGGCGACTTCTTCGATATCCCAGCGCTTGGGCGATGCGGGCGGGATCAGCACGGTCAGCGCCAGCGTGGCAAATTGCGCCACGATCAGGACGCCCACCAGCAGTCCCAACATTTGCACCCCCAGAGGAAGCGCCAGCTTACGACGGAAATAGGAAGCGGACATAGCCGCCGAAGTGCCATATCTGGCAGGAAATAGCGATTCCTGTTCGCGTCTATCGTCCGGGCAATTGGGCGCTTTCACGAATATCGAGGATGCTGCGCGATCCGTTTCGGCGTCCGAGCTGGACGACCACATCGATGACCGACCTTGCATAGGCCAGAATATCCTCGCGTGAAAGGCCAAGGCCCGCCTGACTGACCATCAGGGACAGTTGGTCAAGCGCGCCAGAGCAGCTGTTGGCATGTATGGTGGAGAACGATCCGGGGTGGCCGGTGTTAATGGCCCGAAGAAAGGTAATGGCCTCGCGCCCGCGCAATTCGCCGAGGACAATGCGGTCCGGGCGCAGACGCAGGCTGGCGTGCAGCAGGTCGTCGGTGGTGATGCGCGCCTCGCCCATATCACCGCGCACCGCGACAAGGCCCAGTGCGTTGGGCGCGGACAGGCGCACCTCTGGCGTATCCTCGACCAGAATGATGCGTTCGGACGGATCAACCTCGCGCAGCAGGGCGTTGAGGAAGGTGGTCTTGCCGCTGGACGTGCCGCCCGCGATCAGGATCGTGCGCCGCATCCGCACCTGTTCGACCAGCCATCCCAAAGGATCGGCGTCGCGGTCGGTGGCGGGCGCATCCCGCGCCATGCCAAGAGCGCCCGTCGGCGCCCATGCGGACAGCGGCACATCGACTATCCGGTGTCGGCGGATCGACATGGCCCAATGGCCGCGCGTGGCGGGCGGGGCGACGATCTGGACCCGCGCGCCATCGGGCAGATTGGCCGCCATCAGCGGTTGCTGGCGATTGATGCCTTGCGATGTGATGCGCGCAATCTGTTCGGCCAGCCTTTTGAGCAGGCGGTCGTCCACCTCCGCCACGGTGATCCGTTCCATGCGCGGCGCGCCGGCCACTTCGATCCAGACCTCGCCGGGCCGGTTGACCAGAATTTCCGACACATCCGCCCGCGCCAGAAAGGGCGCAAAGGGCGCCAGATAAGCGCCGAGATAGACATCCGTGGGCGAGGCCGGCGCGACGCTCATGGCGCCACGCTGGAAAAATCGAGGTCGCGGGCGGTGAAAATGCGGATGGGCTGGCCTTGCGCCACGCGGATCGTGGGGGGGATCTGGCCATCGCGCTGGACGGCGGCGGAGGCGGCGCTGGAGGTCGAACCGCTGATGACGACCGAGGTGCCGCTGCTGATCACCGCGCCAAGGCCGCCGATGACCGAGAGCAGCGTTGCCGCGCCAAAACGTTTGAAGAAATGGCTGTCGACCTCGCCCGACAGGCCCGAACGGCCCGAATATTCGACCGCAGGCGAAGCCAGCGCCACCGACACCCCATCGGGCCGGATCAACCGCGTCCACATGACATAGGCGCGGGTCTGCCCGGCGGAGAGGCCGCTTTTATACTGACCGATCAGGCGGGATGAGCGCGGGACCAGGACGCGCTTGCCGTCGAAGGAGCGCACATCCTGGCTGACCACGGCGCGGACATAGCCGGGCAGGTCGCTGTCGATGGCGGTTTCCAGAATGGCGGAAATCAGCGTGCCCTGTGTTACGGTGTTGGTCGTGTCGGCCATCCTGTGGGCGCTGGCGGTTTCAACGCCCGTTCCGCCCATGCGTGAGCCAAAGGCTTCGTTTTCGTTCAATCCGGCGGTGTTGGCCGGGGCGCCGGGGGCAATGGCAATGGCCTTTGTCGCGCCATCGGCATGGCCGTTCATGGCCGCGGATGTGTCATAGACCATCACGGGCGACGTGCCCATTTGCGGGGTAGGCTGGGCCATCACCGGCATGGAGGCCGTCGCCGGGGCGGGCGCAGCATGGTCGGCGGGCGGGGGCGGAACCACCGTCTCCGCTTGCGGCGGCAGATTGGGCATGGGGGCCAGCGGGGCCGGAGCGGTCGGCGCCACCACCGGGGCGGGCGATTTGTCGCCATGGCCGGACATGCTGATAAAGGTCAGCGCGCCCAGCGCCAGCGCAATGCCCCCGCCCAGCATCAGCCCGGCGCGATCCCGCCGCCGCGCATCCCCTGCGACAATGGGAAAGGCGTTGCGGCTCGCGTCTTCGAGCGTGTCGGGCGACAGGGTGAGGCGGGGGTCTTTATCCATGGCGGCTTACTTCGCCCGCGCCTGATCGGCCGCATCGGCGGGCGAGGGGCGTGTGGTTTCCAGCGCCACCATGTCCCGGCCTGCGCGCAGGATCAGCCGTTTGTGGAAACCATCGACCACCAGATAATCGCCATCGCTGCTGTAATTGACCGGGGCCTCGGTCTTGCCATCGGGGGCCGGGGCCAGAATGGCGGGCAGAGACCGCCCCGGCGCCCAACTGAGATAGACCGAATGGCCATCGTCAAAGATCCGTTCGGGCATCAGGGTCTTTGCGCCCTTGACCGTCCATGCGAAATTGAGATGGCTGAGCCGGTCGGGAAGCGGCGTGGTCTGCACCGTGGTGATCAGGCTTGCCTCTTGCGCCTTGGGAATGGGCGGGGTGGCGACAGGATCGGGCGCATAGGCAAAGCGCAGCAGGTAAAGCGGCCTTGCCCCCGTGCTGCTGCGCAATTCGAACAAGTAGGTGTGGCGGTCGGTCACCACGGTCATGTTGGTGACGGGCGCCTTGGCCGAGGTGGGTTTGACGAAAAGCAGATTGGCGCGGCGGTTAGGCGTGATTTGCCAGGCGCCGCTTTCGCCCACGGCGATATTCTCGATCCTTTCTTCATCGCCGAATTGGATGGTGGATTGATAATTGGGCCGCGCGGCAAAGGTGATGACCTGATTTTCGGCGTAATCGCGGATCGACACGCGCGGGTCGGTGCCGATCATCGCGGGAACCGGCGCGGCGGCCATCAGGAACAGCGCGCCGATCATGCCAACGTGTCCTTGAGCGAGGAAGCAGAGGCGGGCGCGCTCATCCCCCGGCCAATGTCGCGGGCGCGCGGCGATGTGGCGGGGATGACGCCTGATGATGGAAACATCATGGGCGATACGCCGGGCATGGTCAGAATGCGGGCGGAGGTTTCGGGCATGATGTCCTGATGTGGCGCGTTGACGGCGGCGATCACGCTGCGTAGGCGTTCGTCGCGTTCGATGGGGCGGGATTGGATCATCGGGACGATGGTTGGCGGGGCCGGGGCCGCATAGGGGACGGTGGCGGGCGCGGCATAGCTGGTCTGGGCCGGGGCGGTCGCGGGCGCCACACCAATGGGCAGGCGCCAGCCCGAAGTAAGCGCCGAGGTCATTTTCAGCACCATGGCCATCAGCGCGCAATGGATGCAGGCGGCAACAAAGACCGTGGCGGCCTGTGTCATATCGACCGCGCCGCCGCTCAATTCCGACACCACCGGGGTCAGCATCGCCACCGATCCGACCCCCAGCATGACGGTGAACAAAGGCACCAGCGCGAACATCACCGCCGCCTTGACCCAGCCTTCGAACAGGCCGCGTGTGGCGGAAAACAGCGAAAAGATGAGGAAAATCGGCCCGACGGCCAGAATCGCCGCCAGTGCGATCCGGCTGGTCACCAGCACGCCCACCGTGCCCAGCAGCAGCAGCAGCGCGGCATAGGACAGCAATTCCGCGGGCGTGGTGGTGGCGCGTTTGGCTTCTTCGGTCGCGGGCTGGGCTGGTTGCGCCGCATCGGCGACGGCCTGAAACAGCGTGTCGAGCCTTTGCGCAAAGACCTGCGATGCCGAACCCTTGATGCCCAGCACCGAGGAGGCGATCCAGTCCGGCCCGGTGGACAGCAGCGTCCAGACCACCTGACTATAGGCGATCCAGCTGGTGGCAAAGGTCAGCGCAAGGCCCAGCGCCATCATGCGCGGCGTCAGCGTCGACAACCCCAGCGTAACCCGCCCGGTCAGCAGGCCGATGGCAAAAAGCGCGACATAAAGCGTCAGCGCAATGGTGAGCGAGGTGGTGAGCACGCCCTCGCTGCCAAAGATACGGGCAAAGGCGGAGGCGGTCGCGTGCCCCGCCATGCAATCAACGCTGCGCAGAGCATCGGCAATCGAGGATACGCCGCCAGATGCAAGAGGCGCGCCAAGGGGGGCACAGGTCATTCCGCTGCCTCTGTGGCATCGGCAAAACCATCCCACGCCGCGCCCGTCAGCAGCGGCAGCCAGCGCGCCGGATCATCCCCCACACTGGCGCGCAGCATGTCGAGGCGGCGCACGCTGGCTTCCCGGCCCGAAAGGACGGTCAGCATTTCGGGCATGGCGGAAAGATCGAGCCGGACCACCATCGAATCGTTCGCATGGCGTACAAGGAAACACCGGCTGTTGGCGGGCAAGGCCCGGATCAGCGCCAGTTCGTGATGGGTCAGGCCAAAGCCGTCGCAATAATCCTCGGCCCGCGCGCGGGAATTGGGGGTGAAGATCATCGTCGCGGTCTGTTCGACAATCGCGCTGGCGATCCGGCTGTCCAATGCGTCGCGGGCGCTTTGCGTGGCAAAGCCCACCATTGCATTGCGTTTGCGCAGCGTTTTGAGCCAGTCGCGGATGCGGGCGGCAAAGATTTCATCATCCAGCGCCTTCCACCCTTCGTCGATCAGGATCATCGTGGGCGAACCGTCCAGCCCTTCATCGATCCGGTGGAACAGATAGAGCAGAGCAGGCGTGCGCAGCGCGGGATCTTCAAGGATCGCGGTCATGTCGCAACCGATCATGCGCGATGTCAGGTCAAAGCGGTCTTCGTCATTGTCGAACAGCCACGCATTCGGCCCGTCCAAAATCCATGGCGCAAGCCGCGAGGGCAGGTCGCCCGGCTCCGGACGCCGGCCACCGGCGAGCAAGTCGCGCAGGTGGCGCAGGCGCCGGAACCGGGCCTCGTAATCGTAGAGGGCGTCAACAGCCTCTGCGATCACGGTCTCTTCACCCGCATCTGTGGCGGCCAGAAGGCGGGTGAGAAACTGGCGAAGAAAGGCCCGCGAGCATGCGCTGTCGGGCAGGGCGAGCGGGTTGAAGCCGGTGGGCTGTCCCGGAATCAGGCGGGTGTAATGCGCGCCGCATGCCCGCAAAAAGATTTCCGCGCCCCGGTCCTTGTCGAACAGGATCGTGCGGGGGGTAAATTTCTGGGCCTGCGCGGTCAGGTAATTGAGCACGACCGTCTTGCCCGAACCCGACGGGCCGATGATGGTGAAATTGCCCAGATCGCCCTGATGGAAATTGAAGAAATAGGGCGTCGCGCTGGTCGTTTCAAAGGCGGTGACGGCGTCGCCCCAATGGTTGCCCCGTGCGCGGCCAAGGGGAAATCCGTGCAGCGAGAGGAACCCGGCCGCATTGGCCGTCGAAATCAGCGCACGGCGCACCACATAGGTTTCATTGCCCGGAAACTGCGCCCAGAAGGCCGGTTCCAAATTGGTATCCTCACGCACGGCAATGATGCCGATATCGGCCATGGCGCTGGCCACCGAAGCGCTGGCACGTTCAAGGGCAAAGAGGCTGTCTTCACGCACAAGAACGGTCAGGTGATGGTCGCCGAACCCGGCCTGTCCGGCGCCAAGCGCGTCGCGTGCGGCCATCATCTGGGCACGCTCGGCCATGGCTTCGGCATCGGCGGATTTCAGACGCCGCACCGCCAGATCGATCCTTTCACGCGCGCCTTGGCGGTCGGCGGGGGCGAAACTTTCGCTCAACACCATTTCGTGGGGCAGGCGCAGCAGATTGTCGAGCATGCCTGCCCGGGTCGTGTCGGGATATTCTTTCAGACTGAGGATCGCGGAAAAATCGCGCCCGCCCGCCCGCCGCGTTTCGACCGTGTCGAGGCCAAAGGATACGCGGGCATAAGGAATGTGGTGCCCCAGATCGATGCCATCGGCAGGCGACATGACCGGTCGCCATTCGCCATTATAGATCGCGCTGAGCAATTCTAGTGGCTGCGATTGCCCTTCGACCTTGCCCATCACCCGCGCGCCATAGGGTTCGAGCGCGGCCAAAAGCGCGGCAGTGGCCCCTTCCAACTCGCGGATGGTTCGAGGGTCGGGGCCACGCTCGCTTGCCATGCGGCGAGAGAAACGTTCGAGCAGGCCCGCCTTGCCCCGTGCGGGGCGACGGACCAGCGTCAGGAATTGTTCGTTGATGAACAGCGGCGTGTCGGCGAGCCGTTTTTGCCGCGCCGCATCGAGTGCGGCGGAAAAGGGTTCGGGAAACTCGGCCTGAAGCGAAAGCGCCACCCGGCGGCGCACGACATGGTGATAGACCACGAAACGTGCGTCCAGCACGCTGCGCAACATGGTTTCGCGCACGGCCAGCATATGGTTGAGCTGATCGGCTTCCTCGGTTTCAAAGGGCAGGCCCGCGATGCGGATCACACTCATCACCGCGCCATCGCGCAGCGCCAGAACCGTGTCGGACACATGCGCGTCATAGGGCAGGCGGTCGCCCGCGCGCGCTTCATTGCGGCTCCACGCCGCGGGACCTTTCCAGCGTCCGGTCATATCAGGGCGCATAGCTGTTACAGCCCCAGCGCGACCAGTTGCGCACACGGGGACAGCGGCTGACGCGGGTCAGCCAGAGGTCGAAGATGCGCGGTTCGCGCAAGGAGGCCAGATAGCCCGCGCCATGCACCACCAAGGCCACCGGCAGCGCCAGAAAGCTGCGCGTGATGAGGAAAGCTTCGGTCGTCACGGCCATGTTGATGATGAAAAAGCTGAAGGTTACGCCCGCAAACATCTGGGGCCGGGTCAGGGCGCGAAACACGGGCGTCTGGTGCAGCGCGCTCATGACGGCTTACTGCGCCATGCCGGCGGTGGCCTGAATGCCGCCGACGATCGCGCTGGCGCCAAACAGGATGAAGCAGCCGATGATGACCGTCGCGCCAAAGCGCCAGTTCATCCGCCCGGTCAGCATCATGAAACCCACCATCGCCACCGCGATCACGGCAACAGCGGTCGCGACCTGACCCAGCAGCGTGGCCTGAAGCCAGCTCAGCGCCGAGACGATGGGGCCGGAACCAGCCGGGCCGCCAGCAGCTTGCGCATGGGCGCGCATCGGCAGAATGACCAGCGGCAACAGGGAAAAATAGCGTGCATCGCGCATGATCGCGGCTCCGAATAATCAGCGGTTGAGCGAAGTACCCGCCAGGCGCCGGTCTGCGGCGCCCGCGACATTGAGCCGAGCCGTGATGGCGGCCACATAATTGCGGGTTTCGGAAATATTGGGGATGGCGCGGGCCTGCGCCACGCGGCCCGGCCCGGCGTTATAGGCCGCCAGAGCCAGTTCCAGATTGCCGTCGAACCGATCAATCTGGCCGCGCAAATAGCGCGCCGCGCCGATCAGATTGGCTTCTGGATCACGCGGGTCCACGCCCAGATTGCGCGCGGTGCCGGGCATCAATTGCCCAAGACCCATCGCGCCTTTGGGAGAAATTGCGTCGGGGCGCCAACGGCTTTCCTGCCATATGACGGCTTCGAGCAAAGACGGGCTGATGCCGGCCAATGCCGCCGCCCTGACTAGGGACCTTGTGAAAGCAGGGGGGGCGATGATGCTTTCACGCGGAGTCAGGGCGGCGGACGGAAGGGCGGTGATGTCGATGGGGGCATCTGTGGGGGCGGATGACACCCATTCGACCAAGCCGCTCGCCGTTCTTGTATGGCTTATGCCTTGCGCATCGATTTCGATCACCTGTGCCGATGCGGACCCGGTGGCAAGCGTTGCAAGGAACGCGGCCATCAGACCATAACGGTTGAACAGGGAAAGGGGCGATGCATTGGGCATGACTGGAAATTGAGCGACGATGATTGCGCGGTAATTTCGGCCAGATTTCACCATCGGCGCGGCGCGGGGCCCATCGCGCAAAATTTCTGAAATCATGTGGCCAGAAATTTGTGGAAATGCCGCCCAATGCAAGCCACACAGACCGCCATGGATATGGCGACAAAAATCCTGATCGTAGATGATGACAAAGGCATCAGAACGGTTGTGTCCGAATTCCTGGGCAAACATGGGTATCTGACGGCCACCGCCGCCAACCCCATAGAAATGCGCAAGATTTTGGAAAACGGTGCTTTCGATCTGATCGTGCTGGACGTGATGATGCCCAAGGAAGACGGGTTGAGCGCATTGCGCAGCCTGGGGCCGAACGCGCCGCCGGTGATCATGCTGAGCGCAGTAGGAACCGACATAGACCGCGTGGTGGGCCTTGAAATGGGCGCCGACGATTATCTGGCCAAGCCTTGTAATCCGCGTGAATTGCTGGCGCGCATCCGGGCCGTGTTGCGGCGCAAGGCCGCCGCGCAGGCAGTGCTGGATCAGGCCATGGCCATGCAATCGGGCGAGGTGGCGGCGGAACCTGACGTTACGCCCATCCAATCGGAACCTGCTTTGAAAACAGGGGGGTCTTCGTCCAACTGCCTGTTCTTCGAGGGCTGGCGGATGGATCTGGACATGCGCTTGCTGTTCGATCCCGATGGCCGGATGATCACCTTGACCGAGGGCGAGTTCCGCCTGCTTCTGGCCTTTGCCCAGCATCCGCGCCGGGTGGTGACGCGCGATCAATTGCTGGAATGGTCGCGCGGGGGCGATGCTGATCATTTCGACCGTGCCATCGACGTGCAACTCTCGCGCCTGCGCCGGAAAATGACCGATGCGGGCAGCAGCGGCGTGTCCGAACTGATCCGTACGGTGCGCAATGAAGGCTATGTCTTTGTGCCGCATGTGACACGCGGCTGATCGAATTGTTGCAATTCTGGTGAAATTCTCCTGAAAATTCGCTGGTCGATCTGATGGTCGGGGCGCGGCCGGTTTTGGCGGCGGCGCCAGAGCCATTGGAGAGCGCCATGCATGAAGATCAGGAAGAACATGATCTGGGTCTTGCCCATGATTTGCACATTATCGGGGAACGGTTGATCGAAAGGCGGCGCGCGCTGGGCTTCCTTTTGTCGGCGGGAACGGTTGGCCTTGTGGGCGCCTGTGGCGGCGAATCGGGTTCGGGCACCAGTTCGACCTCTGGAACTTCCACTTCGTCGAGCAGCAGTTCATCTTCGTCCTCCTCGTCATCTTCTTCGTCGTCGTCTTCGAGCAGCAGCAGTTCGTCATCCTCGACCAGCTGTATTGCCGATCCGACCGAAACCAACGGCCCCTATCCGGCCGATGGCACCAACACATCGAGCGGTTCGACCTCGAACGTCCTGACCGCCAGCGGCGTGGTGCGCAGCGACATTCGCTCCAGCTTTATTTCATCGACCACCACGGCTTCGGGCGTGTTGCTGACCATCACGCTCAAGCTGGTCAATGTGAACAATGCCTGCGCGGCGATTTCGGGCGCGGCGATCTATATCTGGCATTGCGATGCGGCGGGGCTCTATTCGCTCTATTCCAGCGGGGTGACGACCGAGAGCTATCTGCGCGGGGTGCAGGTGACCGATGCGAATGGCGAGGTGACCTTCACCACCATTTACCCGGCGTGCTATTCGGGGCGCTGGCCCCATATCCATTTCGAAGTCTTCACCGGCGGCCTGACCTCGGCCAGCACCGGGCGGACTTCATCGCTGATTTCGCAATTGGCGATGCCGGCGGCCACCAATTCGACCGTGTTCAACAGCGATTCGCGCTATAGCGCCAGTATCTCGAACTATTCGAATATCTCAATCGCGTCGGACAATGTGTTTGGCGACAACACATCGGCCCAGATCGCCCAGATGACGCCCTCGCTGAGCGGCAGCATCAGCGCAGGTTACACCGGCACCGCGACGATCGGCATTGCGGTCTAAACTCCTTGCCTGCCTTGGCGGGATGGCGGCGGGGGGCGCAATCCATGGCGGCAATGCCCGCGTGGATCAGCGCGCCATGGCCGGGGTCAAATCGATCTCGGCAGAGGCCATGCCGCGTGATTATGATTATTTCGGCCCGCGACTGGCGCCGGCTCTGTTCGGGGTGTTGGGCGCGGGGCTGTTCTTCTGGCTGATGGCAGGATTGGCCGATAGCGTGGGGATGGGGCTGATCCTGTCCACGCTCTATCTATGCAACACGGCCCAATTGGACTTGTAACGGATTTGTGCCGGTCACCTATCTCACTATGCCACCTTGGCCTCGAATGCGAGGGGGCTGATGCCGCCCAGATATGAATGGCG
>NZ_JBWBQS010000022.1:0-65984 GCF_056279125.1 Novosphingobium sp. Sphag1I | reverse complement strand
AATGCCAGTCCATGCCATGATACACTCCATCTCTTCGCAAAGGGGCGTGAATCACAACATGCTGGTATTGCTCAACAACTTTCGGGGCGGGCTCTCAAATAGTGCGGGCAATCTCGGTTCGTTCAAGCATCAGAACTTGATGAGAGTGTACCCATTGAGCGGCACCACGACATACCTTGCGGTACTCGCGGTAGCCCCGCTCCCAGCATCACTGCTGGGCACCCCATTAGGCGAATTGGTCACCGTCACATTGGTGCGGTTACTTGCCGGATCATAAGTATAGGCCGTGTGAGGTGGTCCCGCCTTCCTGGACAGGTTTGCGGCAAAATTAAGCTCAAGCCGATGTCATCACGCCGCGAGTTTGGCGATCAGATCATGGGGGGCATGCCCCCCATGATCTGATACGCCGATGTGCCCATATGCCTCTGCTGGTGTTCTACCGGCAAGGGCAGAATGGGGCCGGTGGTGGTTATAGTAGGTGAACCAGCGCGCCAGGCCCGCCCGCAGTTCGCTGCCGATCTCGAAGGCGTGGAGATAGACGCACTCATACTTCACGGATCGCCAGAGGCGCTCGATGAAGACATTGTCCATCCAGCGCCCCCGGCCATCCATGCTGATCCGCACTTCGGCCTCGCGCAGCACGGTGGTGAAGGCGCGACTGGTAAATTGGCTGCCCTGATCGGTATTGAAGATTTCCGGCTTGCTGTGGCGGGCCATGGCGTCCTGCAGCGCCTCGACGCAGAACCTGGCGTCCATCGTGTTCGAGATGCGCCAGGCGAGCACCTTGCGCGTCGCCCAGTCCATGATGGCGACAAGGTACAGAAAGCCACGCCGCATAGGCAGATAAGTCACGTCAGCACACCACACCTGATTGGGCCGCGTGATCGCCAGATCGCGCAGCAGATAGGGGTAGATCCGGTGCTCGGGATGCGGATCGCTGGTGCGTGGGCGCTGGTAGATCGCGGCCAGCCCCATCTTGGCCATCAAGCGCCGCACCCGGCGGCGGCCAACGGCATGACCCATCCGTTGTAAATGGCGAGCCATCTGACGGCTACCATACCAAGGGCAGTCCATGAACACCTGGTCGATCACCGCCATAAGCGCCAACGTCGTGCCGTTCTCTGGCACCGGCGCGTAATAGTAGCCCGACCGGCTGATCGAGAGCAGGCGACATTGCGCCGTGATCGACAGTTTTGGGTTGTCTGGCTCGATCATCTTCCGCCTCCGATCCATGCTCATCGACCGGAGGCTCGTGCCAAAAAATCGCGCTCCACCAGCAACTGCCCGATCTTGGCGTGCAATTTCTCGATCTCTGCCTCGCTGGAGGCCTTGGCCGCCTGATCGCCGCCCTCAAACAGGCTGGCCATGCCGTCCATCGCCTGCCGCTTCCACGCGCCGATCATCGTGTGGTGCACGCCATGCTTGGCAGCCAATTCCGCTAGCGTCAGATCACCCCGGATCGCCTCCATCGCAACCTTCGCCTTGAAATCCGCGCTGTAGCGCTTTCTCGTCGTCTTCATTCCTGTCCGTTCCTCAGGTCAGGCTGAGCTTATCACCCTGTCCAGAAAAACGGCACCACCTCAGTGCTTGTCCCGCTCACTGGACCGCCGCTCCGACTGACGCCCGTTACTCGCCCCAGCGCATCATAGGTGTACGAGGTGGTCTCCTGCGCGTGGAGCATTCCGGCCGCTCCGCAGCCTGCGCCGGCAGCCATCACCAGCAGTTTCCTGATGCCCTTACGCCGAACCTGCTTCGAGATCATTGACCCGATCCTTCCTCAAAGAGCATGAATGAAATCGACATTGCATGTCGAATTGCTGCCATAGACACGCACCTTCGTTCCCGCAGCCTTGGCTGTTTGCACTATCGACAGCACCGCCTGAACATTGGCTATCTGCGCGGCCTCGCTGGCGCCCCGCGCCTGCCAATGGAGCCATGTCCCGACGCACGTACCTGCCGGCAAACTGATGCTGAAATTCAGCGACCCGGGCACATAGGTTGGCTCGATGGCAATGACATTAGCCTCAACCATCCAGTCATAGGCCATCGCCGGTTGCGAGCAGGCCGCCAATATTGCACTGATCAGAAAAGAGATCTTCCGCTTCATACTCAGATCTCAGAAGCCAAAATTATAGGGATAGGGTGTAGGCAGTCCTGCGGCAGGAGCGCTGGCATCGGCGCAGCTCGAAAGCGTCGAGAAGGTCAGCCCCACGTTACGCCCGGACGCGCGCGCCGTGAGCAATTGCGAGTACATCGCTTTGCAGGCATCCGCCGTAATCGTTATGGTGTTGGAGCCGGTGCTCACTCCACCCCAACTGTTCGAAACCGAGCAAAGCACCCAGTACCTTGAATACCCATAACCGGTGAAAGTGGCCGCCACGGTCCCATCAGGCCCAATGTTCACCCCGCCAAGTGAATAGCTGCATGCCACATCAGCATAGGCCACGTCGCTGGCAAAAAAAGACATGGACGCCAGCAGGCATAAGAACGCTTTGATGCAGTTTTTCACTGAAATCCCCTCCTGGCAGCGGCCGCAAACCTCCGCTGTGCGGTATGCGCAAGTCATCCATGCAAAGGAAGTGACGCCTTACCTTAATGAAAGAGTGCGATGAGCTACCCATCCCGTCAAGAATTGAAAGTCCAGAGCGAATAAGCAGTTTATCTCCTTGCCATCATCGCCTTAGATGTCTATTATTCGCCCCCATTTCTCGATTAGCTCGACGCCACCTACATAATTTCTGAAACGATGTAGCGGATACCTTACCTGAGATCACGAAACACGTGGTAATTGAACGGTCTTTTGCAGGAAAGTTCGTGTATTTGATGCTGACCGCCTTCGCCGGGAACCTTCTTCGCCTGCTCTCCCTCGCCCACCACCTCGCTCAATCAGCCCCGCAGGCATCACCGGACGATCCCGTCCGCTGATGCGTCCCCTCGCGCGCAGGCTTGTTCCTCCCCTCCTTCGCCTCCTTGCAGGATCCCGGCGTCGCATACGGCGGCGCCAGTTCAAAAGCTGCCTCCCGCCAGGTTCCGCTAGCCCCCTTCGCGCCGACCGGCTTTTCGTCCGCCCAGCGGACGGCCGGCGCAAAGCGGGCAAGCTACTCCAAAGGCGGCAGCGCGACGTCTTTTGAGCTGGCAGGCCGCTCGCATGCTTCTTGGGACCTGCGACGGCGGCTCCGGAGGTGATGATCAAGCAAGGCCAAACCATCGCGCTCCGGGACCAGAGAGGAATGGCCCGGTTGGGCCATGGCATGGTGCTTAGGCGCGCTACCGCGCGCATGTTTGTGCTCCGGCTCACCATAGGCGATCTGCAAAAGCGTCAAGAAAACAACGAGATAGACCGAATTGGCCGCAGGCGGTAATAAGTAATCACCAAGAGGGAAACGCCCCTTGGAGCCAAGAACGGCTTAGCCTGACAAGTAAAGGATAGTATTATGGCCAACATCGGTTTCCTCAACGCCAACGAGCGCGGTTCCTTCATCGGCAAGATCGAAACGCTTGCTTTCACCAATGTCATCGCCCTGCGCCCCGTTCAGAGCAGCAACCCCAACGCCCCCAAATTCGACATGATGGCCCGCTCCGCCGCCAATAGCTGGATCAAGATCGGTGCGGTTTTTGAGCAGGTGGCGCGCAGCAGCGGCGAGGTGTTTTATCAGGGCCGGATTGACGATCCCAGCATGGCCAAGCCGATGGATGTTGCCCTCTTCCGCAATGAGGAGGGCGGCTACAACGTAGCATGGACCCGCCGCCGCACCCGTCAGGAATTGCCGAGCGGACGCGAGGGTGAGGAAGCCGTGATGCCCGCAAGCGTGGACGATGGTCTGGGCGAAAGCACCGCAGACAACCACGTCATGCATTGATCGCTTTGGAGTGGGGGAAGCGTGGATGGCGCTCCCCCACGACAACAGAAGATTGCCAATGATGCGGCCCACTCCTGCCCCATGAGCGCAGGATCTTTCAGGGGAAATTCCCATGCGCAGTTTTGCCGGCTTTGCCGATTTCAACGAGCATTACGAGAGCCTGACCACGGCGGAGAATTTCGCCGGAGCTTTCGCGGGCGAACTCGAACGCGCCCAGCTTTCGATCCATGAAGAACCCACCAGTGCCGACATGCCCGACCCCGAAGCCGCGCGGCTGTGCACCCAGCAAATGGTGGCGGATCTTTTCGCGCTGATGGGCGAAACGCGCCTTGCACCGCTGGCCTCGCGCATCGCCTGGGGCATGGTCAATTCCTTTCACAAGGTCGCCCAGCAGATCGCCCGCGAAGAAGACGATGCAGCCCGTGCCCTTGGCGAACTGGCCCGCCTTCAGGACCCTTCAGAAATCCATGCGCTGGAGGTCGAAGAGAAGCAGCGCCATTGCCAATCCTTGAGCGAAGCGCTGGCCGCCATCGAGTGCATGCGCGACCATGCCGCCGAAGTGTACCGCGTCGAAAGTGGCAAGCCATGGTCGGCCACCAGCGGCAGCCGCACCTCGCGCACCCTCACCGCCTCGCAGATCGAGGCGCGCGATTTTCTCGCCGCCCGCGCGCAGTCGCGCCGCGAAGCCCACGCCCCCACCGGGCCGGTGGTGGTGGTGTCCGGCGGGTCTGGATGGCTTGCCCACGAACCGCTCTGGCAGCGTCTCGACCTGATCCGTGAGCGCGTACCCCATATGACCTTGGCCACCACCGCGCAGCGTTCGGGAACCGATGCCATCGCCGCCGCATGGGCCGCAAGCCGGGGCGTTCCGATTGTCGCCTTTCGCCTGAACCGCGCCAAGGGAAACAGCGCGGGTTTTGATCGCAATCGCCAACTTGTGGCGCTCTCCCCCGTCGAGGCGATCATTTGCGAAGGGTCGGGTTTGCAGGTCAATCTTGCCCAGCGTTGCCGCGAGGCAGGGGTTCCCCTCACCATCTTTCGCGCCGCGCAATTCGCGCAAGCGGAGGCAAGCAAGGCCGCCTAAAGCGGCCTGCCGACCGGCATAGGCCGGTCGGCTTTTGCCCCTGTGCATGGATGAGAGACTGACCCAGCGACGAGGGCAAAACGAAGGTAATTATTCATTGGTCTTTTGTGGTGGCAGGCCAAAAAAATTGCGCCCCTGTCGGGGCGTGTTCTCGCGCGGGCAGACTCGCGTCCGCCGCATGGCTGCGCCAGCAAAAAGGCAGGCCTCGCATTGCTCAGCCTGCCACCTTCTCACCCTTCCCTTGCCAATCGGCGTAGCGCCTCGCTGGCACCCAGACGGGTGACAGCTGTCGCCAACGCCTTGGCTTCAACCCGGTCCATCGCCGGGATCTTTACACGCTCCAGAGCGGCGAGCAGGGCACCCCTGCCCGCGTCAAGCGCGGCCTCACGCGTCGCCTTTTCCCGCTCGGCCAGAGCGGCCAATTGTGCTTCCAGCCTGGCCTTCTCCGCCGCGATACCGGCGAGATCATTTTCCAACTTCTTTTGCTGCGCCATAGCGCGTTCCTCCTTGTTCGAGAGCCAACAGATCGATCATCAGGGACCGAGGCTCTCGAGCATGGCGCGCGCCCGAACCGTTCCGGTCAGGGCCTTGGCTGCGGCTCACTCCTCCGCTATCCTGCGTACCCATTCGGGGCGCCGATTGGCGATGTGGGATGCCCTCCGGCCAGCGTCAAGGCTGTCGCCTGACGGGTCATCTTGGCGGCGGGTTTGGTTCTGCAACCTCAGCCCAAAAAAATGGCGGCCGGGGCAAGCGGACACGCCCCTGCGGCGCGTGGCGTATGTGCTTCTGCACGGCCTGGACTGGATGGGGCCGGCCTTGCGCCTGCCGGACGCGGAAGGCACCGCCAGATGGAGAGGCTGGACCTATCCCGAGAGGAAGCTGGTCCAGTCCCTACAGAAGGAGGAAAGCACACCCTACACGGCATCCGTAAAATTAAGTTACTGGACAAGAATGGTTTTTCGCCATTTCGACCGGATATAAGATACTAAATCCGCATTTAGCATGCTAAATGTGGGTTGGCTTTCGCTCCAGGCTACTGTTTTCTATGACCTTTCATGGATTTAGCATCCTAAATCCCCATTCTCGGTTGGACGCCGCGATGTCCCTCCGCTAGAGTGGCTGAGCGATACCCAGACCATGCCTTTTGAAAGGCTGGTTTGTGACACAAAGAACCAAAACCCTCTCTGTCTGCCTGCCTCTGGCCAGCGCCGATCAGATCCGCGATCTGGCAGAAAAGCGCGGCGCCAATGTCAGCCATGTGCTGCGCGAACTGGTGCAAGTGGCCCTGCCCTTTGCTACCTTTCTGCCCCAGTGCGACCTCGTCCGTCTGGCTGCCAATCTGGAATATATTCAGGCCGCCATCGACTTTCAGATGAGCCGCAATTTCCCCGAGGAAGCCGAGCAGCTTCCCTCCCTCGTGATCAAACGCATGGCGGTGCATCATGGCTATCAAGCCTGAGCGCGAGGACATAAGGTTCGACCGGAGCCGCCCTGCCCGTATTGCCCACGCCTCGGCGCGCGGCGATGTGGTGCGCAATGTCGGCAGCTTCACCCGAGGCACCCAGCTTGTCCGTCTGCAATATATGATGGCATGGCAGGGCATCAAAGTGCCCCTGCTGATCGCGCTGGCCTGCTTCCTTGTTTTGCTCTGCGCCTTCCTCTCTATCCGCATGGATGAGCATGAGGTGCAGCTCGTCGAAATGCGCATTTATTCGGGTCTCTGGGACTGGGTGGATTTCAATCCGCGGCACCTCATCAACCTCACCTTGCCCGATGGCCGCATCGTCCATCTGCCGATGGGAGCGGTGCCCTATAACCCGCATGTGATGCTCGCCTGGCACAAGGCATGGCGCTGTTTCTGGGCCTCCTGCATTGGCGCAGCCTTCTTCTCGATCCCGCTCACCATCTGGTTCTTCAGCCTTGCCCGCGAGCGCGGCTCGGACATCATGAAGGAGCGTCATGAGCGCGGCGCGATGCTGGTCGAGCGCGATGTTCTGCTCTCCGAAATCACCACCTATAATCATCACAAGCTGACGCAGGCGGTGGCCGACAGGTATCCCGACCTCGATCCTGCCAAGGTCGCGCTTGCGCCGCCTGCCCGGCGTCAAAAGCTGGGCCTGCATGTCCCCTATGCGATTGCCGGTATCCCCTATCCGTGGGATCTCGAACGCACCCATGGCATGCTGATTGGCACCACCGGCACGGGCAAAACCACCGTCTTGCTCGACCTCATTGCGCAGGCCCGGACACGTGGCCATCGCTGCGTGATCTTCGATCTCACCGGCGTCTTCGTTCAGCATTTCTACCGCGCGGGGTTAGACCATATCATCAACCCGCTCGACACGCGCTGCCCGCCCTGGACGATCTTCTCCGACTGTCGCAGCCATGTCGATTTTACCGCGGCGGCGGCCGCGCTGATCCCTTCGGATGGTGCCAGTTCCGAACCCTTTTGGGTGATGGCCGCGCGCACGCTCTTCGTCGAGATGTGCATCAAATTGCAGGAGCGCGGCGAGACCACCAATGCCGCCATCGCCCACCGCCTGATGTATGCCAGCCTCAAGGACATCCATGCCCAGTTGCGCAACACCGTGGCCGATCCGCTGACCTCGGAGCAGGCCTCGCGCATGGCTGAATCCATCCGCGCGGTCTTCAACACCAATGCGCAGGTCCTGCGCTATCTGCCCGATGTCGACGCCAAAGATCCGGCGCGCTTTTCCATCCGCCGCTGGATCAGGGAGGAGGCCAATCCCGGCTCCATTCTCTTCATCACCTCGACCCATACGCATCTCCATGTGACGCGTTCGCTGATGACCTTGTGGATGGATCTGGCGGTCAATGCCCAGCTTGAAACCGAGCGCAATGCCGGGCTCAAGACATGGTTCCTGTTCGACGAGGTTCATGCCCTGCACCGCCTTCCCGCGCTCGAACATGGACTGCAAACCGCGCGGGCCTATGGCGGGGCCTTCCTCCTCGGCATTCATAGTTTCGAGCGCCTGTGCGAGACCTATGGCCGCGAAGGCGCGACCAATCTGGCCGCCCTTGCCCGCACCAAACTGATGCTGACGGCGGCCGATCGCGCCACGGCGGAATTCTGCTCCGGCATCGTCGGCAACCGCGAGGTGCGCGAGGTCGATGAGGCCTATTCGATTGGTGCGGCCATGTCACGCGATGCCGCCACCATCACGCCTCGCACCGAGGTCAAGCCGCTGATCCTGCCCGATGACATCATGAACTTTCCCTCGCTCTACGGGATCATCAAATTCCCCGAAGGCTTCCCGGCCGCGCGCATCCATCTTGAGTGGCGCGCCTATCCAATCATTGCTGAACCCTTTGCCGAAGAGAAGGATATCCGCTTCTCCGAATTCAAGCCTGCCAATGACGATGACGGTGCTGGTGACGGCGGCCGGGAGCACGCTGCCCCCTCGCGTCCCACCTTCCGAGCCGAGATGCTGCCCGAGGTCGAACGGCAGCAGGAGGCCGAGGCCAAGGCGGACGAGACACGCATTGATGCTCGCGAGATCACCTCGGTCGATCTGCAAGCCGATACGCGCAGCACCGGTGCGCCGCCCAATCCCGCTAGCGAGGAGGGCAGCTCCAACGCCAAGCCAGCCCCCGGCGCTGCCTTTGTCGAGCAGCCGCTCAGGCTGGGCGGCCCGGTAGAACGGCGTGAGCGCGAAGGGCAGGACAAACAGGCACCCCTGCCCGGCACGGCTGACCGGTCCAAAGACCAGCGGTCCGCTCACCGCGAACAGCAGGCGCTGATCGATCAGCGCACCGGCATCGGCATTGTCGATGAGCAGGATCAGCACCGCCGCGATCATCACCATGGGCATGGGTCTGGGCATGGTCACGGACCGCTCCATGGCGGGCCGGCGCTTGGCGATGACAGCGGTATGGGGATGTAAGGCGATGCACTCTATTTCTTCTGTGCGCAGCGCGGGCGGCGCGGCCACTTATTTTGCCAAGGATGACTATTATACCGGCGAGGGCACGGCCGAGTTCAGCGCCTGGGGCGGCAAGGGGGCCGAAGTGCTCGGCCTTGCCGGGGACGTGGGGAAGCAGCCGTTTCAGGAACTGCTGCAAGGTCAATTGCCCGATGGCAGCCTCGTCAATCAGGTCGAGGGGCGCCGTATGGGCCTCGACCTCACCTTCTCGATGCCCAAGTCGGCCAGCGTGCTGGCGCTGATAGGCGGTGACACTCGCCTGCTTGAAGCACACCGGGAGGCGGTCCGCGAGACAATGCGCTGGGTCGAGAAGACCCATGCCGAAGTGCGTTCCTATGAGCGCAGCCGCAATGGCGAGCCGGTACGGTCGGGCAATCTCGTCTGGGCCATGTTCGAGCATGACACCAGCCGCAAGCTTGATCCTCAATCGCATATCCATGTTGTGGTCGCCGCGATCAGCCAAGCAGCCAATGGCGACTGGCGCGCGCTATTCAATGGCGCGATCTGGAGCGCCAATGCCAGCATCGGCAGCGCCTATCACGCCCAGTTCCGCGAGAAGGTCGAAGCTTTGGGCTATGGCACCGAGCTATCGGGCAAGCATGGTCAGTTTGAGATCAGCGATGTGCCCAAGGAAGTCTCCCGCGCCTTCAGCCAGCGGCGCGAGGAAATCCTTGAGCGCGTCGCGGCGCTCGGCATCGCCACCCCGCAGGGGCAGGATGCCGTCGTGCTGGGCACACGCGACAACAAGACCCATGTCGAGGACAAGGACGCGCTCTATCAGGCATGGCAGGACCGCGCCGCTGAGCTCAGCTTTGATGCCAAGGCCATGGTCGAGCAGGCCAAAACACGCGTTGGACCCGATGTCTCGCTCAGCCAGCCTGTGCGGGAACCTGCCGTGGCTGAGGGGATCATCGAGCGGATCCGCTCGACGGTCGGCCTCTGGCTTCGTGCCGCAGATCCGCTCACCACCAACGGCTTGCGTCGCCTGACGCTCAGCCCGAGCGAAATTCGTACCGAGATGGCTGTGGCTTCGGCCATCCGCATTCTAGGGCAGCGGGAGGCTGCCTTTGGCGTACAGGAGATCTCCAAGACCGCGCTCGATCTGGGCCTTGCCAATGTCACCATCACCCGCGCCGAGAGCCGGGTGCGCCAATTGCTCAAACTTGGGCAGTTAATCCCCGGCAAGAGCGAAAGGCTCGATGGGGTGGTGACGCAGGTGACCACACCGGAGCATTTGCAGCAGGAGCGTCAGCTGCTAGCCGCCATCGATGTTGGACGTGAGCAGGGTCATGCATTGTTTGACCCGCAGGAATCCTCGCACAAGCTGGCCTCGGTGGAACCAGAGTTGTTGCAGAACCCGGCACCGCTGACCGATGAGCAGATGCGGGCGGCAACTCTGGCGCTTTCCTCATCGGATCGCGTGGTTCTGGTGCAGGGTGTGGCTGGCGCCGGTAAATCGACCATGATCGACCGCGTAGCCCGTGTTGCGGAGAGCGAGGGGCGCGAGGTTCTTGGGCTGGCCTTTGCCAACAAGATGGTGAACCAGCTCCGTGATGATGCCGGGATCAAGGCGCAGACCGTTTCCTCCTTTATCCATGCGCATCTGGCCAATGCCCTGCGCGGGCAAGGGGCGGGCTTTGAGGCATCGCGCGAGGCTTTGGCGGGCAAGTTCCTGTTGCTCGATGAGGCTTCGCTGGTGGCCAATGAGGCGATGGTCCACCTCACCACGATCGCCAATGCCTTTGCGGTCGAGAAGCTGGTGATGGTGGGCGACCGGCATCAGCTTTTGCCGATTGATGCGGGCAAGGCCTTCGTGCTGCTGCAGAGCCATGCGCCCAGCATGGCCCAAATGCCCACCAGTCTGCGGCAGCGCAGTGAGGCGATGAAGCAAATTGCCAATCTCACGCGGCGTGGGGAAGTGGGCAAAGCGATGGAAGTCCTGCGCAAGCAGGAAGCGTTTCATGAGCATAAGGACGATTATCTCGAGCAGGCTGCGCAGGCATGGCTGGCCCTGTCTCCCGAACAGCGTGAGCGGACCGATATTTACACCTCGGGGCGCCTTTCGCGGGCAACCCTCAATAGGCTGGTTCAGGACGGGCTGCGCGCTGAGGGACGGCTGACCGGGCGAACGATCAGTCTTGAGGTTGCCGCCACAGTCCATGCTACCCGGGAGGAGTTACGCTATCCCCAGACCTATCGCGCGGGGCAGATCCTTAATGTCTCCCGTCACAATGCAGTGTCGGGTCTCGCACGCGGGACCTATGCTGTGGTGGGGCATGACAAGGGCGATAGAGTCCGCCTACGTCAGGAGAACGGCAAGATCGTCACGTTCACGCCCAGCACCATCGATCCCCATGATCGGCGCGAACTGATCCAATTGGCCACGCGCGAAAGCCTTTCGCTTCAGACCGGGGATCGCATCCGCTGGGCCGCCTCGGACAAGGTGCGGGGTATCTTCAATTCTGATGGCGCGCGGGTGCTGGCGGTGTCCGATGCCGGTGTTGAGGTGGAACTGGCCAACAAATCCACCTTGCTGCTCGCGCCGGGGGACCGCATCCTCGAGCGCCTTGGCCTTGGCTATGCGATCAACATGCATCAGGCGCAGGGGATGACGCAGGACTTTGCCATTGGCGCGATGCATTCGGCCGAGAAGTATCTTTCCAATGCCCGCCTCTTTCATGTGATGGCGACGCGTGTGCGGGAGGGGTTTGAGCTTTTCACCAATGATGTGGCGGCGCTTACTGGCGCTATTGCGCGCAATGCGGGGGACAAGGCCAGTGCGCTGGAGGTGATTGGCGAGAAGAACCTCAAGGCCCCGACTGCTGAGCCAAAGCAAGGCCTGTCAGAAGCCTCGTTCCGGGCCGAACCGGGGAGGCATGTTGGGCCGCAGCTTCCTCTCCCGGAAAAGTCCATCGAACTTGGGTTTTGATGAGCTGATTCGAATTTACGCGCAAGGATGCGGGATCGTGGGCATGGCATGATTCCTGGAAATTCGGCGCTTCCAGCCAATCTAGGCAAGATCTAATGGTTCTGTGCTCTGTCTTGAGGCTTTGCCAACCCACACCTGAAGCCATGGATCAGATCCATGCGCTCTTGCAAGAGGGCGACAATCGCCCGAGATTGATCGGCTCGGAATGATCGCGCCCGCTTGCCCGTCGGCCTTGAACGGGAAATTTGGTGAATTACGTTATTGGTTTGTCAAACTAACCATGCTAACGAAAACCTATGGCCATCGTAATTCAAACGCCCGAGTCTGCAGACAGCAGCAAAAGCGGTGATCTCGAGCAGGTTCTCGCCGCCACTCTCGTAGTTGCAATTTCCGAGCAGGCAGTTCAGCTTAACGCAGAGGTCAAAAAGCACCGTTTCGGCCATCTTCATACCAAGCATGTCTTAAAGCGCCGCGTTCACAAGCGGAAAGGAAACGCGCGCCATTTGACACACAAAACCGACCCTCAACTCGATAGATGGCTCCACAGTCATAAGCCGCTCGACGCGACCGAAAAAGACATCTGGTCAATTGAACTCCTGATGGCGGCAGAGGCGATGGAAGGCGCCGTGAAGCGTACAATCAAGGAGTTTCTTGCGGAAGTCGGAGCGAAACTCACCGTCATGGACCCGAGCGTGCTCCATATTGCAGAGATCGTCCATCGCTCGCTGCCATCGGCGCGCGCGCGCGCATCAGATGCAACCATCGAAAAGCTCGTCGAAGCGCTCGTCGAAACTCAGGACCCGTTGGCCGCAGTTGGCGCGCAGATCGATGCCGCCAATGCCGAAGCGCGGGTGCAGTTCATGCGCGAAATCCCGACATTGACCGGGGAACAGGTGACGACTGCCTCGGGAAGCACTGCGCGCAACCGCAGCCAGACTGCGAGCCGATGGAAAGCCGAGGGCAAGATCTTCTCGGTGGGTTGGCAGGGGCATGAGCGTTATCCCGCATTTCAATTCAAGGACGGTCGCCCACACGGCACAATTGCAAAAATCCTTTATGAATTACCGATCAGCATGTCGCAGTGGGAGGTGGCTTTCTGGTTCGTTTCTACCAATAGCTGGCTTGGCGACGACGCTCCCTGCGAGCGTTTGGATGACATTGACGCAGTCGTCATGGCAGCGCGCAATCTAGCCGGTGCCGTCGTTGGATGAGCGCCACCCCAGCGGCACTTGTGCCCCCACCCCCCTCGTCACTGGTGTGCGGCAGCTATCAGCTGCCGTCCGGTACAATTCTTCATCGCATTTATGATCAGCGTTTCACTGCATGCTCATTCAACCCTGGCATGGGCAATTCGCGCTTCGCGCCATTCGAGGTTGATGGGAAGAAGGTGCCGACGGCCTATTGCGCCACCAGCCTCGAATGTGCCGTTTTCGAGACGCTGTTCCACGACATCAAGGCGGATGCGCACTTCAAATCTGTGCCCGGGTCGTCACTTGAACCCCTGCGCTATTCGAAGATCGAGCTCACGCGGGACGTAACGCTTGCCCCATTGTTCTCTGCTGACCTAATGAAACTCGGACTTGAGCGCAATCAACTGATCGATACCCCGAAATCGACCTATGCAGCAACGCAGGTTTGGTCACAGGCAATCCATGCCAGCGAAGGCGCACCTGAAGGGCTCATCTGGACCTCGCGGCGTTACGATCAGGAAAAGGCCTTGATGTTCTTTGGTGATCGCGTCTCGGAGTCGAGCGACCTCAGGCTAGTAGAAACAGTCGGAGTGGCAACAGACGCCGCGACGCTACAAGTAGTCGCCGGATTGGCTCAGCGTGCAGGCATTCTCATCGCCAGATGACCAGAGGCAGCCACGCAGCAGGCCAAAACGGTCCCCTTTCCAGATCAAATCCAACAAATTGCGCACAAGTTTTCATCCACCATTCTCACTCGAGAGACCGTATATGCGCGGCCATTGAGGTTTTTTACCCCCGTTGAGAATTTTCTCCAATCAGTTTTCAAATTACTGAGCGGCAAGCTGATTGATTGAAAGTGACCCCGCCTCCCTGTAATCACTTTTGGACAAACATAGAGCCCCAAATTGCATTTGAGGCTCGGGCTCAGATCTTCAACGCACTTGTCTTTAAGCGTCTCATGCCCTTCACAAATTCCTTTCCTTCAGCCATAAGGCAGGAAAGGAATTTGTGATGGATATCCGCGCTAGAAATTTGGGATTGGCCCCGCTTACCGACACTGGTGATCCAGCGGATTGTTCGTGGCTGACCAAGGCCGCCGCCATGGGCGCATTTGACGATTGCCATGCTGCGAGCGAATTTCCTCTTGAGCATTATTCGCGGTCGCAACGTATTGCAGTTGCAATTGTCGGCGTGTCTGCACTTTCGACGCTGCTCTATCTCTTTTTTCGGCCCTTCTGAAACCCAATCAGCTAACCTGTCGAAAGGCTGAGCCTTAGCGCTGATGGGTCTCCCCATTCGCCAAATCATTAGCTTGACGAAGTTCGGCCCGCCCTTTCTGATGCTGTTCAGACAGGCGGGCCTTGCCGCCTACTACCCCACCTTCAGATCGAGCGATTTCAGCAGGCCGACCAACGCTTGCTTGCTGCCTCATTGGCCCGACTTGCTTCTCCACAACAGAACTGCGCAAGGACGCCTCGGTAAATGGCTTGGGCGGTGCAACAAAAGCCCCCATTTCGCTCCCCTTCTGCGGCGCCTCCATCCCTGCCATCCCGCTATAATCTTGCAGAATGTCTCCCACGATCGCGTTGCGAAGTTCTCGCTGCCTCGCCGTCAGATCCACCTGATTGAGCGAAGGTGCGCCAAGCCCGGCATAGCGGGAACTGGCCAGGGCATTATAACGACTGGCAATCACCTGGCTCATATCGTCCGTTAGCTGCCAGCCACGATGTTGCGCGTCGGACACCACATGATCGAGGCGATTGCCCTGCTCTTCACTTCGGGCGGCCTGCTTTTCCAGGGATTGTGCTTCGGAGAAACGTTTCTCCAATGAATCCCGCGTTTCACCAAAGGCGTCATATCGATAATAGCGGCCGTTGGAGGTGAAGCCTTCCTGCGAGAAGGTGACGGCCTCGCCATTGGCCGAATAGGTAGTGTTAGATTTACTTTCACCGCTCCGTGAGGTCGTGTGTGTACCCTGATCCTGCTGGTCAGTCTGAGCCCAACTGCGATCGGTGCCTGCGCTTACCCCGGCCTGTGCACTCATCGGTATGCCACCGCGTCCCGCGCCTGCAGAACCACCTACAGATGCGCTAACATTCCTGGCCGTCCGGTCACTCGCCGTCCGGGTCACCCCAACCCGCTGGCTCACATCATACCCGGAATTCGCCGTATCCCCGCTCTGCAGGGAATCCGTCTGCGAGGTCTGATGCTGCCCACTGGTCCGCGTCCCACTGGTGGTATCGCCACCCTCATGCGTCCCAAACCCACGCGTCAGCCCATGCACCCGCGAGAGCCCCGCAGAATAAGTCTCGCTCGCCGCCTGCCTGTAGGAGGTTGCCTGATTGTGATACTTGGCCGCGCTATCGGAAACATTGCGCATCGCGCCCTCAACTTCGCTCGGCGTAAAGCCCAAACGGCTGATCCCAGGCGTATTGTTGTAAATGACCGAACCATCGGCCGACCGCGCGAACTCGGTCCCATTGGCCGCCACAAAACTCGAGATCCCCGCCCCATCGCGATGGGTGGCCGCCGTATTCCACTGATTGCCCGTCACATTGCCATAGGAATAATTGCCCGTGGTGCGCTCCACCGCCGCGGCATCGGCTCCTTGCTGGACCGGCGCCAACATCGCGCCCGCACTATGGGCCAGCGACATCGCCCCCCTCGCCATCCCGCCTGCCAGAACCGGCACCGACATCAACAAGAACCCGGCGAGCATCGCACTGTTCTGATTGATCGCATCGATCATCGGCATCGCTGCCATGGTCATGCCATTGCCGCTCGCCGCCGCCGTCAATTGGGCTGCTGCTTCGGCGGTCACGAACATATGCAGGACCGCAGAAAGCGGCCCCCAGGAGGACAGGTAAAAGAACCCGGCAAGATAGGCCTTCAAGGCCGGGATCCCACTTTGCGGCAACAGAAACAACGGAAAAATCACCGGGAACATTGCGTAAAAGACGATCGTGAGCACCAGATTGAGCACCGGTACCCATGTCATGGCCTGGCGCGCCGAAGCGATCATCACATTCTGTGCCTGAAGCTGAGCATGCATGGTGGCAAAGGTGTCGCCATCGCCGGCGCCCAGATTGGCGCGGGCTTCCATAAAGGCATCGACGAGCGAGCGCTGCTGGAAGACCTGCTGCGCGCTCATCGCGCTGCCATAAAGGCCCTGCGTCACGCCCGGCAAATCGGACTGCAATTTGCTGACCGCCTGGGCAGCCGGAAGATAGGGATAGAAGGAAGGCGCGATCTGGGCAAAACTCTCGCTCGCTAGGGCCCCATAGGCTGCCCTGATCCTGGCATAGGCGTCCGAGCAAAGGATCACCTCGCTGCCAGCCTCGCTCCCATAGGCCACCATCCGCGCCGAGGATCCCGGCCCCAGCGCGGCAAGCAGATCAGGCGAGGCGGCAAGCTGCTGGAGACTGGTCGCAGCGCTTGAATGGATCATCACCCCATAGAGGTAGCACTGGGTAATATAGGCTTCGACATTCTGCTTGAGGACCGGATTGGCAATCACGAACTGGCGCGAGAGCTCATTGATCCGTGTGGGATAAAGCATGCCATATTGGGTCAGCGTCAAGGCGCCCGGCTCAACAAAGACGGCTTCAGCCGTGCGGGTGAGCCAATAGCTCACCTGACTGGAAAAGGAGGCCATGGCCGCAAGCCCGATCGGCACATTGGACACGCTGCCATTGCCGACCGCAGGATTGACCTTGTCGATCACCACGACATTGGTCGTCGGCACGATGAGGCACATATACATGGCCGTGGCGGTCAGGAACCAGTGCAGCGCTGCTTTCCAATTGAGCGCCAGAGCCATGATGAGCAGGGCATAGATCAGCCCCATCACCATCACGACCTGCAGCATCGAGCGAAAGCCACCGCCCCCGCACCAGGCCGAGACGGCATTGAGCACATTGACGATATGCTGCCCGCCGCCGAGCGTCACGATTTCCAGCATGGTGGGGTGGCTCCTAGCGGCTCATTGAGGTGCGCAGCGAGCGGTCGAACTGGAGCGCGGCTGACATTTGCGGCGCCATCTGGTTGCGCAAGGTTGCCTCGATCCTTTGCGCGCGCTCGACCAAAATTTGCGCCCGCTGCACCCGCGCGCCATTGGCCTGCGACTGCTCCTCGAGTCTGCGGGCCACCGCATCGAGCTGGGCGCGCCACTGCGCCATCGACTTATCGTCGGCATTCTGGAAGCTGCCTTGGGCGGCCACCACCTGCTGAATGAATTTGCGCGTCACGGTTTCGAGGAGATCGGTCGCCACCGCTTCGGAGAGCGCGTAGAGGTCGGCCTGCAGCAGATTGCCGTAGCTGGCCGCAGCATCGACGATGAGGATCTTGTATAGCGGGATTGAGGTGGCCCCAAGCAGACCGACCTCCTCGCTGGTCAGGGTCTGCTCAGCCAGCATGCGGGCGCGAATATCGCTCACCAGCGCATAAACCCGGGGCTTGAGGGCCACGGAAGCCGCAATCGTCACCGTCTGCAGGCTCGGCGTCAGACAGTCGGCATCACCCCCGCAGCTATAGACCTTGGCGCCCGAGCCGCCATCGAGCAATGCTGTGATCAGCGCATCGTCCCCGCCGCCCATAAAGGCAAAGCTGCCGGTTGAAGTGTCATTGCCCGGCGCGGTGTAGATGACCGTGCCGACGAGCGACATCAGGTACTCTTTGAAGCTGCCATCAAAATGGGGGTAGGACTGCGTCAGGCTCGCCCAGGTGTAATTGTAGCTTTTGGACGGGATGCTGATGTCACTGTTGCGCCGCAAGGTGCCCGCCGTCTGCCCGCCATTGCCGCAATCCTGCTCGCCCTTGGCCCAGTCGGCAAAGAAGCCTTGGGCATTGCCGATCATCTTGCACATTTGCGAATTGCGGATGCCGACGCTGCCCATCAGCCCGGCCGCCGCCGTGGCGCCCAGTTCACACGAACTCTTGCTTTGCTGGATCATCTGCTGAAGCTTTTGCAGATTGTCCATGAGCGTTGAATCGATGAGCGAGCTGATGGATTTGAGCGCCAGCTGGAACACAAACATCAGCGCGCCATTGGCGACCGCCTTGCCCGCCGCGACCAGTTGATCGGAATTGATGAAGGAAAAGCCGCCGGTGAACAGATCGATCCCGCCGCAGCCCGCCTTGACGCTGGGCAATTGCAAGGAACCCAGCGTGAGATCACTTTGCGGCACGCGCGCCCAGATATGGCCGCCGGTGTAATAGCCGCCCATCTGGCCATTATAGGCAGCCGGGCCGCTGGCATTGGCAGCGCCCCCCAGCCCGTTGAAGAAGCCATTGAGTTCGGAATTGACATCGGCCTGCGCAACATCGATCCCGATGAGGTTGAGGGCCGCGAGCATCGCCAGCACGGCGCCAAAGCGCCTGCCTCGTGCCCGCCGCTGTGTCAGTCCCGAAGTCCGCCCCCGGTTCCGCCACCGTCCCCTGAGATTCTGCCAAAGCGCGCGCAGCATCAATAGTCGCTCCCGACCTTGACGCTGGTGAGAGTAAAGATGCGCTGCATCACCTCATCGGCGGCCATCACGCCGTAGCCCACCGGGATCGGCTTCTTGGTCAGTGTGTCGAAGAGGACGAGCGCGGGCACCTGCCCGCCCTGCAGCCCCATGCGCTGATACTGGCCATGGTCGACGACATAATTGCGGAAGGACGCGATCGGCCCGCCATCCATCGAGACGGGCAGGACCGAGAGGTTGTACTGCTCGGACAGGCTCTTCAAGACCGGAGAGAAGGCCTCGCAGGCGCCGCAGCTGGAGGAATAGAAGAAGAACAGCCCATAGCGGCGCGAGAGCGCGGCCATGGTCGCGGCCTGATCGCTCTTGCGCTGTTCAAGCCAGGCATTTTTGCCGAGCGTGTTGACCGGGCGCTGGAGCGTATAGTCCAGCGTTGGATCCTGCCAGATCGCGCGCTGCCAGACATCGGCAAAGGTCGAGGCCCGGTCGAGCTGTTCGCGCTGATAGCGGATATAGGCCGCAACATTCTCGGTGGTGGGTTCCAGGATCGCCTTGGCGCGCAGTTCATCGAGCGCCTTGGTGATCAGCGCGAGGCGGTCCATGGCTTTAGCTGGAGGCGCGGATGCCTCTGGCTGTTTGGGCCCAGATTTGGGCTTTGGACTCTCGCAATAGAACCAGGTGCCCAGCTTGCGCTCGCCGCAGTAGAAAGGGTCCTGCCCGGCGGAAGGCGGGATTTCCGGCGCGGCGATGGTTTGGGTATCAGTTTCGAGGTCAGGTTGTGCGCTGACACTCTCCTGCGCAAAGGCAGGGGCTACCGCGTGAACTGAAAGCGCAAGGACCAGCGCGGCACGGGTGATTGGGGCGGCAAATGTCATGGGCCTAGTTTCCCTGATGGGCCTGATAAAAGGCCTCGATCCGGCTTTGGATCAGAAGTGAATTGGAGATAGAGGCGGGAACGGAGACCGCGCTGGTAAAATCGGCATAGATTTCCGAGAAATCCATTTTGGAAAGATCAAGCCGGGAGAACTCCTCGACCGTAAAGCCGCCGCACGAGGGCGATTTGGCACTGCCCCAGCCCTTGCCAAGCTGGGCGCGGCCCTGCTCCTGGATCAGCCGGGCAAGCTTGCTCTCGTAGCAGCAATAGTTTTTGCGGATCGAGCCGCAGACAAAGAGCAGCTTTTGCGAGCAATATTCCCCGACATAGTGGCACTGACCCATACGATCCTTCACATCGAGCAGCTTTTCTTCCGAAGCGCAGAGGAACTGGGTGAGGAGCGGGGTCACAAGGCCGGCAAACAGCGCCGAGCCGGGGCCTGCGGCCAGCGCCGCTGCGCCGCTGGCGGCCGCGATCAGGCCCGTGCTTTTGCCCGCGCAGCAATTGACCAGCCCGAAGAGCGGCTTGTGGCAGCCCTGTGCCTGCCCGCCGAACAGCTTGAGATTGCTCGCATCCAATTGCTCCGCTGCATCGCCCATCGCATGGATGGCGGTCAACGCCTGGGCAAAGTCGGGCGAAGCCTCGCGGGTCACCTGCGTGCAATCGCCGTTGAGGCAATAGATATCGCCGCTGCAGGCATAGGTCTCGCCGGTCGAGGGCGCGGCGGGCGTGGTGCATTGATAAACCCGGCTTGTGGTCCGGCAGGGCGCACCCTGCGGATCTTCATCCAGACAGACCTCATGGTCGAAATGGCAATTGGGCTTGGCCTCCAGTTCCGCGCAATCATTGGCGCTGGTGAGGCGCCCGCATTGGTAACTGCGCTGCCAGGCCCAGCAGGCATGGGTGACCGGTATGCCGCCCACCATCCGCGTTTCGGGCGCGCTATCGATGCAGGTCTCGACCGGCGTGGTGCAGCTCATCCCCTGCGTGCCGATCGGTGGGGTGGCGGTCAGGCAAGTGGATCCCGAGAGCACCTGGCCCGCCGCGCAGGTGTAGGTGATGATTGCCTCCATGCTACCACCCTGCAGGCAGGTGCTGCCGGAAAGCGAGGTGCCGTTGGGGCAGTTGTAGGCCGATGGCGTGGCAGGACTGGTGGTCAGGCACTGGTTACCGCTGAGCACCGCGCCCTCACCGCAGGTATAGGTCGGGTTGGCCGGCACGCTCTCGCTCGCAGTGCAGGTCTGACCGCTCAGCGCCCAGCCTGCCGGGCAGGACCAGCTGATCGCAGCCGGTTCGCTCACAGTCTGCCAGCACAGATTGCCATCAAAGCTTGTGCCCTCGGGGCAGGTCTGAATTACCGCCGCACTTTGGGTTGCGCTGGTGTTGCAGGTGCTGCCCGAGAGCGTCCCACCCGAGGGGCAGCCATAGGAGGCGCTGGCCGGGCTGCTTGTGGGGACCAGACATTGATCACCCGACAGGCTCCCGGCGCTGCAGCTGTACGTCACATGGGGCTGGAAATAGCAGAACCAGAGATTGACGGTGAAGCCGGAGAGCGAGGTGACAAACTCTTTGTGGTCGAGGGTCAGATTACCGGCAATCGCCGAGCAGTTGGAAAAACTCGCGACGCTACCGACGCAGAAACCACCCGCCATCTGCAAGGAGGTGGTGCCACAGTCACTGCTTTGTGTCGCCGGGCTTGCTGCAGTCCCCACGCAATCTGTACCTGAGAGCGCGGCGCCATTGGGGCAACTATAGGTGAGCGCAGCGGCATAGGAGGAGGCCTGGCTGCAGAGTGTGCCTTCCAGAGTCCATCCAGATGGGCAACTATAACTGGTCACCGGTGCCGAGGAGGAGGCGCGCAGGCACTGGTCACCCGAGAGTGTCTGACTGCTGGGGCATGAGTAGCCGCCAATCCCGGCGGGCATGCTGGTTACCCGTGTGCACTGCGTACCGCTGAGCGTGTAGCCGGGATCGCAGGTATAGGCGGCGACGGCGGCAGGCGAGGCCGTGATGCAATCGGTGCCCGACAAGGTGGCATCGCCCTCGCAAGCGTAAGCCGCGACCGCCGCATCGCTCCCGGTGGTGATCTGGCAGGTGGTTCCGGCCAAGGTCCAGCCCGCCGGGCAGGTGTAGCGGATGCTTGCCGGGCTTGAGGCAATGCAGCTGCCATCGCTCAGCACCGAACCGTCAAGACAGGTCGCGCTGCCGATTTTCGCATCACAATCGCTGGTGTCGATAGTGCTGCCAGTAGCCGCCTGGCTTTCTCCCAGCAGAATGGCGCCCGGCACACCCGTAACGCCCAGAGGCCTTTCCATCTGATAGGCGGTGTTGTTGATGGCAAACATGTCGGAGGCGCTGGTGCCCAGATTGCCCGGCGCCGTGCAGCGATAGGTGTCATCGCTTTGCCGCACCGTCCAGAACAGTCCCCAGCCGCTCGCCTCGCCGGCCTGGCCCAGCGGATTGTCCTGCGTCGCGATTTTGGTGCAGGTGGAGACGAAAGGAAAATCGCCGCAATCGCTCGCCTGCGCAAAGGCCATCGTGTTGAGGGTCAGATATCTGGTGTGGCACTGATAATCGTAGCTCGTCGCCATCTGCGCCTTCCAGGCGACGTTGCAGGAAAACGAGACATCGCTTTCCGCCTGCCCGACCTGACAGGAATCGTAATAGGTGCTGCTGCTCCCGCTGGTGGCAGGCAGCGGTTCGCATTTGCCCGCGCTGCCCCCGGCGCCCGTCCCGCCGGTGTAATTGCCCGGCGCGGCCTCAACCGCTTTGGCATTGGTAAGATCGATGGTGGCGGGATCAAAGCTCGGGCGATTGGGATTGGTGGTGAGCGCAACGGCAAGACTGCTGCTCGACGCCGCCGCGCCGGCACTGGCCATATTCTCTGGCGCATTGAAATAGGAGCCCTGCGGCAGATCGCTGCCCTGATAGGCGGGCACGGCAGCAGGTGCTGCGGCACTGGTCACGCCTGCCGTAATCGAGCCCTGCAGATTTTGTCCCAAGGCGCTCGCCGCCTCTTTGGCCGCGCTGACATTCTGCGATTGCCCTTGTGCCTGTCCTTGCGCGCTCAGCCATGCTGTAAGCGCGACAAAGGCGATGGCCCGCCTCCCCCACATCATCGCTCACCTGTCAGCAATTGGAGCGCGCGGACCGCGCCTTGCGCGCCCGGGCCCTTGCCGGCAACGAAAGTCTCGAGCGCATAGCGGGTTGTGACATTGCCCGCGATCCGGTCATGGGGCGTGGGCGCCGAGGTGCAATCGAGCCCATCGCAAAGCGGAAAGCTTGACGAGGCTGCGACATAGGTCGGCACCTCTTCGATCCCATAGGCGCGGAACAGCCGCGGATCGATCATCACCCGCGCGCCGCTGCCCTCGGGCACCGCCTTGCGCAAAGCCTCAAGGAAGCCCTTGCTACCCTCAGGCGCAAAACCGCGGAACACCACGGTGCCGCCCGCCTTGGTGACATCGGCGATCAGCCGCTCGAGCGCCTCAGATGGCATTGAGGTGCTGGCAAAGGCGAGCAGCGCGGGTCCGCCCGCCTTGCCGGGCTTTGCATCCTCCTCGCCGACACCCGGTAAGCCCGGCGCCTGCATCGCCTCGGCCAGATCGTCACCCAGTCCGGCGGCAAGCAAAGCCTTGGGCACACCCGCCTGATGAGCCTGTGCCTGCTCGGCCACCTCTTTGGCTGGACCAAAGTCGTTGGGGATCCGCTCGAGCAATTGCCGCACAAAGGCCTGCGTTGCGCCATCGACCGCTTCGGCCTGCCGGGCGATATGGGAAAGATCGAGATCAGGCAGGGTCTGGGCCGCAAGCGCGCCAAAACTGCCGACAAGGACGATACCGCCCAATAACCAATGTTTCATCGGGGGCCTCACAGCGCGCAACAATTGCGTTTGCGCCACAAAAGGTAGCCAACATCCTCCCCGATCACCGGGTAGGTATGGCCCGATTTGGGCAGAGCGGTCGACGCGCCGATCGGCGAGCAGGCTTCACGGCCCGAGACGGTCGGATTGGGGTTGACCATCTGCAGCCTATATTGCTGCTTCTTGAGCATCGGCATCACATATTTGCCGCACAGCCCCTGCGTGCCCATCGTGCCCCACGCCAGCGCGGTACGGTGCATCTTGTAGATCATGCGCTCGGCGGCCAGTCGCATGGTCTGCTCCATCGTCACCGCATTGCCGATGTTGCCCGAGAGCGGGTACATCGCGCCATTGCAGCCAGCGCACCAGAAAAGCTGGTCGAGAGGAAGCTGGGCGGTCGCCGCCACGCAATCGGCAGCGCAGGCCGCCTGCGCTACGGACAAAGCAAAAAGCGCGCCTTCAGGATAGACAAGCGCGGCCAGTGCATCATCGCTCCAGGTCGGGTCGATCTCGGAGAGATAGGCGACATCAAACGAGGCCTGCTCGAAGCAGAGAAAGTCATTGAGGAGTTCAAGCAGATAGAAGAGCGGGAAGACGTAATAATGGACATTCAGGCTGGCCGAGAATTGCCCGCTGCCGCCTTTCAATTGCGAATGCTTCACCTGCCCATTGCCGAGCGAGAGCCCCGGATTGAGCTTGAGCCCGCCAAGATTCGGAAAGCAGAAGGGCTTGGTCGTGACATCGATCATCCGCACCGGCTCCCAGAACCCGAAGGCAAGGCCAATGCGCGGGATCGGCGAACCGCACAGGCAGATCGGCAAGACAGGATTGTCTGAAGCGTCAGCACGCTCGGAACCCCAGAGCGTTGCCGGACCGATCGTCAGCGGGAAAAAGCAGCCCCAGCACACGTCGGTGATCGGGTTGGGAAAGTGGCCATGGCAGGTGGCATTCTCCTGCGCCTGGGCACTTTGCGCGCAGGCGAGCAGCAGCAAAGCGAGGATTGCGCCGAAGATTCTGGTCATCCGCCCCATCAACGAGTTAGTCATGCTCGCGCTCCCGCATCAGCCAGGCATGGTCGGCCCGCAGCTTGGCGCGGAGCCAGAGCGGGATCTGGATTGCGAGAAAGACCAGCAAGGCAAGCGCCAGGACGGCGGGGAGCAGCGGGCTGACGGCGCTGAGCACACCGGCGCCCAGACAGGTCAGGGCCAAGAGCAGCAGTGCGCCAATCACCCGCCGCCGCGCGGCCGCCAGCGCCACGCTTTCGGGCGCGGCCAGCGGCACCGGGAGATGGCGGGCGATGCGGCCGTGGACGGACGCGAACCATGCCACCATGCGAAACCGCCTCATGGCTTGACCTCCTCAGACAAAGCCATCTCGCTCACCGCTAGCACCCTGCCCTGCTGGCGCACTAGGGCTGGCACATGCTCGATCCCGAAACGCGAGGTCAGTTCGCCCGCCTGATCGAAATAGAAGCGGCGCTTGAGCACCTTCATGCGCTCGATCGGCGAGCCCTTGACCATCACGATCAGGCGGCGATCAGCGGAAGCCCCCTGCCCTGTCGCTTTCGCGGCCGCGACGCTGGGGCCAGAATTCCCCCCCAGCGCCCAACGCAGCTGCGCCTCGCTGTCGCCGTCGATAAAGGCCAGCTCATGGCCAAGCGGCAGATGGTCGAGCGGGTTGAAGAGCTGGCCCTTGGCGGCCATCAGCCGCCCGCGCGCATCGCGAATATCCTCGGCTATCGTGATGGTGGGATCATAATCCCATTGCCGGTTCTCACGCGCGGCGGTGATGCCCGCCACCGGCTTGGGCCGCGAAACCTGCTGCTCGGCCAAAGCTGCATATTTCCGGTTAAGCCGCGCCAATTCACCCGAACTTTGCGCGGCGTTAAGGCGCGCGCGGATTACCTCAAGCAAGTCGGGCTCGGCGATCCGCCAGGTCGGACCTGCCTTGCCATAATCCTTGGCCAGCGCCATCGGCGCACCGAAGCAAAGTGCGAAGGCGCTAAACCCCACGACCAAAGGCCATGTCGAACGCGCCATCACAGGATCGCCTTTCCGGTGCCAAGCAACCGGTCGCGGCAGACAAAACCGATCGCGGCGTAGCGGCTGTCCAAGCCGTCGCGATGTGGGCTGCCGGCAAAGACGCATGCCTTTGGCACGATCCCGAGCGGGCCAGGGACCAACACCTCGCCCTGCCGGGTAAGGGGCTTCAACTGGGCCACCACCGCGCCATTGACCGCCACCGAATTGCCGATGCGCGTAATCCGGTCGCCCGGCAGCCCAAAGGCGATCTTGGCAAACGGTCGAGGCGAGGCGCTAAAATGGCGGAGCACCAGCGGATCGCGGCCCGGATCGAACAGCACATAATCGCCGCGCGCCGGGAAACGGCCGAGCTCGACCAGAAAGGCCCAGTTGGGCAAAGACTGGCTGGCGTTGATGAAGAGAGCGTGCTGGTCGCGCCAGGTTTTGAGGCCCTGCCATGCCGTCAGGCTGCCCGCCACCAGCGCGAGCGCCAGCAGGCGGCGGGGCCAGCGTTTGCCGCTCAGTTTGGTCGTGGCCTCAGGGGTGCTCAGCACTGTCACCCCCAGCCGCCACCGGTGCCTGCTCGCTGCCCATAAACTGGCGCATCTGGCCCGCGACATCGCCCGCAGGGGGCGGCGCTGTCATAGCAGGTGAGCCAAGCGCAGGGATAGGCCGCGACACACGCGAATAGACCTGCGCGCGCACCTCCGCCGTGATATCGGGAAGCTCGCCGCTCACCACCGCATGGCTGAGCAGGACGATGCGCCCGCCCACCCCTTGCGCGCTCACCACATCGTTGAGGGCTTTGAGAAAACGCGCCGTCTGGCGGCTTACCTCGTCAGCCGGCAGGCTCGAGCGCGCCGCATCGCGGACATAGTCGCCGACGATCTCCGAGAGACGGACCTGGACGAGGGATTGGCGCTCGCGCGAGAGATCCACCAGCGTTCTAGTCGCCCAGGCACCCCACACCGCCAAAGCCCCGGCGCTCGCCAGCAGCAGCCAACGCCGCAGCGGTTGCCCGGCCATACGGCGGGCCAGCAAGCCCGGAGGTGCGGCTGTCGGCACGGTGACAACAGGCACCTTGGGTTCAGCCATCAGGGGATCGATGCGATCGGCGGGACCATCCTTGCGGGGCTCGCTCACGCCCGGCCTCCCCTGCTCGCTGTAGCCCCACGCGGCTCGATCAACGCCAGCACGCTGCTGCAACGCAGCAGGCAGAGGATAAGAAAGGTAACACCAAAGGCCACCGCGACGACCAGGTTGAACTGCTCCTGCCGCGCAGCAGAGGCTGCAACATAGCGCGCCGACAGATTAGCCAGCTGCAGCATCAGCCCCTCAAAACGGAAATTGCCGATCGCCAGCACAAGGATTGCGAGGGCCCCTGAGGCCGCCAGCAGATTGAGCATAAGCCATCCGATGAGACGCAAGGCCAGCGCGAGCGGGCCGCCCCAGCGCGGGGGCGTGATCGGCGCGAGCCTCATGCCGCTTCCTCCGCATCTGTTAGATTATGGCTAGGGCTGTGGCCGTGACTGGGGCCGTGACTGCTCCCCGCACTGCTGCCGGGCAGATCGCGGTCAAAGGCGACGATCTCGATCGCATCAGCCATCGCGTGGCCCGCTTCCACCGCCTCCTCGATCCGCTGGAAGGTTTTGGGGCTCGAAGAATAGAGCGTCGCCGAGTAGCGATCAAGCACCAGCCGCCCGACAAATTCGCCATCTGGGCCGCGCACCAGAATGTCGGAATATTCCGAGCCCTGTCGTTTGAGGCTGCGCAGCAAGGTCTCGGTGTAAGCGCTCATGTCGAAGCGCGAGGTCTTGCGCACATCGGCAATGCTTTCGGCCTTCTGCTGAAGCAGCAGCGCCCAGTCGGAGTTTTCAAAAGCAGCCTGCGATCCAGCGGATTTGTAAAAGTCATTGATCGACTGCGTGGCGGTGATGAGCGAGGCACCATATTTGCGGCAGGTGCGCGCATAGGCCTCGACAAAATCGGCCATCGCACCGCCCACCAGCATCTGCCAGGCCTCATCGATGATGAGCGCCTTGGGGATTTGCCGGTCGAGTTTGCGCATCACCTGCGAGGCCACAAACATGATCGCGGTGAGCACCACGCTGCGCAGTTCCCGGCGTGAGGCCAGATCAGAGAGCTCAAAGACCGTCAGATCGGCCGAGAGATCAAGATTGGCCTCGCCCAGAAAAAAGCGGCCATAGGTCCCTTCGGCGGAAAAAGGATGCAGCCCGAGCGCCAGATCGCGCGCCAGCGGATGATCGCCTTCTTCGCTCAGAACCTTGATGATGGCATCAATCGTCCCGTCGCGCGCCGATGCGGCCCAAACCGTGTTGACCGCCTTGTCGATCAGGCCCCGCTCGGTGTCATTGAGACGGTCCTCAAAGCGCGCCATCTGGGCGATGATGGCTTTGAGCATCGCGAGGCAATCGACGAGATAGTCCTCATCCTTAGCCGCCAGATCGGCATCGATCATCCGGAACGGGTTGATCGAGATGCCCGCCGCGATGTTGAACTCGGTGAAACGCCCGCCCAGCGCATGAGCCATATGTTCAAACGAACGCCCATCGTCGATCACAATGACTTTGGCGCGCACCCCGGCAAGGCTGGCAGTCAGATCCTGGAGCAGCACCGATTTGCCCGAACCCGACTTACCGGCAATCGCGACATTGTGGTTGCCCGAAGCGTTCTGAAAGGGCGACCAATATTGCGGCTGCCCGCGCCGTCCGATGAGCAGCAGATGCGGGATCAGCCCGCCATTATATTCGCCTTGCAAGGGGGCGAGCGCGGCGATGTTTTCTGACAGGACCTTGCGCAGCCGTTTGAAGCGCTTGAGGTCGGAGGAAAGCCCATCGGCCAGCATCAGGGGCATGGCGGCGAAGAGGCCGAGCAGATGAAGATAGGTCTCGTCGGTGAGATCCCAGCCGCAGGCCTTATAGAGGGCTTTGAGGGTCCGGGCATTGGTGTCGCCCTTGCCCATCGGCGCAATCATCGTGACGCAATAGTAGATCTGCACCAGCTTTTGCCCGAGCAGCACTTGCTGCTGGACATGCTCCCATTCGGCCGCTGCCGTGCGGATGCTGGGCACGAGTTTGGCGCCCGTGCCATCGGCGAGCGAGCGGGTCCGGGCAAATTTATAGCCCGCTGTCGTTTCGGAAGTTTCGAGTGAGGGCATGATGCCAGAGAGGCACTGGACCACCGGGCAAGGCAGGCACATCTTGGCGTTGAAGAGATCGCCGACCACGCGGGTCGCGTCCCAAGGCGTCCAGACGCGCGGCCAGTGGCGCACGGCAAAGGTGCGCAGGTCAAAGCGGGCGGGCGAATAATCGGCCATTTGCGGGACGCCATCGATCGCAATGCCTGACGGGCGCAGCGAGGGCGCCTCAAGGCAGATCCTGTCCTTGCCGATGACCGTCACCAGATCGCGCCTTACGCATTGCTCATTGATCGGATCGCGCGGCGACCAGTCAGGCGCATCATCGCCCGCCCCGCTTGAGGGGCAGAGCAAATCGTCGATATAGCGGATGAGATCGGTGGGATCGAAGATCCGGCTTGCGACATGGATCGAGTCCAGCGCCGAGACCAGTCCCTCGCGCATTTGCGTCAGGGCTTCACTGGTCACCCCCGCCCCCTCACGCGCGCCGACGGCTATGAGCACGCGGAAATTGCGCAAAACAAAGGGCCCATCGCTGGCCAGGCTCTGCCAGGCCCCGCCGCGCAGCAGGTCGAGGCGGTAGCGCGCAAGGCGGTCGAACACGCCGCCTGCCTTGACCCGCTCCCACGCCCAGCCCTGAAGGCTTTCTGCCACGCGGGGCGAAGCAAAATTGATCACCTGAAACTCGGTGCCCGGCTGCAAAAGGTCAGCAAAGATGGTGGTGAGGATATCGCCCACCCGTTCATCCGCGCCGTTCAAGGGGCAGATTTCGAGGATGAAACCCTTGGATTGCGTCAGGTGGAAGAGTTGCTTGTCGGGATCATAGGCGCGGTAGCCGATGCGATCGGCGAGCATCGGCACATCAGACAGCGAAGCTTTGCGTTCGGGCAGACGCGCATCGCCCGTGATGAGTTCGAAGAGGCGTGAGAACATGGGTGCTTATTCCACCTTGCCGGAAAATGTGCCCGCGCCCGCCGGCTTGCGCTTGGCGAGCATGGCCGAAACCTCCGCCTCGATCCGAGCGGTCGGATTGGCGGTTGCATGGGCAGTTGCTTGGGCTGGCGAGTTGGCCAGTTTGTCGGATACTGCCGGCGCGCGATTAGTCGACGCACGCGCGGCGGGTCCGCCGTCCTGCCCCTGCTCTTGCGCCATAGCGAGCGGCGGGATCCCCGATGCTTGCTCCTCGCCTCGCGCCAGCGCCAAGACACCCAGTGGGGGCGCATTGAGCGCGGCGCCGAGCAGGCCTTCGCTCAGAAGGGGCTGGTTGGCGGGAACAGCAACATGGCCGCGCCCTCTGAGCGCGGCGGCCCAGGCGGAGGTATCGACCGGCGCATAGGCAAGGCGGCGCGGGTGGGCATGGCCGTCAGAATCGCGATAGGCGGGATAGACAATCCTTAGCGCATGGACTGGAGCTGCCTCAGATTGCTCCCCTCGGCCAACATGGCGCCCGGCGGGTTGACCACCCTGGACAAGAATGGGCGCGTGCGCAGCCGCATCCCCCTCGCCCAGCACAAGATCTGGCCCGTCGGACTTACCACGCACAGCTTCGTCGCCTTGACCTGCGCCGGGAATGGCGCTGAGCGCCGCATCATCGATCACCGTCGATGGCGCGCAGGTTCCACCCGGCGCCGAGCAGGCAAAGCCGCCGCGCACATTGGACTGGACCGCCGAGCAGCCCGACGAGAGCGCCATCACAAGGACCGCCGCCAGCAGGCCAAACCCGCGAGTATCGCGCACCACCATCATGGCCGCGCCGCCTTGAGCCAGGCCGCGAGAAACTCACGCGGGCGGTAGCCGCGCAGCACCGCGCCATCGCTGCGCACGAGTACCGGCGTTCCTGAAAACCCGTGTTTGGTGGCAAATGCCTCATTGGCATCGAGACCAGACGTGTCGCAAGGCTTGGCGCTCACCGCCTCACCCGCATAAGCACGCTCAAGCGCTGCGGGCTTGTCAGGCGAACACAGCACGCCCTCAGAAAGCGCCCGCGTGCCCAGGATCGATATCGGGCGTTCCTCGACCCGGACACTCAGGTCTTTGAGCTCCTGATGCAGCAAGCGGCAGTAGGAGCAATGGAAGTCGGAAAAGACCGTCACCGTCTCGCCGCGGCCGCCCCAGACAATGGCGCCGCCGGCCGAAAGGCCTGTGAACGAGACCTTTTCGGGGGCTTTATCCTCAGGCTTATGCGCCGGATTATCCTCTGCCTTGTCCACAGCACCCATGCGCCCCACGGCAGGAACGCCATTTCGCTCAGCTTTGGCCGTATAGCCGGCGTCCGCGTCGCTCGCGCCGCTTTCACTGCGTATGACGCTATTGGCCATCAGCACCTGGGGTCCCAGCGCCATCTGGCTCGCGGCGGTCAGATCGAGCCGCTTTTCCATGTCATAGACCCGACCGATCACCAGATAACGTGCGCTGCGGTCGACATAGAAGATATTGGCGCCCGCGCGCACTTCGCACAGACCCGCGACAAGCTTGCAATCGACCTTGGCGATATGCGTCTGCGGAAAGCGCTGGTGAAGCGCTCGCGTCACCGCGCCATTGGGCCCGACTTTGGGCGCACCATGGGCTGAAACGACATTGGCTGAAACATTGGCGGCAGCCTTCGCCTGCACCGCCGGCACACCCAACAAGCCAAGGAGAGCAGGCACAGCTAACGCCCGCGCCAGAGTCAATTTACGCATCACAAGCTCCATCAATTGCGGATGAACGTGCCCTCGAGGAACACCACCTCGACCCTGATCCCGGTCGGCATTTCGACGACCGGCTGATATTGTTCGGCTCGTTCGATCAGATATTTCGAGACCATATCGGCACTCGAGGCCAGCCCCTGCCCGAGACCGCCGGTGGCGATATCGCCTGCTGACAGCGTCGAGCGGGTGCCGCTCACGCTCACCGAGGGCGAGGTCAGGAAAGCCTGCGCATTGGTTGAAGCGCCGCGCCCAACCCCGCCGAAGATCCCGGCGATAAAGGCCTTGCTGACCAGATTGCCCGCGCGGCTCACCACATGGCCGCGCACCCCGGTCTTGCCGCCAAAGGCAATGAAACCCTTGACCTCGGAAACCGCGATCCGCCCACCCGGCTGCGGGCAGGTCATGCGCTGCAATTTCACATAGACCTTTTCTGAAGAAAGGTCGGCCATCGCCGCACCGTTGACCATGCAGCCGGTCAGATTTGTGCGCAGCAATTTGCCCTCGGCATAGACCGAACGCGCGGGGCCCGTGATGCGCAGCACCACCGGCAGAGGATCGTTCTGGCTCTTGACCGCGGTCGTTGCATCGACGCCCACCACGACCGTTGCGGGTGCGATCGAATTGGGCGGCAGGTAGTTCTCGCTATCGGTGAACTGGGTCTTGCCCTTCTCGATCCGCGCCGCCGTTCCGCCGGCGCTCTCGCCAAAGGCGATCATCTTGATCTCATGGCCTGCTGCGGGGCTGACTGCCGGGCCACCAGAGACGGCAGCTCCATTGGCCCCGGCTGCGCTGGCCTGTTGCGCGCCGGGCGCGGCCAAGGGTGAGCCCGGCGCGCGCTGATAGGTTGCGGGACCGCCGGCGCCATAGAACTGGTTGGGACCGGCACTCGCCATGCGCTGCTGTTGGACTTTGAGTTCGTCTAGCTCAGCCTTCAAGTTGCGGTTCTCAGCCGAATAGGCTTGCAGCACCTGCGTGCCATCCTGCTTGAGCCCGGAATTTTCCGCCGAGAGCGCTTCGACCTGCTTTTGCAGCTGGTCGAGACGGCTGGTCTGGCTTTCAAGGCTCTTGATCTGCTGGCCCTGGCTGTCGATCTGGCCTTGCGAGAGGCCCATCCATTCCTTTTCCGAAAGACCGCGCCCGACCATATCGTCGGTCGAGATCTGGGTCCTGGTCTGCTGGAGCTTGGCGACCTTGTCCTTTTCCGCCTCGCTCGAGCCGAGGACATAATACATGCCGCCCGCAGCCATGACCCCAAGCGCGGCATAGAGCGCGAGCGCCTGATGCTTTTGGGTCTGGCTGTTGCGCGCCAGATCCTGATTGTCGGTAGCCCCCGCGCCGCCCTGCGCGGCAGGATCGGCGGCGGCATTCTCGCCGCGCTTTTTGCCAAAGAGCTTCATGGCTGCGCACCTCCCACAGCTTCCACGACAAAGACCGTGGTCGCCTCCTGTGGGGCGAGGCGAGGCTGGACGATTGAGACCGCGAGCGCGCCTTGGGGCGCAATCTGCTCTTCGATGAGTTCTGCCGCCTTCTCGCCCCGGTTCTCGATGCGCAGCATTTCGCCGACCAGCACCGCGCCGCGATAAAGGCCGATCAGCTGGACGCTGAAAGGCCCGACCTGGACCGGGGTGAGCGGGCGCCAGTCCTGCTCAAAACCCTCGACATTGGCCTGCTCATACATCGCGGTGATCAGTCGCGCGGCCTTGTCGCCCAAATCCAAGGTGGTGGGCAGCCTGACCGGTGCGACCCGCTCGCCCTGCTCGGCATCGGCATTGGCGACAAAGACCTGTTTCGCCTCATCGCCGCCGACTGCGCAGAGGAATTTATAGACATTGCCCTTCTGCGTGACGCCAAAGAAGGAAAGCGTGGGCTTTTTGAAACCGTCACCGACCGAGAGATAGATATCGCCCCGGATCGGCTCATTGACCACCTGGAACTCCTCGCCCGGATTGCCGGTCTGGACTTTGGAGACCGAGGCGAATTTGTCACCCTTAAGCGAAATGCGGGTCAGATCCTTAAGGGAAGCCTCGCAGCGCACCGTGCCATTGTCCTGCGCCAGCAGGTTCTGATCGGCAGCGCGGGCCGTCGGTCCGGCCAGCAGGGCCAAAACAATGAGGGCCGCGCCGCCGAACTGCCGCAAAGCGGGCAGCACTTGGCGGGCCACCGGCAGGCCTTTGCGCAGGACCATCACGAGGCAGGCCCGGCTTTGACGACCGCGCCAAAGCTGCGCAGCTTCAGGGAAATGCCATTATAGGACCAGGCAAAGCGGAAAGTCCGGTGTTGCACGCTCACTTCCTTATTGGCCGCCATCGTGTGGACCGTGCCGCCGATTTCGCTGCTCAGCGTCTCGGGGTGAACTTCCATCCAGTCGGGGCTAAAAAATTGAGAAATCTGCGAGCCTGCCTGCTCCTGATAGATCTTGAGCAGGGCAACCTTGAGCGCGCCCCGGCTTTGCGGGTCAGCAATCTCAAGCAGGCTGTTCATCCAATATTGCAGGCCTTCGGGCGACCGGTTAAGCGCGAGCAGCGCTGTGTCCCGGGTCACCATTTCGAGATAGTCGCGCGGCACGCCTTTGGAGGAGAGCGCAAAGCTCTGCCGCCCGATCGGCATCAGCACGACTTCACGCTCGCGCGTGCTGGCAACCGAAAAGGTCGCGACCAGCAGGACGATCAGCACCAGCACGCCAATCGCGAGCGCATTGCGCTGTTTGAGGATCTGCTGGGCCTGACGGTGGTGGAGATTGAGATCCATCTTCAGCCCGCCATGATGCGCAGATGGGATGGTGGACACACTTTGAGACCGAAAATCGGCCCGGGAAGATGCCAGTAGGCCGCGTGGATTATCCAGGACATGGAACGTCCGGCTTTAAGTTTGCGATACCCAAACCACGTTGATACGCTTGCGGATAAACCAATCACGATATGCCCGCTGATCACCCCCCAGCCAAAGGGCGCCACCATCACCAGGAACTCATCGAGCGTCCAAAAGCCGATGAGTTCGGGATCATCGAGATGCCGGGCGATTTCATATTTGATCATGAGAAGGTTCCGGCGTCCCGCTGATACGAAAAGAGGTTGGCCTGCCGGCCGGGTGGGATGGGAAAGACCGGCAGGCCGACTGTGGGAGACGGGTCAACACCCCCACAGGAAGAGATCAGGCAGAGAAATCAGGCAGACATGGCGCGGGGAGACTGACCATCAGGCCGCGCATGCCTTCCTGCTTGACGGCCTCAATCACACCACAGCCGTGACGGTGGAGGTGACAATCGGAATACCGGTGCCTGCCCCCACTCCGACGCCAACGGGGATAGCGACCTGCCCGAGCGAGAAGCGCCCCGAGGCAAGTCCGACGATGCCGCCTGCCAGGCTGAGCACCGTGATGATCTTGCCGCCCGAGCCTTCGAGAAAGCCGGTGAACTGGGTGAGCGCGGTCGAGAAGGTTGTGTCGGTTCCGGCCAGCGCCGGTTCGCAGCTCACCGCCAGCAGGCCAAGGCCCGCAAAGCCGAGCGCAGCAATGCTTCTGACACGAGAGCTGGCCGGGCCAGTAACGGCCTGAACGGCCAGACGCGCTGCAGGCCGAAAACCTGCGGCAAAACGAGCTCGCTGCGCATTTCTGCGCGGGCGAGAAGGAGAGAAAGCAGGCATAGATCACCTTTCAAAACATGGGGCGCGCTTGCGGAGCAGAAGGAGCATTTCCTCCTGCCGGGCAGTCGAGCGCTTCAGATCGTGGCGGTGACCGTCGAGGTGACAATGGGAATGCCGGTGCCTGCCCCCACCCCGACGCCAACAGGAATGGCGACCTGCCCGAGCGAGAAACGCCCCGAGGCAAGGCCCACGATGCCGCCGGCGAGGCTCAGCACCGTGATGATCTTGCCGCCCGAGCCTTGCAGGAAATTGGTGAACTGGGTGAGCGCCGTCGTGAAGGTCGTGTCCGTACCGGCCATCGCAGCATCGGCGCCCAGCACCGCCGCGCCCACCAGAACCGCCGCCGTGACCATCGCCTTGTCACTGACCATGGCACTTACCTTGCCCCGTACCTTGCCAGTTACCTTGCTACTGGGCCGCCCAATCAAAGCGGCGATCTTCTTTCTGTTCATCGATGAGCCTCACACTTGAGCCTGACGCTCAAACCAAGCGTCCTCATCGTTGAAGGCTGAATTGGCGGGGCGGCCAAGGCAGGAAAAACAGCCAACGAATCAAAAACATACTGATTCGGCGAAAATCTGAAGACCAGGTGCCAGGGTGGCTCCCTGGAGGGAGCCACTTTGCAACCCTTTGGTAACCACAGTGGGCATTTTCTGTCACCACCTCGGGTCTTATCGAGATTTTTGGTCCACTTTCCTGTGGATATATTTCAGAAATATTACAGCGCTATTTTTTAGACATAAGTTGGAGTTTGTTGAGAATTTTGCATGGGCTTCGATAACCAAACTGGGACCTGTTTCGGCCTTTGGTGGGCAAAGCGTTCATTGTCGATGCTGTCTTTCTGACACAGCCAGCAACTGGAGCTGGAGGCTTATCTATATCCTAATAGATATAGATAAGCTATTCAATTATGGCTGAAAACAGGCGCAATGCAGCGCATCGGACGTGTGCGGTTTCTATCCGGCCCCGCGGTTCGATGGCAGGTCAGACGCACCAGAGAACAGCGAAACAAACGGTTGTTGAAGGTTAAAACAGCGTAATCGGCGTAGAGTCCGGTTCACCTTGTTTTAGCGTTCAGTAGCTCTGCAGCGCCGCGCCCGCCACGAAAATTGTCTCTTGAATCGCCAAGGCGCCGTCTTCTAACGACCCGGTCCAAGCTTAATTTACAGACACTTATCAATGTGGGGAATTATGAACGTTGAGCCTGTCTCGCTCATCGGTGCGGAGCCGTGTGCGCCTGAAACGCTGCCTGAAGATGTCCTGGCCCTGAGCCTGCCCAAGGAACCGCTGTTCGATCTCGACACGCTCAAACGCCATTGCGCCGGCATCATCGCGGCTGAAATTGACCGGCGCGATCTTACGGCCCGTGCCCTCTATCGTGGCGGCATTATCCGCAAGCGCACGGGGTTCCGTGAGCGGTTGGAGAACGGTGCGCTCAGCTACGGCGAGGTCGAGCGCCTGCTCAACTATCTCGAGATCGACGCGCATCGCCTCTTTGCCACCTATGGCCTCCAACATGGCGCAGAGGCCTACCGAAGCGCGATCTTTGCCAACATGGCGAATATCCTCAAATCCTTTGCCGCCATCTGGAAATCTCGGGGGCGTCAGCTTTACGACATCATCGAGCCCATGCGCCCGGTCGTGTGCGATACCGTGGCCGAGCGCCTCTTTGAAAAGATGCTCATCCATTATCAGCGCGTCGAAATGGCCCGCGAGAATTTTCGCGACTTCTAGGATGGTCTTGAGGTCGCTGGCGGCGGGGCGCCGCTGGTGACCAACTCCGAGACCATATTTATGCCGGGGAGTGCGGCGCTGCCCCCTCCCCTTCCCAAACATGACACTGGATTGAAGGACGCGGAGCTGCAGGGCAAAAGAAAACCCGGCCAGGGGCCGGGCTTATCGGGATCGTTTCAGACGTAGCTTTGGCCGTGAACGGTTTTGATCGCACGGATCAAAACCGGGGGCGTTCCCTCCTTTTTACAACCCATGCCGGCGTCTCCTCGGCGCTGAGCGATGGCGTTCGCCCTCTCCCCGTTCCTTGTCCCATCAAGGAGCGAATGAATGACTGCTGTCCAAAGACAGCCTGTCGGCGACCTCGTCGGCGGGATGGCCCCTCTGTGCCTGAAAGAGGCCCCTACCCTGCCTCTCCAACTCGCGAGCCGCGCTGAGCAGGTGGATTATGGCAGCGAGGTCGAAGAGGCCCTGCAGCGCCTCCCCTGCCCTTCCTTGCTGGAAGAGCGCAAGGCGGTGGGCTCTGTGCTCAGGAAGCGCGTGCTGCGCGTGCTCGAACAATTGGCGATACGGGGAACGGTCAATACAACGGTAACACGCTCGCAATGGTTACGACTGCTGGCGCTCGCCAAATTCTGCGCGCGGCCACAGGACTGGGCCAGTCCGACCGGGCCGATCCTGGGCGCGTCGCTGGGCTGTCTTGCTGAATATCTGGGGGTCGTTGATGTCGCCGAGGCCATCGCCCCACTAATTCGCCATGGGCTGATGGCATTGCACCGTCCCCGTCCCAATGGGCGGCGATCCTTCCGGGTGCTGTGTGCCGGCACCGATGATGAACGAGCCGTTGGCAGCGGCTGGAGTCTGGCGCCGCTCATCCTTGGCATCGACGCGCTCGAGGCTTTGCTCGACACCGAGATCGCTCAGCAGCGTGACCGGCGCCAACTCGTCGGCGAAATCCGCGAACTCCTGACCGAGGCGAATATCATGATCGAAACTGCCCTCCCCTGCCCCGCTATAACGGCCTTCAAAGAACAAGCTGAAGATCTGGCACAGGTCTTTGCTGCGACCTCCGTGAGCAAGGTTGCCGCTTTGGCGCAGTTGCGGGGCCAGTGCCGCAATCTTCATGACTGCCTCTGCGCCTGGCGGGCTGTGGAAAACGACAGCCAAGAGGGGGATACTTCCCCCCTCCAACAGGGTGAAATCCCCCTCCCCATATACAATCCAGAATCAAACCAGATTGTAAGTAGCGGCTCGGCAGAGCGTGAAAGCGGCCAGGGCGGCCCATCTCCGGCGAGGTCCGCGCATTTGCCAGACCTTGCCGAAATCCACGATGCGTTTGGAATTGAACTGGTGGGTTTTAGCGTGCTCGAGATCCCTGCCCTCTTCCCGGCCTCCGTCCGGCTCTCCGGGAACCGGCAAAGCGATTTGCCTGCCATGATCCGGGTGCTGTGTCCGGCGATTGGGCTGCCATTACGGCATTTTGAGCAGGCGGTGGGCGCCTTTGGCGGGCTGGCTGCGCTGCTCATGTTGCTGCTCACAGCCGAGCGATCGCTCGATGGCAAGATCAAGGCGAGCCCGACGGCCTATTTTGCCGGGCTTTGCCGCAAGGCTCGGACAGGGGATCTCAATCTTGGACACACGATCTTTGCGATGCGCAGGGCGCCCGAGCTGTCAGCAGCGCAGTGTCAGAAGGCGATCACGTGGAGGCGGTCATTCTGACGCTCGGCAAAGGCCACATTCTCCCGATGGATTGCATTGCGTTCGAGGCGGGAGAGGATTGCGGAAACGTAGGCCTGAGTTTCTGCAATGGCGGGGACGGAATGCCGAGGCCGCACGCGGCCGGGGCCGGCGTTATAGGCCGCCAGAGCAAGATCGTAGCGGCCGAATTCGGCGAGGTGGGCTCTGAGGACGCGCGCGCCGCCAGCCAAGTTCTGCTCGGCGTTCCATACGTTGGTGATGCTTTGCGACTTGGCGGTGTCGGGCATGAGCTGGGTGAGACCGGCAGCGCCTTTGATGCTGCGGGCGAGGGGGTTATAGCCGCTCTCCTGGATGATCAGCGCGTCGAAGAGGTTCACCGGGATGCCATACCTGCAAGCAGCGCGAGCCATGGCAGGGAAATATCGTGCGCGGCGCAGTTCGATGACTGGCTGCAAGCTTAGGGGTTTCCAGTGGGATACGGAACAGGGAGCTCTAGCGGAAAGGGCTGTGCTGTCGTTCACCGCTAAGCGTTCAAAAGCATTCAGCAGGGCGTGAACGGACGGAGATACTGAGCCCAAGTCAGATCGGCTATGCAGGTCTTGGCTTGAGGCCTCATCGGTCACGAGTAGCTTTGGATTTGGCTGCGTGAAATCGAAGCGAGCGATTTCTCGGGCATATGTGCCGGTTGATGACAGGGACAGGACGGCCAAAGCTGTCAGGAGGGCGTTCTTCATTGCAGCTCACTTTTCTGGATGAGTGGCTGGGTATCGCAATATGCGCGATTAGCTTGAATTGCCCATGCAGGACAAGACAGCGGAAACTCTGCATTTCAAACGAAGACGCTAGATCCTACCATAGCATCGCCAGCGATTTAGGATCACCAAAGATTGACGCCAACAGATTTGACGCTATATACCGTCAAACCTATCGGGATCTGGAGTGCCATGAGCCTTGAAGCTTATATCAGTGATGGAATGTTCGATCCTCGCCGCATTGCTGCGTCGCTTCTGACCAATGCAGATGATCTGGCGCGAACCGCTGGCTTGGGTAAAGATTCCATCCAGCGTGCAGTTCGAATGCGCCAGCCCAGGATACAAAAGCGACTGCGCGAGCTGGTGGAGGTTCTCAACAAGGTCGAACCAAGATTTGGCACTTCCCTTGTCGCTTATGCATGGTTTCGTTCGGAGCCCCTCCCCGGTTTTTCGGGGCAAACCGCGATGCAATTGGTGCAGGCCGGGCGTGCCCATGATGTTCTAGACTATATCGATGCTGTCGATGCTGGCATTCACGCCTGAAATTGATCCATGGACTATCTAGGCACGCTTTTTCGAGCGCTTAACCCAATATGGGCGCGAAGCCCGCTCTCTGGCGAGGGTGCTGCCCAATTTGGCGGTCGCTTTAATCCCAAAGGCATGGCCGCGCTTTACACCAGCCTGAAACCGGAAACCGCCATAAGAGAGGCCAATCAGGTTGGTGCTTTCCAGCCTATTACTCTGGTCGCGTATCGCGCCGAGATTAGGCATATTTTTGATGCAACCGATCCCGCTTGTCTGGAGGCTATCGGGATGACGCTATCGCAGATCAGCGATCCATGTTGGCGTGATGTGATGCTCTCGGGCGGCCTTGCCCCTACCCAACGTTTGGCATTGGATCTGACATCTCAAGGCTATGCGGGAATATTGGTGCCCAGCTTTGCACCTCATGCGCAGGCTGGCGCTCAAAATCTGGTTTTGTGGCGGTGGGGAAATGAACCCCCTGCCTTGTTGCAACTGATTGATGACCAAGGTCGTCTTTCGCATTGAAGCAATTTTGACCCTTACCGCGATCGCCTCGCGGGAAAATTGTCATTCACTCTTAAAAGAAGAAAGGCGGCGATAGCCGTCTTACTAAGTTATAGAGAGTTATAGAAGTTAAGGTTCCGCTTTGTGCGTGCGACTCGGCCAAATTCAACGAGTCGGTGAAATGCTGTGTTCCTGGAAACCCGATTAGCCGTTCCTGATACCCCGACTCTGCGTTCCTTTAGCCCCGATGATATGTTCCTAGACCTCCGAGAGCCATGGTGATGAGGAGGAGAGATACACTTTTGCGGCCTCGAGGCGCGTTCCTCAAACCCCGTATCTGTTTGTACGCAATTGTGGGATTACGCCTGCAGCGCCCAGAAACACGCCGTGACACGCGATGTAAGCTTGAGATTTGAAGGTAGATTGGGCTGAAATCGGGTCATTCGCGGTGGGTGAACATAATTTTCCCTGACACTTACAATCAGCAGGAGCTTTGCGCTTTGAGATCTTACTCGGGGTTTCAGGAACGCCAGCGCCTTCCGCCGAGCCGGTCAGCCAATATTCGGGCAAGGTGCACTCGCAGCTCAGTATCGGGGTTTCAGGAACACTCTAACATTTTCGCTTGCTGCAGGCAGGGCGGGGATACTTCGGCGTGCTTTGGTCGCTACCAACTTGGTAATTCGAGCCTAAGCCGATGAAAATACGAGCATATTTTGCAAATCGCAATTTTCATTGTGCAACGACTATGCGGAGGAGGGGGCGCAAAAGTGTTGGCCCCCGAAAATGTTCCTCAAACCCCGAAACGAGCATGCTCAAATGCTTTGCACTTGTTCTCAGTCCGAAGGTCAGGCGCTCGAACTAAGTGTCATCGCTTGCCGAAGGTGGTCAGTTAGCGGGACTCTGTCGTGAACAGAAGGTTGCGAAGATTTGGGCGATGTTAATTGCGTCTGCCGGAATCTTGCGCGCGGCAATAAAGCGGCGAAATTCGTCTGCAATCAACCCGAGGTCTCGCTGGGGGTGAGGAAGTGCCTCCCGGGCAATCGGACCAAAAGGGGTATAGCCGATATGACCATCGGCCGGAAACTCGGGCCGGCTTTCGCGACTCTCAGTCTTCTTTTTAACGGGGCGCTTGAGGGCAGGGGGGAGCACCTCCTCTTCTCCTGAGGAATATGTGAGCGCACCTCGCCGTACCATCTTGATCGACGGCTCTTTGCCCGCCTGTTCGACAATTTCGAGTGAGTAGCCCGGAAGCCCATTTTCGCGAGCAAGTTTGAGCATCTCAAACTTGAAGCGTCGATAAGGTGATTCTGAGCCGGACTTTTCGTAGAGGGTCGGCATCGAGATGGTGAAGCCATCCGCGCCATTGCCTCCGGCATGTTTGCGGGCCACCCGATAGAGCCAACGCATCACGCCACCCTTGATTTCGAAATATGCAGGGTCAATGGCCAGCACACCACCGTCCATCAGCACACCATCGTAAAACCATTTCGCAAGGGTAATGCGCATGCCCCGGATCTTGCCATTCGGGTCGACAACCTGGCTGTAACTATCGATCCATGAAAATGTGTGCTCTCGGCGCCCATGGGTCCGAATGTTGGTTTTCACAGTCGTCGATTGCAGGCGGTTGAGAGCATTGGCAAGCCCTTCATACTCTCCACCGCCAGTATCGCGCCTCAACGTCCTGAGCATGTCATAGGGAACCACGCCAAGCGTCTGAGGGATGTCGTTCACTCCCCGCCGTTTATGTTCCATCAGAACCGACGCGCAATAGATCAGGATATCCAGATCGTAGATCGTGGCTATGCCATATTCACTGTTGCCCGTGACGTGGACGGATACCTTTCCATCGGGGCTGGTATAGTCGATCGGTTTGACACGCTTGCGTTTGTGCAACGAGAAAAACGGGCGCTCCATCGTATCCCTCTGATCCCGGATGGGCAGGGACGTAATCTGCGGCAGAAAGAGATCTGCTTGCAAATCGCGATCAGGGCCTTTGGTGCGTGTCATTCATCGCCTTATGATGATCTACCAATCGCTCGAATTACCAAGTTGGTAGAATGGCATCATCCATTTGAAAAATAAGTGATAATTACGGTTTCTTTGCGAACTTTGCCGCCTCGATTGCGGGGCGTAGAGCGGCAAGGATCTCATCCACCGACAACAATTCCGAGGGGTTGATCGTGATGGTCATACCCTTCTTTGCCGAGTCCGCAACAACATGGCCCAGCAAATCACCCTCGCTTGAAAACAGGGGAGGGGGGGCCTTGGTCTCTTTCCGCTTCGGGCGCCCGTTGCGGTCTTTTGCCGCTGCGATCAAGCGATCACAAACCTTTGCCGCATCGATCAGCTTTTCGCCCTTTGAACGCAGGTCCGCTTGTTCATCTGCAATGATGAGGGCTTCCGCAAGAATACGGTCGCGCTCGATCTCTACCTTCCAATGCGGCGCCAACCTGTTTGCGTGGGCGGCTTTTACACTTGCGGTATCAGGGAAGGCCGCGATCACATCGTCACTCAATTCCCCCAGTCGGATGAAATTATACAGGCTGGTTGGCGCAATCGCCAACCTCTCGGCCATCCGCGCGCGCACGCCGCCATAATAGGCTTCGACGGCGTGCAGGTAATTTCGGGCGCGCTCCAGATCGGTAACGTCCTCGCGCTCGCGATTTTCCAGATCGGCAAGCCGGAAAGCGCCCTCGTCGTCGAGCGTCTCGATCCGGGCGATAAATTCAACCTCGGAATGGTTGTTGGCATGCAGCCACGAGACAGACCAGTGACGGCGTGTGCCGACCAGCAGTTCATAGGGCAGGGGGCCATCATTGGTGCGGCGCACCACAACGGCTTCGCGATTGCGGCCTTCTTCCTTGATGGAATTGATCAGGCTTTCGCAACGCGGATAGCTCAAATCATTGTAATTACGCGCATTACCGGGCCAAATTGAACATTCGCTGGGCTTCAGACGAATGGTGGGCCGCTTGACTGTACGGCTGACTTCGCCCAGCGATTGCGCACGGCGGGCAAGGAAAGAGGGATGGGTCGGACCGACTTCGACCGCCCCAACCTCCGCATCCTCGATCAAAGCCAGATCCTCGACGCGCTCGTCAGGCTCTGGCTCGGTAGCGGGTGTTGCAGGCGTAGAGGGGTTGCCGAGGCTCTCAATCGCGTTTGCCAGCAAGCTGCGGCGTTTGCCACCCATTGCCATTTATGCCGCCTCCGTCAGCTTGTCTGTGCCAATCTGCGTCATGCGCGACGGCCATTGCTTGCAAATCTCGCGCTCAACCTCTTTGAACACCATGTTCAGATTGTCGCGGCATCGGGTAAAGGTCTGATGCGAGCCATAGGGCTTGTTGACCTCATAGATCGAGGACATCAGAACGCCCGCATTCTTGATTTCCTCAGACAGCAGGATCGGCGTCTTAATCATCTGGCCTGCATAGGTTTTTTCCATGACCTGAAGCATTTGTGCCTCGTTGGTCCGGTTGGGCTGAAACATCGTACAGACCACCCTAATGAAACCATAGTCGATCGTCGGATCGAACTTGCTGATCAGATCTAGCGCTTCGCGGCAGGTCTGCATGAAATGGATGGTCGAGAGATAATCGAGCTGGCGTGCCGGGACTGGGATCAGCAGCCCATCGGCCGCTGTCAGCGTGTTGATGCCAAGAAACCCCATGGCCGGCGGCGGATCGAGAATGATCACGTCATAATCGGCCCGAACTTCTTCCAGACCATCGCGCAACCGGCGGAAGGCATCAGCAATTGCGCCGGCACCATCTTCAATCGTGGCGGTCAATTCCCATTCGGTATCCTGCAACCCAAGATTGGCCGGGCAGATGTCAATATTGGGCCATGCCGTGCGGCGCACCGTCTTGCGGAATGAATCAGCCCCATCCATTTGGGGCGAAAGGAAATTGGAAAGCGTATGCGTGTCGTCGATCAGTTCTTCGAGGTTGACGTCGAACATCACCGACATAGATGCTTGGGGATCGCAATCAACCACCAGCACACGATAGCCGCGCAGCGCCAGATAATCGGCCAGATGCTTTGATGTGGTCGATTTGCTTACCCCGCCTTTGAAGTTCTGCACGGCCACAACCACAGCCCGTTCATCCTCGGCCTTGCCAACTTTGATGCCCAGCGCTTCGCGGATCGCGATCAGATCCTCGACCGTGTAAAAGCGCCGACCGTTCGTGGCCGTTTTGGGCGAGGGGAGGCGACCGCGCGTTTCGGCTTTTGCCAGTCCTTCGGGGGTTCGGTTAAGAAACTCAGCAGCAACCGATGCCGACAAGGTGATGTTCAGAGTTTTCCGCTCGGAAGGATCAATCGCCGCTTTGCGAAGTACGCTTTTGGCATTCTCACAGGCCGTGATCATGGCATCAAGGGTCTGACCTGACAGCACGCGATATCTCCGATTCTGATTCGGGAAAGAGTTCGTTAAAAAATCCACTTTTTAGCTATCAAATCCCGACAGGTGGCGCAATAGGCGCTTTGAGGCAAACTTGTCGAAGTTGCGGGAGGCTTTGGCGTACAACCGGCGCAATTGCGGTATTTTGCTCAAACAAGCTGTATCCGAGGGAGATATCGACTTCGAGCTAACAGTCAGGAATTTCGAGGTTTAAGACCTACGCGAGCTTACAGATTTCCCCCTTGCTCTGAAAGCAAGGGGGGCGGAGGAGAGGGGGAAGGGAGGTTTTCGATCAATTTCCAGATCGAAAGGACCTTCACCTTGACTCACTCCGTTCTTCCGCAACCCGTCATTGGCTCGTTGCTGGCTGCTGCCAGCGGAATTGCACCGCTGATCGCATCGGGCGAAGCCGTTTCCAGATCGGCCCTCAATCAAGCCATGACGGAAGCCTTCGGTGCAAGCTCCGCCAACGGTGCATGGAGCCAGCGCGACAGTTTCCAGATGCTGGAAGTCGCCACCATCCTCGCGCTGCGAGAAATGAACTGCCCCGCAGGTGCCGGCGCTGCCACCGAATCCCTCATGCAACCGGAAGCACGCCTTCCAACCCAGACCGTTCGTTCCGAAGAGCAGGTCGCCCTCCAGCATTTCTCGACACCGCTGGCCCTCAGTTGGATCATGGGCCATCTGGCCGCTATTGAAGAGCATGATGTAGTCCTAGAACCCAGCGCCGGGACCGGAATGTTGGCCCAATGGCTTGGCGCCGGGAAGGAACTGCATCTCAACGAAATCGATCCTCTGCGCGCCGAGGTGCTTGCCGCTTTGTTCCCGCAAGCCACCGTGACCAGCTTCGACGCCGCACGGATCGCCAGCCACGTCACTGATCGTCCGAGCGTCATCGTGATGAACCCGCCGTTTGCCCGCTCGGCATCGGGTCATGCCGACAGCGACGCAGCAGCGCGTCATCTCTTGTCCGCGCTCGCGGCGCTTCGCCCCGGCGGCCGATTGGTCGCCGTGATGCCCGACGGATTTTCGCAGCATGGCCGAGGCCGCGAGACCTTCACGCGTGTTCTGCAAGGCAGCCATGTCCGCCTGCACCTGCGTGTGGAGGGGGCCTTCACCAAGCATGGCACGTCGATCCCGATCCGCCTGCTCGTGGTGGATAAAGTGCCGGGAACCCTCGAGACATCGGTGATCAACAGGCATTCGCTGCGCGATATTCTGCCCCACATCGCCCAGGCCCCGGCGCGCTGCGCAGAGGTGACCACCGAAGTTACGCGAACCGTCGCCCCCAAACCCGCTAAGTCGGGTGGATTGTTCAAGGCCTTCAGCGCGCCTCGCATCGTTGCTAGCCCAATTACGCGACCCGATGCCGGAGCGATGGAAGCCATGGACCTTCCCTATACGCTGCGCGAGGATATTGCCGGGATCGGACAGGATGTCGGCATCTACACCGATTTCCGCCCGCAAAGACTGATCTTCCCGACCGGCTCAGCCCATCCGAGCCCCTTGGTGGAATCCGCCGCCATGGCCTCGGTCGCTCTGCCCGCGCCCAACATCATTCCTAAGCTGCCAAGGAAGGTCATCGAACAAAGCCTGCTCAGCACCGCTCAGCTTGAAACACTGGTCCATGCGCTCGATGCAACATCGCAGGATCTGCCGGGGCGCTATATTGTCCCCGAGAAGGGCGTTGAACTTCAACCGCATGCCGAAGGCAAGATCTACCGGCGCGGCTTCTTCCTTGGCGATGGCACCGGGGCAGGGAAGGGGCGTCAACTGGCCGCAATCCTGATGGATCAATGGCTGCGTGGGTCTAGGCGCCATATCTGGATCAGCGATTCCAGCGCTTTGATCGAGGATGCGCGCCGCGACTGGCAGGCACTGGGCGGCATGGCGCTCGACATCCAGCCTCTGTCGAAGATCAAGCCGGAACGCCCCATCGCGGCAGGGAATACGATCCTCTTCGCATCCTATGCGACCTTGCGCAGCGCATCGGGCGCGAAGACGCGGTTGCAACAGATCCTCGACTGGTGCGGCGAGGATTTTGAAGGGCTGATCCTGTTTGACGAGGCCCATGCGATGGGCGGCGTCGCGGGCGGGGAAGGGCGGTTTGGCGCCACCAAGGGATCGCAGCAAGGCATCACCGGCGTGGAACTGCAAAATCGCCTGCCGCGCGCGCGGGTGATCTACGCCTCGGCCACCGGTGCCTCCGACATCAACAATCTGGCCTATGCCGTCCGGCTCGGTCTGTGGGGCGAGGGGACCGCGTTTTCTGATCGCACCGCCTTTATCACCCGCATCCGCGAAGGTGGTATCGCCGCCATGGAACTGGTCGCCCGCGAACTCAAAGCGATGGGCGTCTACACCGCCAGAGCCCTTTCCTACGCGGGCGTCGAATATGATATTCTCGAGCACGCGCTGTCCGTCGATCAGATCGCGGATTTCGACGCCTATGCTGATGCATGGAGCGTGGTGAACCAGAATATGGAGGCCGCGCTGGGAGCAGCTGGCGTCACCGATCCGGTCGATGGCCGGACGCTCAATGGACAGGCGCTGAGCGCGGCGCGCTCGCGCTTTGAAAGCTCCAAACAACGGTTTTTCGGGCAATTGCTGCTCTCGATGAAATTGCCGACCCTGCTGCCCGCCATCGCCGGAGCGCTGGAGGCAGGCCAAAGCGCCGTGGTACAACTGGTCTCAACCTCGGAAGCTCTGCTGGGCCGCCGCCTGGCCGAACTCGATGCCGAGGACCGGGCCGAACTAAGCGTTGACCTATCGCCCAAGGAGCTGCTTCTCGACTATTTGAACAGCGCCTTTCCCACGCGGGCGATGGAAAGCTATTGGGACGATGAGGGCAATGAGCGTTCGCGCCCAATGTCGGATGCCATTGGCAATCCCGTCCATTCGCAGGAAGCCCTGCGCATCAAGGATGACCTGATCGAATTGCTCGGCGCGCTGCCGCCGATTGTACCGGCGCTCGATGCGATCATTACGCGCTTTGGCGCCGATGCCGTGGCCGAAGTGACCGGACGTACCCGTCGTCTGCTGTCTCTGCCCGATGGCAGCCAGAAGCTGGAATCGCGCTCGCCCGGCAATGCCATGGCCGATGCCAATGCCTTTATGGCGGGCAAGAAGCGGGTGCTGGTCTTCTCGGATGCCGGGGGCACGGGTCGATCCTATCATGCCTCGCTCGATTGCCAGAATCAGCAGCGCCGCGTCCATTTCCTGCTCGAACCGGGCTGGCGCGCGGATCGCGCCATTCAAGGGCTTGGCCGCACCAACCGCACCCATCAGGCCAGCGCGCCGATCTTCCGTCCTGTCACCACCGATTGCCGCGGCGAGCGCCGCTTCATTTCGACGATTGCGCGGCGGCTCGACAGTCTGGGGGCGCTGACCCGTGGCCAGAGGCAGACGGGCGGGCAGAATCTCTTCGATCCGGCCGATAATCTCGAAAGCGATTACGCCCGAGAAGCCCTGATGAGCTGGTATCGTCTGTTGCACGGCGGCAAACTGGCCAGCGTCAGTTTCGTAGACTTCTGCCACCGCACCGGTCTGCGATTGGAGGACCGCGAGGAAGGTGGGCTGATCCAGAACCTGCCGCCGATTCAGCGTTGGCTGAACCGCATTTTGGCCCTGCCGATCCATCTCCAGAACGCGATTTTCGACGAGTTTCTTGGGCTGGTCGAGGCGCGGATCGATGCGGCCCGCAAGGCGGGAACCTTTGATGCCGGTGTCGAAACCATTCGTGCCGACAGACTGACGGTGGTCGAGGAGCGTATCCTGCGCGAGGATCCGGGCTCACCCACGCGATTGCTGACCATCGAAGCCCAATGGGCGGCCGAGATCACCTCGCTGGCCGATATCCGTGAACGGATGCGCAGGGCACGGGGCAAGGCGCGCAGCATGCGCAACGGTCGTTCGGGCCGTGTGGCCTTGCTGGTGCCTGATCGCACCTGGCTTGATGAAGAAGGCAAGGCTTTGCCGACCTACCGGCTCTATCGCCCGAATGGCCACACCACGATCACCGAAGCGGAACTGGCCGAAAGCCATTGGGATGATTTCTCCCTTGAGGCCTTCGAGGCGCTGTGGGAGCAGGAGGCCGAGGAAGCGGCGCAGCGACCCCATGTCGAACGGCTGTTCCTTGCCACTGGCCGCCTGCTGCCCATCTGGAACCTGCTGGGCGATGAAGCGCAGGTGCGTCGCCTCGTGACGCAGGATGGGCGGAGCCTTCTGGGCCGTATCGTTCCGACCGATAGCGTCAATCACCTGCTGACGAAGCTGGGGCTGGATGATCGTATCGCCATGGCGCCGGACGAATTGGTTGGAGCCGCGATGTCGGGCAAGATCGTGCCGATCGATGCCGCGCGCGGTCTCAATCTCAAACGCTCGCGGGTCAACGGCGAGCAGCGCCTTGAGATTACGGGCTTTGAAGCGCGCTCACTGCCGCATTGGAAGGCCAGGGGCTGTTTCACCGAGATTATCCAGTACCAGACACGGCTTTTCGTGCCTGTCAGCCGGGCGGTGGAGATTGTCGAGGCAATTGCGGCGTGAGCCGGGGACGTTGCCAGATCTGTGGGCGCGCAAGACCTTTGCGCGCCGATGGATCGCAGTGTGCGCTGAAAGCCATTCGCCCGGGAGGTCTTTTCCTAAGCCTTGCTGGCTTGGATACTTGTATTGACGAACGGACGCTATGCCTCATCACCGGTTGTTGCTGCCAATCGCCCGCATGAGGGGCCAACCAGATCCCAAACCGCGTCGATGATTGTTTCGAGCGACACATTGGCGAGTTCGAGCGATGCCGCATAGGCACGCCACTGTTGTTGCTTGCCTTGGTCGCCGATCATCTCGGCGGAAAGACCTGGGGGCCGTTCACTCGGGATTGGCGTTGCGCGGCGTTCGAACGTTGCGCGAATGGCCGCGTCCAGATCGTCATCGGGAATGCTTATCGCGCGCGGGATTGCCCAGAGATCGTAATAGTCTTTCATGCGCCCGTTGAGGACGCCGAGCGCCACCATCGCCTGGAATTTCTCGGCGATCACCGTTGCGGGCGGATAGGACCGGACCTGCGGAGCGGGAAGATCCAATAAGGTTGGATAGTTGAGCCGTTGCGTCGCATCGGCCAAGGCATCGCCGAAGCCGATGTCGATTGTGACGGGGATGCGCGTCTTTTCGAGATAGGCCGCCGTCTTCAAACGGACGCCGCCATATTCCATGTCCTCTCGGATGATTGTCGCGGTTAGCGTGTCGATATCGAAGATGAGACCATCGCTGCTCTCGATTCCCATGATCTCGCGGAAGTCGGAGACCAGGCGGTCGGGATTGGAATCCCCATGCCCGAGAAAATCCGCATCTCGAGTGACCCTATTGTCGTCGGCGACCCATATTGTGACGAGCATGCCTCCCTTCAGGACGAAGCGATCGCGATGCGACGATATGGACAGACGGTAGAGCAACCGTTCGAGCGCGAAGCGCACCAACAGGACGTCAAAAACGCGGCCTTCCCTACGGGCAATTCTGAGCAGCCGATCCTTGACTGACTTTGCCATGTTGGTTGGTGCTTTAGCCATTGGAAGTGAGCGCCTCGAGATAAGGTTGCATGACCTTCCAGGCACCGCCCGCCTTTGCGCCTTGAGCAAGCGCGCTGGGGGTCACCTTGCGTTGCTGGAGCGCGGCGCGCAGGCCTTCTACCGCGACGGATCGATCGACAAGTTTGGGGTTCCGAAAGAGATCGGCGAGGGTTTTGGGGATCGCATAGATCGGCACCTGGACACCAGCAATCGTATGATGCTCGATGCCCTGGCGCAGATAAGCTTCAGAGAAGCGGACGATGCGCAGCGGGGGATAGGATTGCACGGGCGCCCAATCACTTGCCCCGATTGCCATCCAGACGCGCCGCGGCATTTGGTCGGTCAGGCCGTGAAAGGCGAGTGCCGACACGAGAGCGATCACGCCCTTGGGCGCGCGCATGGCGGCTTCGGCAAGGATTTGGCTTTCCTCGATTTGTGCGCCATGCTTTTGATAAACCCCGCGCGAGATCCGTTCGATCTCGCCACTCTCCACGGCGCGTGCGATGGTTTGCGCACTGATGCCGGCATCGCGCAGGTCCTGCGCGCGCATCAAGTTGCGTGCGTCGAGCAGGTTGCTGAGCTTCGCCTTTTGTGAGTTTCGTGCCGAAAGCATGTGACAAATCCTCAATCTGATTGCGATCCTATCAGAGGTTTTGTAACAAGTCATCCATACAGGTGGCTGGGCCTGATGCTTGAGGAAAGACGGGCACTGGCTAGCTCTGCTGACATGTCGGGGCAGCTTATGATGCGGTCTTTTGGGCGGTTAGACCCAACCAATTTGATTGTTTTAATAATTGACTTGGCTCGGAAATCTGCGATGCGCCGCTCCCTTTTGAATGGGGGAATTATGAAGAAACTGGCTTTCCATCTGCTCGCCGTCGCCGCATTTGTCGGCTTGGCATCGGGCGCAGAGGCGAAGGGATGGGGCGGAGAACTCACGGCGGCGAAGTCAAAGGATCAGTGGGGGGCAGAATTGGGCGTGGGATACGGCGCTGCGATTGGGCCGATCACCATTCGACCGGTTGCCGGTGCGTTTTTGTATCGGGGCGACAATACCCGCTATTATGAGCAGACCTTCTCCAACGGCCAATCCCGTTGTCGCGACCGTTCGAATGGTCAGTTTGCCTCGAGCGGCAATTGCAACAATACGGCCGTGTCCTTCTACGGCAAGATTGAGGCGACCGTTGCCATTCCGGCCTTTGCCGAGATTGGCATTGGCGGGCGCTATGCGAATGAGACGATCAAACCTTATGGGCTGATCTCCGTGCCCGTCGCACCCAACATCAAGGTGACAGGGCAAGGCGGTGACCGCTATTTCTCGGCGGGTCTTCGCGTCGGTTTCTAAGGGCGCTTCGGGGCAAGCACCGCTTGCCCCTTTCCATGAGGTCCATCCCTGCGCTTACCCGAATAGCGAGCCCATCAGGCTCGGCCCGCCTGCCCAGCGTTCCTCGGTACGATTGGGCAAGAGATCGCCCTGCCAGGTCAGACACAAATCAAAAGCTTCGCGCGGCGTTCCAGTGAGCCATCGCTGATAATCTTCTGGCGCAAGAATGACAGGCATGCGGTCGTGCACCTCCTGCATCTGGGGCGAACTCTCGACCATGACCATCGTATAAACATCGCCCCATTCCTCGCTCGCGCGCCATAGGCCTGCGACCGCAAAGATGTCGCACTCTGGCAGACGATACCAGGTGCGGGTCATCTGCCCGCTTTCGCCTTCTGGTTCAGCCCAGGCCGTCACGGGGATCAAACAGCGACGCTGCTCAAAGCTCTGCCGCCAAAACGGGGTGTGCAATTTGTCATTGCGGGCATTGGTCACTGGCTTGGGCTTGAGCTTCTGGCCCTTCTTGCCCGTCATCACCAGGGGGAAGCCCCAGTTCATGGTGCGGGCAAAGCCGCCGGCCACAACCAGTCCGGGATAGCCGGGATAGACGTCATCGGATCGATTGCTGCTCACACCCTCGCGGACCTCGAACATCCTGGCGATTTCAGCATTCTTGCTGTTCAGGCGATACAAGTTACAGATTTTCGGTTCTCCGGACTTTGAGCGCTCTGCGCCTCAAACGGTGGGCGGGTGCGGACCCGATGTCCCTTACCCTACATCCTGTGAGATTGTCGTGAACCTTCGTGCCTGCAGCCGCGCGGTCATACTCGCTCCTTGCAATTTATCCGGAAACTCCGGAGTTCCCGGCCAGGAGAATCATCATGCCCCAGACTGTCAGTTCCGTTGAGGCTTCCAAGGCCTTCGGCCGTATCAGCCGACAGGCGCTTTTTGCGCCCGTAACCATCGCGCACCATGGCCACGATTGCCTCGTGTTGATGTCGGTGGCTGAATATCAGCGGCTCAAGAGCCGCGATCGTCAGGCCTACACTCTGGAGGACGTACCGGACGAGATCGCGGATGCCGTTCGGACTGCGCGGGCACCAGTGGGCTCGACGGAGTTCGACGTTGAGGGCGAGTCCTGACGAGTACAAATCCCTGAACCGGTTCTCGGCCTCGTGATCCGCTATTTTTATCTCCGGAGCCACGAAGCAAAAGCAGGCCACGAAGGTGACAGCAAGGAACGTCCCTGCGCGGTGCTATTGACGACCACCACAAAGGCTGGTGGCAAGGTTGTCACTGGCCTTCCGGTGCTCCACGATCATTTCCTGACGTTAGCGCGGGAGGCCATCATGCCCGGCTCTTATAGAATATTGCCATTTTGTAGAAAATGGCATATATTGCGCCATATGGCATGGAGGCCTTATGACGACACTGACCCGCATCGCGACGGAGCCTGCGCCCTTCTCCCCCGATCCGATTACGGATCAGGAGGCAAGTGCGATGCTGCGTGCCATTTTCAACCTCTTCCGCCTATGGGGCGTGACTGAGGATCAGGCCTCGATCATGCTCGACGTGCCAAGGCGTACGCTTGCGCGTTGGAAAGCCGGAGCGTCCGCTCGCTTCAGTCGCGATGGCAAGGCCCGCCTTTCGAATCTTCTGGGCATTCATAAGGCTCTGCGGATTATCTTCCACGAACCTGCGCGTGGCTATGCCTGGATCAAAGCTCCCAACGAGATTTTTGGAGGGCGTTCGGCGCTGGAGGTCATGTTGGGCGGTGAACTCACTGATCTGATGCGGGTGCGTCGCTATCTTGACGCGGAGCGCAGTGGGTGGTGATTGATCCGGGTTCGCTTCCTGTTACGCATGTTGTTTGGTCTGGAGCGCGGCGGATCATCCGCAGCCTCTATCCTCCTATCGATCTCTTCGACGACATCGCCGATCCTGAAGATTGGCCCTTGTTGATCGCCGCCGAGCAAAAGACCAATCCCCGATTGATGGAAACGATCGGCAATATCGACCTCGTTCCGGTGGGACGCCGTGTCGCTGGACCGGGTGCCAGCTATGTAATGGCGCCCTTCACCCACGCCAGTCCAGATCGTGCCGGGCGCTTTCACGATGGATATTTCGGTGCGCTCTATATCGCCCGAACCTTTGAAACGGCGCTCATTGAAACGGTGCACCATCATGCCGCCTTTATGGCCCGCACTCAGGAAGCACCTGGTTGGACATCGCAATTCCGGGAACTGGTGCTCGACCTCGATGCATTTCTGCATGATCTGCGAGGTGGAGACGTTGCATGGGCGGAAGCGCTGAACCCTAGGTCTTACACGGCCTCTCACCCTCTTGCCGAGCGCTTGCGCGCACAGGCCAGCGAAGGCGTGGTCTATCCAAGCACGCGCTACGCGCAGGGTGAATGTGCAGCCTTGTTCTATCCAGATCGGGTTACCATCCCGATCCAGGGTCGACATTTCGACTATCACTGGGATGGCGAACGGGTTGATCTCTATCGGGTTGCGGGGACCGGTGAGGTCTATCGAATAGACTGACTCAGGAGGCCATGGTGGTAAGGGCGGTCACTCGGGTGGCTACCTACAAGCGCCGTTCCGGCGCCCAATATGAAGAAAAAGGAGAGGGGGAAGAGCGGGGATTGAGACCCCTTGAGTGTTGAAGCGCTTTGGATCCGGGTCTCGTTCCAGAATGAAAGACCTGAATCATGGACATGATCTCGCTCCCCCATGGCAAGCTGCGCCTCTCGGATGCCAATGTTCGCAAGAGCAACGCGCAAAGCGGACTGGAGGCATTGGCGGCCAGCATCGCCGAACACGGGCTTCTCCAACCGCTGATCATCAGCCCCAGCGCGGGGAAGAAGACACTTTACGATGTCCATGCCGGTGGTCGTCGCTGGCGCGCGATCGGATTGCTGATCGAGCGCGGCACGCTGCCAAAGGATTATGCCGTCGATGTGCGCCTTTGCGAGAATGAGGCCGCTGCCGCTCGGGAAATCAGCCTTGCCGAGAACCTGCTGCGCGAAGCGATGACTCCGGCGGATGAAGCGCAGGCCTATCGTGACATCATCGCCCAGGGTGCCGGCGTCGAAGACGTGGCCCGCCGCTTTGGCGTGACCATGCGCCATGTGCAGGGACGGTTGCGCCTCGCCGATCTTGCCGAGCCGATCTTCAACGCCCTGGCCGAGGGCACGATCACGCTGGATGTGGCGATGGCTTACGGTGTCACCGGCGACCGGGAGCGTCAGCTTGCCGCATGGGAACGTCTGTCCCAGAACTGGCAGAGCAACAATGCGCAGGCGATCCGCCGCGCGATTGCGGAAAGCGCGCTTTCCGCAGGCCACCCAGTGGCGCTCTTTCTGACAGAAACAGAATATACCGGGGCGGGCGGGTGCGTCGAAGGCGACCTGTTCACCGGGGAAGGCCAGGGCATGTGGCTCGACGGCGAACTGGCGCTGGAACTTGCGCAGGCCAAGCTGCAGCATGAGGCCGAGGTCGCAGCCCTCGCTACCAAGCTCGGCTGGGTCAAGCCGCTGCTCGCGACCCATGTTCCCTATAGCGAGAGCGAGGATCTTCAGACCTATTGGCCGACCTATGCCGAACCCGCCGCCGAAGCCAGGGAACGCATCGCGGCCATTGAGGCGCGCCTTGTCGATATTGAATTCGCGCTGGAGGATGCCGAAGAAGGCGAGGCTGAGGACGCGCTCTACACTGAACAGGAAAATCTCACCGCCGAGAACGATCGGCTGAGCAAGACCGATCCGATCATTCCCGATGAGGATCGCCCGCATGTCGGCACATTCCTGATCCTCGACCGTGCCGGTCAGCCCTGCCTCGCGCCGACCTATTACACCACCCAGAAGAAGCGGCGCAGCGGTAAGGCCGCTGTTGAGGGCGGGGACGGCGAGGCCCAGACCGGTGAGGCACCCATCGCGAACGATCCGATGAAGCCTGACGAGACCAATCCCCGTTCGCTCGAAGAGCAACTGGCCAAGGATCGCCGCGATGTGCTGGCGCTGCATATTGCCAATGATCCGGGGCTGGCGCTCGACATTACGATCTTCGAACTGGCCCGGCCGTTCGCGGGGCATTTCGGTTATAGCGATACGGGCTGCGCCATCACCATCAGCGATCGCTTCGAACCGGCCGGGATTAAGGCGATCCCCGAGAGCGAGGCGCAGGTCCAGCTTGGCAGCATCAAAGCCGCGCTGCCCTGCGACTGGGGGCAGGAACATAACAGCTTTTCCTCCTTCCTCGCCTTCCGCGCGCTCGACGAGGAAGCCAAGGCCGGTTGGCTGGCTTTCGCCGTCTGCCAGAGCCTGAAAGCCAGTCTGGCGCAGGGGCAGTATAGCAATGCCTTCCAGACCGGCCTTGGCGCGCTGCTCGACATCGAGGTGGCCCAGCACTGGCGCCCGAGCGCGGAGCGCTATTTCGACCGCAAGAAGAAGGGGCAGATCCTGACCATTCTGGGCGGCATCGATCCTGAGGCAGCGGGGCGCTATGCGACGGCCAAGAAGAGCGAACTGGCCAGCGCTGCGGCAAGGCTGTGTGCCGGTGAGACGATTGTCCAGCCCAGCGTCAAGGAGCGCGCTTTGGCCTGGGTTCCCGACGAAATGCGGTTCGAGGTGGCGGTGCAGCCCCACGGGGAAGGGGCGCGGGACGAGAGCGATCAGGTCGCCCCGCAAGATGCGGCTGAAGATTTTGCCCTGAGCGACGGGGCGGATGGTGCCGAGGATGACGAAGCCGAGGCCGAGCTGGAAGACATGCCTGAGGCCGAATTCGAACCTGTCGAGGGCGCTCCTTCCAACGACATTTCGGGAACGCTGGCGGAGCCGCTGCTCGCTCAAGCCGCCTGAGCATCGAGCGGGCAGAGGACAAGCCTCTGCCCGCTATTCCCCAACATATCCGGCCATGTCTGGCCCCGCCTTTCCAAAGCGAGAGGGGGTGAGGGGAGGATGCGCCCTGTGGCGCTCAAAGGAAGGAAGAACCTCGATGAAACCCCGTTCCGACATCTACCAGACCGTCACTGACCAGCTTGTCGCCGCCATTGAGGCCGGGGCAGGGACGTGGCGAATGCCGTGGCACAATTCGACCGCGCCTGTGATGCGCCCAACCAGTGCGGTAGGCCGTCGCTATACGGGCATCAACCGCGTGATCCTTTGGGCAACTGCTGACGCGCTCGGTTTTCAGTCGGGTATCTGGGCGACCTATCGGCAATGGAAAGCCCACGGTGCGCAGGTCCGCAAAGGGGAATGCGGCACCCATGTCGTGCTCTGGAAAAAGATCGAGCGGCAGAACGGCGCGGGCAATGCCGAGGATGGCGCCGAAGGCGAAGGCCGTGCCCGCTTCTTCGCGCGCGGCTTTGTCGTGTTCAACCGCGATCAGGTCGATGGGGCGGAAGGCGCAGAACTGACCGAAGCCGCGCCCATGGCGGCCGATGTTGCCGAAGCGCAGGCGTTCCTCGAAAGCGTCGGTGTTCCAGTGGAATACGGGCTTTATGATGCCCATTATCGTCCGGATCAGGATCGCATTTACCTGCCCGAACGGGTGGCTTTCGACAGTGACCTCGATCTGGTTTCGACGCTGGCGCATGAGCTGGTGCATGCGACCGGTTCAGCCTCGCGCCTCGCCCGCGAAAGCCTGCGCGAATATCACAAGGATCGCTCCTGGCGCGGGCGCGAAGAGCTCGTGGCTGAAATTGGCGCCGCTATGGTCATGGCGGATCTTGGCCTTGCCAGCACACCGCGTCCCGATCACGCCGCTTACCTGTCCAGTTGGCTCACCGTGCTGCGCCATGATCCGCGCGCGATCTTCAAGGCGGCTGCCCAGGCGCAGGCCGCGCTCGATTGGATCCATGCCCATGCGGGCGTGGCGGCAAGCCCGCTGGCGCTGGCGGCATGAGCGGCGCCATGGTTCCCTCTGTCAGCTATCCGGTCGGCGCTCATGTCGGCTTCTGCCTGCTCACCCCGAGCGATCCGCGTGAATGGTCGAGCGCCTATAACAGGCTGATCGCCGATATCCGCCGCCAGATCCGCAGCCTGCTGCCCAATTTCGAGACCCATGTCGCATGGCGCGGTTGCAGCGACCGTGTGCTGGCGCGCAATCCCTATGCCGATATCGGTCTGTCGGTGGCCCACGGCATGGCCGCAGTCTGGATGGCCGAGCGCGAGGACAGCCTGTTTCGGGCGAGGGCCAGCTGGGGCGATCTGCGTGGCGAGGCGCGCAACTGGATGACCCATATCGGTCCCCGCTTCGATGAAATGCTGATGCGGCTTGGTTGTATCCAGCATTTGCCCGCCGACGATCCTGCGATCCTCTGGCCGCTCGCGGCCTGAACTCCCCCTTCTTCTGAAAGGACGATCCATGTCCTATATTCTTACCGCCGGTCTCTGGCGGACCAATGCCCTGCGGCGCTGCGGCTGCGACTGGCCGTTCAACTGGACCTGCGAGGTCACGGCCTTCGATCCCGCGACCCGCAGCCATCACTATGTTGCCACCATCCACCAGAGCGGTGCGCGCAGGCTGGATGAGGCCGCTGCCAATGCCCGGGCGATGACCGAGGCTGCCGCCATGGCGCGGGTTATGCGCTGTCTCGGCTTGATCCTCGATCAGAGCGATCCGGACCATGAGGCTTTTGTCGACAGCGCGGCCGATTGCCTGGATGGCCTGCTGGCGCAGATGGAGGAGATCCGCCGGATTCTGGCCTCGCTCGATGGTGTTTCGGTGAAGCCCGCGCCCAGGCTGCGCATCGCACACGAACCCTGTCACCACGACTGATGATTTGGCTCTCTGCGTCGCTGGCAGGTCTTTCTCGGCTGTCCCCGGCCAGCGTGCCAATCCCATTCTCATATTTCTGAAAGGATCGACGATGGTCGATTATTACACCAGTGCCTGTTTCGGCATTGCTGTCACACCTGCCGAAGCTGCCTTGCTCGAAGAAGCGAGCAGAGTCTGCGATGTGCTGTGCCATGACTTGACCAGCCCTGAGGAAGAGCAGGCGTTCTACGCCGAGTGCAGCGAGCCCTTTCGGGCGCGCTTTCCGATTACGGCCCCCGATGCTCCGTTTGCCGGATTTCGGGCGATGTTTGATGATCCGACCTATCCTCGCTGTCCTGCCAATTGGATCACACTCGCAGCGAACGAAGAGGGCCGCGTGCCTGTCAGCATCACGGGCGATGATGTCGAACCCTACTCTTTGGCCAGTCTCTTGCGCAATCTTTGCACATCGGCGCTCCCGCTGTGTTTTGGCTGGGCGAATACGGCATCGCGTGCCTGCCATGATGCTTATAGCGGCGGCTATTACGAGGTCCGTGCCGACGGCATTTTCCGGGTGCTGGATGATTGTGAGGACATCGATGCCGGGCATTTGGTCATCGCAATGTTCGATCCGGAGGAAGGGCTGTTGTTTTGGAACAAGGACGATGGCTTTGGCTCGCTGGAGCAGGCATCCGTTTTTGCCGAAAAGGAGGCGGATCGCTACGATCTGCCGATCGCCAACGCCCAGCCCGAGTGGATTGCGCTGCCGCCGCGCAAGGCCTTTGTGCAGGTCGTTTCATGAACTCGTTCAGCTCCACAGGCTATCTGGCCTATCGCTGTCCCCTTTGCGGCGGCGACAATTGCGGCAATGATGCCAACGGAGGCTGGGACGTCATAACCCAGCAAAGCGTCCTACTTGGCGAATTCGACAGTGTGTGGTGCTCGCAATGCGGAGACCTCAGGCATCTTGAGGAATATGAGATCACCGATCCTGACGAGATTGCCGCCATTGATGCCGCCCGCGCAAAGTTACGTCAGCGCGATGCTGCCGAGGCCTTGGTCGAAGCCGCCCGTTGGGCCTTGAGCGTACTCAATGATGGGGAGGGGGCTCGCAGCCGGGGGCATGACGCGATCGCCCGGCGCAAATTGCTCGACGCGCTGGCGCTGGCGCAGGGCGGGGCAGCGCCCGCAGGGCAAACCTTGCCCGAAGCGCAGGAGCCGCTCCAATGATCGAAAGCCTGTTGGCGCTTTCCACCGGCCACCTCACGGAGCAGACCTGTAACGTCTATCTGCCGACCGCGCCCTTCAGCGCCATTGAAAAGGGCGAAGTCGGTTGGTTCATCTATGCCACCGATGATCCCCCGGAAGATATTCCTGCCGATCTGGCGCAATGCATCCTCCATGCTCGTCAGCTCGGTTGCGCCTGGCTGATGTTCGACTGCCATTATGATCTGATCGAGGAACTGGCCGATTATACCGGGCAATGGGGGTAAGGTGTCGCTGACGAGAAATGTCCCGCCTTAACTCAGGCGCCTTCGCCTCCCGGAAAAGGAGAGGGGGAGGGGGCTTGGTGAACCTTCAAGTTAGGAGAAGTCGCCATGTTCGCTGTCCCCCCGCTCCCTGCTTCGTGCCAACCCGATCAAATTGCCGATTTCCTGAACAGCGCCCAAGGGGAGCAATGGCTCGGCGCGTTGACCGAGAATTACCCGCACCGGCGATATGATCGCTGTTCGTCAGATCGCTGGGATCTCAAGACGCTCAATTCCATCGCTGCGCGGATTATCGACGCTAAATATGCGGACGCCGATGTCGATGAAGCCGTGCAAGGCCAACTGCCGCCTGCCTGTTTTCAGGAAACCTGGATTCACACGGTCGCTCCGGCTGTGCGCTGTTCCTTGCACCAGTTCACCGGCCGCGCGCCGGACGATGGGCTGATGGATGCCATTTGCTATGCGTGGGAAGATGGCGCTGCAGACCGGGATACCAGTTCGCCGCAGGATCTGTTCTCCAGCCACGAACGTGTGGAACTGTTGTTCCGGTTCAATACGCAACCCTGGCTCGACGATGCCCTTGTTCAGTCGCGCCGGCCATGGGCGGATTTCGGGGATCTGGAGATCGATGGAAACTTGTGTTTCGCGCTGGCGCAAATGGGTTACACGCTGGGGGAATATCGCAAGGCTTCGGGCAATCGGAACCGGGCGCAGGGTGGACGCATGCATCGCCGGCCACGCCAACGCGCACCGTTGCTCGGCATGGAGAAGCTCAAGGAGCTGGTGGAAAACGCCTGTTCGACCTCATTCCTGTTTTGTCTCTATGCTCTGGTTCCCATTGATCAGCTTTTCACAATCGATCTGGCCCGGCCGGTCATCTTCGAGGCTTGCCGGGTTGCGACGATGGATCCAATCAATGGCACGTTCTTTGATGTTGCCACCAACGCGCCGGTCACCGTGAAACCGCAGGATGGGCGCTTCCTGTCTGGTGGCCACCTGCGCTGGTCACCGGAGGATATCTGCGGCCTCGTTCCATCCTTCTATCATGGCGCGATCCGTAACTGACGACGGATTGACATGGTGTCACCCGATATCCGGCAGGGGATCGGGAAAGCATCATCTGCGGCGGATTGCGCGTTGCGTTCCGGGGCCATCGAAACTCGTTCGGTCCAGTTCACCAGACATGATAAATTGGTGAAGCTTCCCTGCCGATAACAATAGCTTGGCGTCGTTCAGCCCAATGGCAGTTGGCCAGTGGCGTGTGCTGTGGCCATTTCCCACTGGCGACTGGCCACACTCGCTTTGCGACCATGCACATTGGAAGGCGTCTCAACAACGGCGCCACAGCGCCGGACCAAGCAGAGGGGGAAGGGGAGAGACGAGCAATTCCGCTCGTTTTGAAAGTTCTTCCGATGATGTCCGATAGCGACCGTTTCGCCTTCACCGCCCGCCGCTACCATGGCTTTGCCACGACCGGGAATGCCTATGATGCCACGCAGGTCGATGTGGCGATCGGCAGCGGCGACACGCTGCTGATCCTGGCCGAACAAGTGGTGGGCGTTGCCCATTTCTGGCCCTTTGCGGTCACCGAGGCGCACGGCAAGCTGCATGGCGTCAGCCCCAAACCTGGGGAGAGCGCTGCCGAATTCGCGGCGGGTCTTGGCATGCGGCTGGAGCAGATAGAGGCGGCCATCGAACTGGCAAAGGCCTTGGGTTTCGCGATCGACCCGGTGCTGACCGCACTGCTTGCCGCCTGATTTTCCCTCCATCGCGAAAGACACCCATGCCCATCACCGCCCAGCCTGCGGCCGAAATAGCGCGCCACGAGCAGATTGCTCGCCTCAATGACCGTGTGCGCCTTGGCCTCGATCCCCAAGCGCAGATCGTCATCACCCGCAATTGCCTCGAACAACTCGCCGATGCGCCCAGCGCGCCAGAGGAGGGCTTCGTGCTTCAGGCGAAGCTCCTGGCCGCCTTTCGGGACTGTACCTTTGGTGAGGACAGTCCCGAGCACGACTTTGCCGCGATCACCTTTCTCGGCCTCAAGGTCTGGATGAAGCTCGATTATTATGCCCCCGGCCTCGAATTCGGGTCGGAGGATCCTGCCGATTCGACCAAGACGGTGCGGGTGATGACCATCCTGCTCCCGGAGGACTATTGAATGTGCGGGCAGCTTGTCGTCGACCGCGCCCATGAAAAGTTCGGCGCGGCGGTCATCTCTAAGCCATGCCAGTTTTGCCAATGCCTGGCGGCTTGCCGCTACCATGGCCGAGCAGGAGGGCAGGGACCTGCTGGTCATCGACACCGGCGATCCGCAGCGCCCCTATGTGGTGGACCAGCGTCCGGGACGCGGCGCGGTGGTGGCCATCATCACTGCCCATGCGGAATAGCAGGGCCGAGGTGCACAAGACTGTGGATGCCTGATCTCCGGCCACGAAATCCCCGTGTTTCCTCGATAGACCCGCGCCGAAGCGCGCGTTAGCAAGGCGGTCCAATTTCCCTTCAAGGATATGACCCCATGAATAACAGCGATCTTGCCGACAAGCTGGCGGCGGCACAGGGCCTGACCAAGGCTGATGCCCGCACCTATGTCGATACGCTCTTTGGTGTGATTGCCGATGCGGCGGCGGCAGGCGAAGAAGTTTCGCTCAACGGCTTTGGCAAGTTCAAGGTCAAGGAAAGCCCGGCGCGTGAAGGTCGCAATCCTTCGACCGGTGCCACGATCCAGATTGCCGCGTCCAAAAAGCTCGGCTTCTCGGCTGCCAAGGCGGTCAAGGACAAGCTGAACGGCTGATCCGCGCAACAGGGAAGGGGGCGCAAGGCGTCGTCCTTCCCTGATCGCCAACGTGAATCAGTTGGCGGCTCCTGATTCAAATTCCTCGTTGGACGTGGGAAAGCAGGCGCGCGATCATCCGTGCCATGCCGAATGACAGTCTGCCTTGGCCATCCTCGATCAGCCTGCGGGCCTTGGATCCGGCGCGCAACATTGCCCGGCATTATCAGATTGACGTCAGCACGGATCTCTTCGGCTTGTGGATTGTCGAATACCGCTGGGGCCGGATTGGCACGGCGGGGCAGGTGCGTCAGGCGTCATTTCCGGTAGCGAGTGATGCTCAGAATTTTGTGCGTGGGTTGATCCGGCGGAGGGCCGGGGCCAAGCGGCGGATTGGGGTGCCTTACCAGTTGGCATCAAGGCCTTTTCCTTCTCCATCGGGAGAGAAGGTGATTGATAGGTGCTAGTTCTATAGATCATATCTTGCATTTAGTTGATGGATAGAGTTAGGCTTCATCCATCATGCGCTGGAACTGGCAACAACCCGATTGGCCTGCATTTCGCTACAATGCCGCCGCGTTGCGGCCTCTTGAGGATCATTTCCTCAAAGGAGCAGGGGTGGCGGTTGGTTCTCTGGCTCATCTGGATGAGGAAGAGCGGCAGGGCTTGACCCTCTCTCTCATGGCGCAGGAAGCGGTCGACAGTTCGGCCATTGAAGGTGAAATTCTCGATCGCGCCAGTGTCCAGTCATCGGTGGCCCTTGCGCCATTTATGATCGCCGCCCAGTTAGCGTAATATGCGTGCTGTGAAATGCGCGTTTACGATCTTCCTCAGGCACGCTGCCGCTTCATCGTGGCAGGCTGCGGTGTGTCTTCATCATCACATTTGGTAAAGCATTTAGTGTCCCTTGGTCGAGCAATAAAGCTATCGTAATGCTTCTCTGCTACCCCCCTCTTATGACTGACATGGACAAAGAGCTAGAACTTGCGACGGTGGAAGCACTGCGCGGCGCCGACAGCGTCAGAAAGCGCCTGCTGCTCGAAATGAACACGGGTACGCCGGCGATCTCGGATCTGGCCTACGCCGTGAAGGTTCGCGTCAAGGAAGATTTCAAGATCGTAGAAAAGGTCCAGCGCAAGAGACGGGGCGACAAACCTGATTACCAGGTTTCCAGCTTGCGTGACCTCGTCGGCCTACGCATTGTCACCCTCTACCGGCTCGATACCTTGGACATCCTGCCAATCCTACTCGAGCGGATCGAAGCCGGGATGCGGGACATGGACAATGTGTTTAGCAATCGTGGGGTGGAAGAGGTCATAATCTACTCCACCAATCCTACCGGTGACGCACAGGACCTGCCCGGACGGGTCCGCGCACTCTGCCACGCCTTCGGCCTTTCAGAACGGACGAAGGTCGAGCAGACGCCCCAGAACTATACCTCGATCCACATCGTGGCCTGGTGTCGTGGAAAATATCGCTCAGCGTATCGAGACATCCCCGTCGAGATACAGGTGCGGACGGCATTCGAGGACGTGTGGGGAGAGATCGATCACAGTCTCAAGTACAAGCGCGAGGGCGAGGCGGCGACCCTCGACAAGTCCGAAGCAGCGCGCCTAGAATTGAACGAGGCCCATCTCAATGTCATGAAGACGCTGATCGATGGCCTTGCCCAGTACGGCGATCAGATCAAGCTTCAGATGGAGGGCGACGGCCGTATCCGGGCGATTAGCCCACGCCCCACTGATCAGGCCGTCGACAGGCTCGAGCAAATTGCCGGCCTAGACGAGAACGCGAAGCATCTCGCCGACGCGGCGGTTCGCCAAGCGCATGCTGCCGTGCAGACGCCTCGCACACCGGAAGTCGCACGCCGTACTGCGTGCCGCCGAGCGGCAGGAGACCTGATCCGCTCCGCGGAGAAACTTCGAGCTATGAATCTGACCACGGCCCACGAGAACGAGATACTCTACGTTCTCGAAATGGAACGGGCGCTGCTTCTGTTCGAGATCGGCAATGAGCTCGGAGGCACCGGCGGTAACGTCGCATTCGTTGAGGCTAGCCGCATTTATACGCACATGCTTGAGCTATTTCCACAACGAGTGATGCCGAAATACCGCCTTGCCAGAACCCTGGATGAGCTCGGCGACCAAAGGGCATCGCGCAGCATGTACGAAGAGGCTGTATCCGGTCTCGACGGATCTGAGCTTCCGGAAGACCATTGGCTTCGGTCTGCATCACGCAGGCTTCTAGCCTTCTCATTCTGGGAAAATGCTATACGGCGCCTGCAGAGCCCACATCCGGCCGAAGACAGTGCCGGAGCTCTTGACGACATCCATCACGCGATCGTTCTAACCGCGGAGGCGTTAGATGTTGCTGCGGGCGACGCTGCGCAAAGCAGCAAGTCCCTCAACAACCTGCTCTACTTCATACTCGATTTCCTTCGTAATGGAGGAGAGCAGATACGCCTCACCGAGCTTGGGTTCGACGAGGGAAAAATCCGCAGTTCCCTTGCAGAGCTCACGGCTGAAGCGGGCGAGGACGTCTCGCGCTGGGACACGGTCAGGGCGTTGCGGGGCATGCTGGGCGACCAGCCTGGAGCTCGCGAGGCCGCGGAGCGGATCGTCGCCATCCTGAGCGCCCCGCAGCGACGGGAGGTCTGGTCGACCAACGACGCGATTGTTCTGCGAGATGCCGAACGGACTTTGGAAGCACTCGGTACGCCGCAGAGACCCAACGAAGAGGGAGAAAGCGCTTGATTGTTTAATCGTTACACCCCACACAAAGAGCATAGCGACAGACGTTGGACCGTTTCGAACAAGCTGGAGGACCTATCATGAAGCTTTGTCTGCCAATCAAGGACGACTGAACTCCACTAGGAGTCGAACAGGCAACGTGAAGGGCTTGAACTCTCGTTCAAGCCTTTTTTCGTTAAATCATTCTTTTTGACCAAAATTAAAGCGAGTGTACGATAAGGCCTGAGCCTAGCAAGGGGCTCAAGACGGATCCGCACCTGCTTCGGGAACTCGAGACTGAGGCAGATGTGGAATCGTGGAAATGCCTTCCCGTCACTGGATTAGCCACTGCTGGCTAACTAGCGAACTGGCGATTCTTCGGGCTAATCGTCTCAACATCGATGGCCACGCCAACACGCATGTCGCCCTGGATCGAGCCGTTATAGAGCCGGTCGACAGCGCGTAAACGTCGCAGCATCCGAAAATTGGGATGCGCTTCGAGCAGTCGTGCGGCGTGTTCCAAGTCGGCTAGGGAAGGGAGGGTCATAGCGCGCGCCTGATAGACAGCCTGTTACCGTTGGAAAAGCGCAAAGCAGGTCTCGCAGGTGAGTTTGCCGACAATCATCTCCAATAGCTCAGCCCTCTCCAATATGGACCGCAAGCCAGATTGTCGGATCGGCGGTATAGGTGACCCAGTGTGGCGTACCGGCCAGGATCAGCAGGCATGTGCCTGCGCCCAATTCCTGCTCGGCGGCGCCTTCCATGAGTGACCTGCCCCCCGAAAGATCCCTCATTCTGATGTAGAGTCTGCCTACGAGAAGGAGCAGACGCATGAGGAAGAGCCGTTTCACCGAGGCGCAGATTATCGGGATGATCAAAGAGCAGGAGGCGGGGCTTCCGACCGTGGAGGTTTGCCGCAAGCACGGTACGCCTCCGATAGCGGCCGCCTTGTGGATGCCCATCCGGTGTGGATTTAGGCCCCGGTGCTAGCTCTGGTGTTAGCACTGGTGCGAAGGATCA